>CAYMVZ010000024.1:0-25475 GCA_964394335.1 uncultured Nitrospinota bacterium | reverse complement strand
TGGGAAGTTTGCAATAAAGTCGGCGGAATTTATACGGTTCTCCGTACCAAGACCGGGGAAGCCGTTAAACATTTTGGAGAAAACTACTTTGTCTTAGGGCCAAACCTTGAGAAAAATTCCGACTTTACAGAAACAGAAGAGCCCCTGTGGAAACGTATACAGCCCGCTCTTAAAGAGAAAGGACTGTCTTGCCGCTTGGGAAGATGGGATATCCCGGGAAAACCTAAGGCTGTTCTCGTGGACTATAAGGAGCATTATGATAGTGCGAATCTTTTGTATAGCCTATGGAAAGACTTTGGGGTGGATTCATACGCGGGCCACTGGGATTATATAGAACCGGTACTCTTTTCCACCGCCTGCGCGGAAGTTATAGAGACAGTTCATAACACCCTTTACCAGGAAGGGGATGAATCGATCGCGCATTTTCATGAGTGGATGTGCGGCGGCGGACTTTTATATATTAAAAAACATAGCCCGGAAATCGGAACGGTCTTTACCATTCATGCCACAGTTCTGGGACGTTCTCTCTCTGAAAACAAGATTGAAGTTCAGGAAGGATTAGCAGGCAAAAATCCGCGGGATGAAGCCAGACACTTTAATGTCTCTGCCAAGCATTCTATGGAAACCGCTGCTGCAAGAGAGGCGGACTGCTTTACTACGATAAGTGACATCACAGCGGAAGAGTCTTTAGCTATTCTGAATAAATTTCCTGATCACATTGTCAATAATGGTCTAAATGTTCGTGATTATCCTAATGTTTCCCGTTTCCGAAAGCGACGGGATCAAAACCGGGAGCATCTCCTTATACTTTCCCGAAAAATTTTACAAAAGGAACTGCCCGAACAAACAAAGTTTATTCTGCACTCAGGCAGGTACGAATTTCACAATAAAGGGATTGATGTTCTTTTGGAATCTCTGGCACGTTTGGAAAACGATATTTCCCATGACTCTTCTGTCCCGCCTGTGGTTGCCTTTGTCTTGCTTGCTGCAGGGCATCGGGTTGTTTCAGAAGAAGTCAAAAATCGTATCCAGGAGGATCACGCTGAATGGGGAAAACCCGCGGCTCTGACCACGCATATTATCGATGAACATAATGACCCGGTGATACAAACCTGCTACAAATTGGGATTGCGCAATGTCCTTCATAATAAAGTTAATGTTATTTTTTCTACAGCCTATCTGGATGGAAATGACGGCGTATTCAATCTTCCTTATTATGATATTGCTTCTGCCTGCGACCTGGGTGTTTTCCCTTCTTTTTATGAACCCTGGGGATATACACCTCTGGAATGTGCGGCGCATGCGGTTCCTGTTGTGACAACCGACTTAACCGGATTCGGCAGATGGGCCAATGACCTCTCCCACTCACCCGGAAAAGGGGTTACGGTAATGCGTAGAAAGGGCCGTAAAGAAAACACCTTCATTTCTGATTTTACCTTTTTTCTTCACGACTTTTTAAAATTAGAGGAAAAAGAACTGGCAAATATTCATAAACAGGCCCGGCAAATCGCTCAAATGGCGGATTGGCGTCTGTTTTATCGCAAATACCTGGACGCCTACATATGCGCGGTTGAAAAAGCCGCGAAACGCAGTAATCTCCTGGATACAAGTTCATTTTCAGACAGCCTGTTTACTTCTTTCTCCGGAGTGGGGACAAGCACCCCCCACTACCGTAAGTTCACAAGCGCTCTTACTCTTCCCAAAGAACTTGATGATTTACTGAGAATGGGACGAAATCTCTGGTGGGTATGGCACCCTAATGCGCAAAAATTATTTGAGGAAATTGATGCGGCATTATGGCACAAGCTAAAACATAACCCTATCAAACTGCTGCATGATGTTTCTGATGACGTTTTGCTTGAAAAATCAAAGGATAAAAAGTTTCTGACCCTTTACAACACGGTGGTCAAAAAATATAAACAGTACATAAACAGCAGAGACAGTTACAATAAAGCAACCGGAGCCATAAGCTGGGATATGCCTATAGCCTACTTCTCCATGGAATACGGCTTTCACGAATCCTTTCCTATTTATTCAGGCGGGTTAGGCGTCCTTTCAGGGGATCACCTGAAATCAGCCTCGGATTTAAATCTCCCCCTTGTGGGAGTCGGATTACTTTATAAAGAAGGTTATTTCGATCAAACCATAGATATGGAAGGCTTTCAGAGAGAAAATTATCCTTTTTTGGATTGCTCGCGGGCGCCTCTCAAGAGCCTTTTAGATGAAAAAGGAGATGAAATCCGTATTGCTGTGGATATTCCCGGTAGAACACTTCTGTCCCGGGTTTGGGAAGTATTCGTTGGACGGGTAAAGCTTTACCTGCTGGATACGGACATTCCGGAAAACAGCCCGGAAGACAGGAAAGTCACCAGCCGATTGTACGGCGGGGACAGAGATCACCGCCTCAAACAGGAAATCCTGTTAGGTTTTGGTGGATTTAAATTACTGAGAGAAGAACTTAATATTAAACCCTCTGTTTATCATATTAATGAAGGGCATGCTGCCTTTTTAATGTTAAAAAGAATCAAGCGCTTTATGGATCGAGGTTTAAATTACCAGGAGGCGCGGGAAGCGGTAAAAGCATCCTCTGTTTTCACAACTCACACGCCTGTTCCCGCTGGTAATGAGACGTTTGAGATAGATCTGCTGAAATATTATCTCTACGATTTTGTTAAAGAGATTGGGATGTCCTGGGAAGAGTTTTTAGAATTAGGATGGGAAAAACCGGGAGATGAAAAAGCGCATTTTTCCATGACCGTACTCGCTTTAAAACTGACCAGCAAAGCGAATGGCGTGGCGAAACTTCACGGTAAAGTGGCCCGGAAGATGTGGTTTGAAGTATGGAGCGGAGTTAATGAGGAGGAGATACCCATTTCATCTATTACCAACGGCGTCCATTTATCCACGTGGATGGGAGATGAAATGCGCCTGCTTTTAGAAAAACATCTTGGCATCAAATGGGAAAAAGAGTGTGATAATGCCGAAGCGTGGAAAAAGATTGAAAATGTTCCAAAAAAAGCGCTCTGGGATACACACCAGGCGCAGAAAAAGAAAGCTCTTGACGAAATAAAGGAACAGATAGCTCTTCAATACAAGCAAAGAGGCGAAGAGCCCCAGCTCCTGCAGGAAACCCTGGAGAAGCTGGGTCATAAAATCTTTACCATTGGCTTTGCCAGACGTTTTGCTCTTTATAAAAGGGGAGCGCTGATCTTTAAGGATCTTAAGCGGTTTGTCCGGATGGCAAACGATTCCCAAAAGCCGGTGCAGCTGCTCATTGCCGGAAAAGCTCATCCCGCAGACCAGTCAGGAAAAGATGTTATTAAATATATTGTAGACCTGGGCCGGTCTAAAGAATTAAGAGGAAGAGTTATTTTCCTGGAAAATTATGATATCTCTGTGGGAAGGTTGCTGACGCAAGGGGTCGATCTCTGGTTAAACACTCCCATCAGACCACATGAGGCAAGCGGTACCAGTGGTATGAAAGCAGGAGCCAACGGAGTAATAAATTTGTCGATCCTGGACGGATGGTGGGAAGAGGCTTACAACCCTGAAATTGGTTGGGCAATTGACCCTGGCATTAGCCATACAAACCAGGAGCATCAGGACAGGGTTGACAACCTTGCCATGATGGACATTCTAAAAAAAGAAATTATCCCGCTCTATTACCAGCAGGATTCAGACGGCTATTCAGAAAGATGGGAAAAAATGATGAAAGATTCTATATCGCAGATCAGTTCCTATTTTAACTCCACAAGAATGGTAAAAGAATATTATGACCGGTTTTATTTGCCGGTGGCAGAAAGAGAAGTGCAACTGTATGAAAATGATTACAAGGATATTAGGGAACTGACTTTATGGAAGAGAAGAATCCGGGCGCGTTTTTCCACGATCGGCATCCAGAATATAACCGTAAAAGGAATTAAAGGTGATATTTTAATGCCCCGTACACCGCTCCAGATAGAGATTTTAGTCGATCCGGGTAAAATGGACCCGTCGGAGCTGAAAGCAGAACTTGTTATAGGACTTCATGGTGAAAACCAATCTCCTAAAAACCTGGTAGCCGTCCCCTTCTCAATGAAAGACAGGGAAAAAGGTTCCCCTTTAATAAAATTTAACATTACCTATCATGTAAAACACAGCGGCAATTATTTTTATGGCATAAGAATTGTCCCATTCCACAATCTGCTTTCCAGTCTTCAGGAAACCGGTCTTGCGTACTGGGGATAAAACAGATATTAAAAATCGCCTGCTACCGATATTAGGTTTTGATCCGATACTTTTTAATTCTGCTTTTCCTTTGATTATATTCCTGAGCGGCTTTTCCAGCTATTAGCTGAACTGACTTACTTTTTACTTTACTTCCAGTATCTATCACCAATAAAAAACCGACCCAGGAGGAGCCCGGGAATCCAGGCTGAGTTTTTTATTCTGGATGCCCGATGCAAACACTCGGGCATGACAATAGAGACATATGGTTATTCCCAACCTGTCATTCCCGCATGCACCTCGATAAAGCTTGTCCTCGCATGCTTTAAGCGAGGAACATTCGTGCATAACAACGTGGGAGCATTCAGGAATGACAAGATAGGGCATAGCCCATTAACTCTGACTTGGCCCTCAGGCCAGGTTTTAAATGCTTAAATAAATGAATATGATTTGTAGATTGCTAATATTTTAAAAAACAACCTATTGGTTTAGTCCGACCCTATCCAAAACAATCCAACTCTTTCAGCCAATTTAATTTCGAAGTTATTTTGCTTCCTCCCAAATTTTCTGAATTTTTGAGTAGGCACGGTGGGTTAGATGACACATCTTGCATCCTTGTTTTCCTACGATGCCTACATTTTTCCAGAAGTTTCCTATGTTAGGTTTTGCCGACGCAAGTTCCTTTTTCATGTTGCTCATTGCTGCAATGATGTCATCACCCACAAAAAATTGTTTGACATTATCATCCGTATGACATTTAGAGCAGGTAGACCTTAGTTCCAAATATTTTTTCTTAAAAGCGTTAAGGGCCTTACCGGCTCTATCATACTGGTTTTCACCAAAATTTACTGTTACGCCTTTAAACGCCCCCGACAGGCCTCTCATATATTTTCCGTATTCCAGTTCTTTTTCACTTACAGGATCAATAATTTTCATCGACTTTAATGAAGGCCAGTGATAACGGGTCCATACAGCGATCTGATTTGCAGCATGGCATGAACCGCAGGTTTTACCCAATTCATTGGAAGCTTTACCAATTTGTTTAGGATCGCGAGTTTTTACCGCTTTTGCAAAGCTTGCTGCTGCTTCCAGATTAAAGTAATCTTTCCATTCAGGCACCATTTCTGAGGTTTTTTTATACTCTTCTGCCAATTGGTCACCATGTTTTTCCGCATTTTCCCAATCCTTCTCACCCATATCAACAAATACACCGCCAAAATGAGTGGACATCTTATGCATCTGAATAATAAATTCCGGTTTTTTGCTTAATGGTGGATAGAATTTATCTAATGTTTCAGGTGGTTTTCTGATCACGACATCTTTTGCTTTCGCCTGAAATGGCAAAAGTATACTCAGTGCAGCGAATATAATAAATAAAACCTTCAGAGAACCTTTCATAAAACACCTCCTGAAATTAAAGATGATGAATTACTTTCACCTTAGTACTCTACAACAAGCTGGAAAATAAATCAACAAAATTAACCGTCTTTCTTATAACCTAAACCGGCCAGGGGCCAGAACCAAATAGGGCTACCGTCCTGAGGATAGTAAGGACTGCCGAAAATTAAGCTCTGAAATGGCGAAAAAAATAGACCTATTTAAGATGAGTTTAACTGATAAGTTCAATGTACCGAAGTACCTTTTTTTCTTTAGACCAGGATGGTTTATATTGAAGTGATACCTCTATCCGATTTGTGCTATCGGCCGGTTGATATTTCAAAATTATCTTTTTACCGAAAGGCAGCGCTGTCTTCTGTTGTGGGGCAAAAATTTCTTTAAATTTTTCTATCTCTTTACCATCCCTGTCAAAAAGTCTTATATAGAGAAACAAGCGGGGGTCTCCACTGGTTGCTGTGGGCAAAAAGTGAGGTATAAGCCGGTTTAATAAAGTAATAAATAATTGATTGTCTTTCATTTCAGCACTGACAAGGAGATCCTTAGCGGTTATTTCTCCATGAATAAAACGATGATCTCCTACTAGTTTTTTGGCGTGCAATAACCCAAGAGGAAATTTTTGGACCAGGCGTTTTTTTAAACGCGGCATATGACATTCCTGACATGTTTTTTGTTCACCGGTTGATAACCATTCTTTATATGTTTTTTCATGACATGATCCACAAATTTTTGATTTGCGGTATTCCGGATTTTGTATGGTGGGATGGGGTGGAGAAAACAGGTCGTAAGGACCATTCATTTTATTATCTATAACATGACAGGGGACGCAATAAATCCCATCTTCCCTGTTATTAAGTCTTGGAGATGGTTTTATTCCTGCTTTTACTTCTACCGGGATATGACAGGGAAAGCACTTTTCCTGGCTTCTATTTTTTGTTGCTTCGATATAAGTTTCACTCTTCCAGGCAATAGAATGACGGCTCTCTTTCCATGAGTCATATATCAGCTTGTGGCATTCTGAACAACGTTTGGCTTCAGGATATTCCAATAAATCCTGCTGTCGAACTAATTTTATTAATTGATCCCTGAATATATAAACAAAACCACTTACTGCAACAAGAGTCAGCATCCCACAGGCTGCCAATAAGCCTACCCTGGACAATACTTTTTTATGTTTTTTACCCAAAATTCTCGAAATTTCCACAACTTATTAAAAACGGAGGTTGTTTGCGAGACGTTTCTCCAGGGAAGAGAATTCCGGGCCTGGGATCTTGCCCATTACATCTATTCCTTATCTCCTGATGAGGAATAGACAAAAATGGGAAGAAAAAAATGAAGAACTTCTTGCTTTCGTACGGGACATCTTCCACCCGGAAAATGAAAGGGCCAACATCTCAAACAAGTATTGATGTTAGCCCTTTTTTAAAAACCGAAAAAATTATGCCTTCGTTACATTCGAAGCCTGAGGCCCTTTGGGTCCGTTGGTTACTTCAAATTCCACTGACTCTCCTTCTTCAAGGTTTTTATAGCCCTCCGCCTGGATGGCTGAAAAGTGGACGAATACATCCTCGCCGGACTCCGGGGTAATGAAACCATACCCCTTATTGGAGTTAAACCACTTAACTGTTCCTTTCATCTGCTACTCACCTGCCTTACGTAAGAAAAAATTTTGAAGCCGGTACTGCTATAAAGACCATCAACGTTGAAAAAACCACATGAGAAATTGTTGCTTATCCCACGATGCCAATATCAACATATTGACATAGCATAAAACCATAAAACTTCACGCTTACAACGCAATTGTACCAAGTATAAAAATTTATTGCAATGTTTTTTTTAGTGGTTAGAAATGTTGAAGCACGTTCAGGATATTTCAGCGTTTTCTTTTGTTTGCTTCGAGGATTTTTTTTCGCATTCGTATGTTTTGCGGCGTTACTTCCACAAGCTCATCTTCTTTGATAAACTCTATAGCTTCCTCTAAACTGAATATCTTTGGCGGAACCAGTTGCAGGGCTTCATCTGCTGCTGCTGCGCGGGTGTTGGTAAGCTTTTTTTCTTTAGTAATATTAACGTCCAAATCATTGCTCCTTGAGTTTTCCCCCACAATCATCCCAGTGTAAACCGTTGTGTTCTCTTTTATGAACAATATCCCTCGTGGCTGCAGGTGAAAATGAGCGTAAGCAGTTGTTTTCCCCATCCGGTCCGCGATGAGGGCTCCTGTATTTCTTTTTGACATTTGCCCCAGCCAGGGCTCATATCCATCAAACAGGTGATTTAATAGACCGGTTCCCCTTGTATCCGTTAAAAACTGTGACCTGAAACCTATTAATCCACGCGAAGGAATTCTGGCTTCCAGTCTTGCCCTGCCATATCCATTGTTCTGCATCTTCAACATCTTCCCTTTACGCATCCCTATCTGCTGGGTCACAATGCCTGTATACTCTTCCGGCAGGTCAATAACAAGCAGTTCCATCGGTTCATGTAAAACACCGTTAACTTCTTTTGTGATAGTCTCGGGCATGGATACGGAAAGCTCATACCCTTCTCTCCGCATCATTTCAATGAGAATTGCAAGCTGCAATTCTCCCCGTCCCATGACTTTGAACGAATCTGCATCAGAGAAATCTACTTTAATGGACACATTGTAAAGCAGTTCCTTTTCGAGTCTTTCTCTGAGGTTTCTTGAAGTAACATATTTTCCTTCCCTGCCAGCAAAGGGAGATGTATTAATAGAAAAGACAACAGATATAGTAGGTTCATCCACCTTTATTCTCGGCAATGGACTTGGTTTTTCCGCGTTAGTAATCGTATCCCCTATGTTTATTCCTTCAATACCGGCAAGGGCCACAATATCTCCGACAGACGCCTCTTTAGTCTCTTCCCTTTCAAGGCCTTGAAAGGTATAAATGACCGTTATTTTGGTTTTCATAGAATCTCCTTTGCTGTTCACCATAGCCACCGTATCCCCGACTTTCACTGTCCCTGAGAAGATCCTGCCCACAGCAATTCTACCAAGGTAATCACTGTAACCAATATTGGTAATCAGGAGCTGCAAAATTTCATCTTTACCTCCTGCTGGTTCAGGTATGGCCTGGAGTATTTGATCAAAAAGCGGTTTTAAGTTATCCGATCGATCCTCCAGGTGAAGTTTTGCAATTCCTTTTTTTGCGTTAGTGTAAACGACCGGGAAATCCAGCTGTTTTTCAGCGGCGTCGAGATCGATGAACATATCATAGACCTCGTTCAAAACCTCCTGTATTCTCGCGTCAGCGCAATCAATTTTATTAATAACCAGGATAGGGGGCAAATTCAGTTCAAGCGCTTTTTTAAGGACAAACCTCGTTTGGGGTAAAGGTCCTTCGGATGAATCAACTAATAGCAATACTCCATCCACCATTTTCAAAGTCCTTTCTACTTCGCCACCAAAATCAGCGTGTCCCGGTGTATCGACAATATTAATTTTCACACCGTTGAAATCAACGGCAGTATTTTTAGCCATTATGGTAATGCCTCGCTCCCGTTCCAGATCAATATTATCCATCACCCTTTCCTGCACGTTTTCATTAGAACGAAAGATGCCCGCCTGCTTCAACATCCCATCTACGATCGTTGTCTTGCCATGATCCACATGGGCAATAATGGCAATGTTTCTTAATTTTTTTTGTTTCATCATTTTCCTTTAGAAATAATTGAAGCACCCTGCAGCAAGCTACAAGGAATACGCTCACTAAACACTTTCAAACCTATGCTCTAACATACGTTTTTTAATAATAAAAAAGCCTCCATCTATAGCTTATTGGGCTAAACCAATGATCCAATAAACTATAGAGGAGGCACAGAAAGCCGTAAAATAATATATCTCAGGAGAGGAAAATAAACAATCAAAAAGTTGAGAGGGAAATAGAGGAATTTACAGGCACTAATTTATTATTTCTTTTTTTTAGACTTAAGACTTGCTTCTATTTCTTTTGTTCCAAGAGTGTTGAAACAATCTTTCCTGGTAAGCCAGCCTTTTCGAGCAATCTCAATTCCATAAACAGTATGGTTCAGCCCCTCTATACTATGGGCATCTGGATTAATGCTTATTTTGATTTTTTTTTCCTTCGCATAACGGCACCATTTCCAATCGAGATCGAGACGATGGGGATTGGCGTTTAACTCTATAATAACATTGTGAGACGCAGCGACATCTATCACCTCTTTCAGGTTTACCGAATAAGGTTCTCTTGCAAGGAGAAGTCTCCCTGTGGGGTGTCCTAACATCGTTACATAGGGATTTTCAATGGCTTTAATAATGCGCTCTGTCATTTCTTTTTCTCCCATTGCAAAATTGCTGTGAACAGAGGCTATAACAAAGTCAAATCCTGAAAGAATTTTAGACCCGTAATCTATTTCCCCGTCTGGAAGTATGTCCGCTTCAATACCATGAAAGATTTTAAATCCATTGAGACTTTTATTAATCTTTTTAATCTCTTTTCTCTGCTCGATGATATCCTCTTCTTTTAAGCCATTTGCATAAGCAGCAGCCTGACTGTGATCTGAAATCCCCACATATTGATATCCCAATTTTTTACAAACTTGGATGATTTCCCTGATGTTCATATTGCCATCGCTGTAATTAGTATGTACATGAAAAATTCCCTGTATATCTTTTTCTTCTATTAAATGTGGAATTCTACCTTTTTCTGCTGCTTCCAATTCTCCCAATCCTTCTCGCAGTTCCGGCGGGATGTAAGCCAGCCCAAGTTTTTTAAATATGTTCATTTCATCATTGCAGGAAATAAGCTTATTATGTTTAAAGAGGCCGTATTCATTCATTTTTAGATCATTTTTTTTTGCTCTATTTCGCATATCCGTATTATGCTCTTTGGAACCGGTAAAATGATGAAGAGCAAAAGGGAATTCTTCCTCTTTCACAACGCGTAAATCCGCGTTTATTCCTGATTTTAGAGTTACGCTTGATTTTGTTTTGCCATGAGATACTACACTTTCCACAAGCTTGTTTGCCACAAATGCATTCATTAGCAAATCCGGCTTTTTAGAACCCGCTACAAGATCAATGTCCTTTACAACTTCTTTTTTTCTTCTCAAACTTCCAGCGATACTAATAGATATAGTATTTTTATTTTTTTTAAGATTTTCAAGCAGTACCTCTGCCTCTAATAAAGCAGAATTATACAAATGAAAGTTTTGATATTTTTTAAGGTTTTTAATTCCCTTAAGAATATTTTCCTGGGATTTCTTACCAAATCCTTCGAGATCGATAAGACGGTTTTCATTGCAAGCGTATTCTAACTCGCCAATATCTCTGATTTTTAGTTTCCGGTAAATAATATTTACCTTTTTTGGCCCCATGCCGGATATGGCAAGCATTTCAATCAGGCCGGGAGGTATAGAGTTTTTCAGGTCGTCATAATATTTCAGCTTTCCGGTAGCCATCAATTCGGTAATCTTTTCTTCTAAGGCAGTGCCGATGCCTTTAACCTCCGTTAATTTTTCTTTTTCTATTAAACTGCTGATATCTTCTTGAAGATTTTCAAGAACTCTCGCCGCATTTAAATAGGCCCGTACTTTAAAAGGATTCTCTCCTTTAAGTTCGAGAAATGTTCCTATTTTCTGAAATTTTTTTGCTATCTCTAAATTGTTCATAACATAAAAAGTCAAATTATTTCAATCGGGAGATGGCGTCTCAATAAACATTTGAATGAACTAACGCTGCAGGCTCACTATAGAAATGTCGCGTTATCCATTTGATTCAATTTGAACAATTTTTCTTCTTAGGAAATTTATTGAAAGTGATTCGCAAGCAGATTCCCTGTAGTCTTGCCCTTAACTGTATTGGCACAGGGCATACTTTAGGGAGCTTCAATAAATACCTGACTGCTGAACCCTGGTCCCTTAGAACTTATTATTGGTAAGAAGACTTTTTGTATTAAATAAAGTCTCTCATTGACAAATTTTTCTGTCAAGAGGATTTTATACTATTACACTTTAAAGACTTATTTTCTTTGGAAGTTTTTTATAACATTTTGATTTATTAGACAGACACAAAGATACAAAAAGATTCAGGAGTCAATTAAGAGAGATAATATTACGGTTGGATGAGGGTGGAATTAAATATAAAAAAGGGGGATGCAAGCATCCCCCTTTTATTAACTAAAGTGTCATAAGGAAATCGATGAGATGGTTTCTTTCTTCATCTGTCAAGGTTATCTTTGGTGGTTTACCTTTTTTGCCAGGCGCGAAATTTTTCACCATCTGGCTCTTTTTCATGTCTTTACCTTTTTTTGCCGCTTTATATCTTTTCATAAGATCTAGCAAATTTTCATCTTTGACTTTTGCGGCTATGATTTTACCTTTCGCATCAAGCGCATCACCCCAGAGCTCTACATTTTTTGGAGAAAGCCATTTTCCTAAATATTCCTTTCCGAGTTTTTTCCCAACACCTTTAAGTCCAGGCCCAACTGGTTTGAACTTTGCCGGGTCGCCTGTAGGTTTATGGCACTGTTTGCATGGTGCTTTCACTGTTTTTGTTTTAGAATTAAAAATCTTTTTCCCTGTTGCGGCATCGGCAAAAGCAGCAGGTACATATAAAAACGATATTGCAAATACTGCTGCCAGGCTAAATCCTAATATTTTCTTCACGCTGTTTACCCTCCTTTAAAAATTATTAATATAATAATAAAAAAAAAGAATTCGGATTATATATGAACTCTTTTTTTCTGTCAAGCATTTATTTGCTTGTCAAGGCATCTTTCTTTGCCTGGAGTTCTTCTTTTGTTTCTTCATGTTCCAGATCTTTCAAAATACAATCAACCGGACAAACTTCGATACATTGCGGCTCTTCGTGATGGCCGACGCATTCTGTGCATTTTGCCCAGTCGATAACATACATATCGTCTCCTTCACTGATAGCTTCATTTGGGCATTCTGGCTCACAGACGCCGCAATTAACACATTCATCGTTGATCAATAAAGCCAATTCAGTCACCTCCTCCCAAAATATATACAAGATTCAGAATTGAAGCCTCCCTGCTGCAAAGCTGAGCTTAGCTCTGCAAACCGCACGGAATCTTCAGTGCAGAGTATAATTTTTCTAAGTTCGCTCTCTAACCCCGCTGCAAGCAACGGGGGATGCGGTCGCTAAACACTTTCATTTATTCTTAATAAGAATGAATATTTCATCTCATGCTTATTAAAATGTGATATATCACATCTTTTATTCTAAAGCAAAGAAATATTTTAAAAAAAAATTAAATAAAAGCATACTTGGCTAACAATAATTAATTCAACATGTTTTACTAATTGTTCTTCCAGAAAATTTTTTAGATTTGCTGTCCCAGGAAAAACAAGTGGTTTCTTCCACTCTTTTTTTGACAATTGATACAATAATATAGTCTGTTCCTGGATAGATTGGTTCATCGTTAAATGCAGCGAAGGAATAATCTTCTTCCGAAAAGTATGCCTTATTATCAGGATGAGAATGATAAACGGCCTTTAGTTTATAATGTTGTTTATGCATCATTCCGTGGATTTTCAGCAGATCCGCCGGGCTTATAGAATATGCGGTATGGGCATCCCTCGGATTTTTTTCCGGGTCGGATTTATGAATCTCGTTTTGAATATTTTTACATCTTAAGACTTCTTGTTCATCACTGGCTGCTGATTCCAGTACGACCCCACAACATTCAAAAGGATACTCTTCTATTGAATGAGAATAAATTTGTTGTAATATATTTAAAGAATACATGTTTCCTTTGTTTTATTTGCTATTATTTTTTCATAACGTAATTTATCACACTTAAGCATATTAAAAAAAGAAAAGAAGTTCGTTCAAAACCTCTTAAACCAAATTTCTTGACTAACTCCCGGTCATAATGTAAATTTAAAATGGCAGAGCCATATACATATAGAGCTGCCGTTCTAAACTTGCAAATAAATTTTTTATTAAAAAACTCTATTGAAAAAACAGATAGATAAATTTTTAGAATTTCTGAAGGTAGAGAAAAATGCGTCCCCCCATACTTTAAGAAATTATTCAAGCGACCTTGAGCAATTTTTTAATTTTTTAATCGATAATAAAATTGGTTTAAAAGATCGGAGTATTGATTTACAAAAGATAGATAATCTTATTTTTAGAAGCTATTTAAGTTCTTTATATAAAAAAAACAACTCCAGAAGCTCTGTCGCAAGAAAGTTAGCCGTCCTGCGATCCTTTTACAAATTCTTATGCCGCGAAGGATATATTCATAAAAACATTGTGAAAAGCATTACTATTCCCAAGCAGGACAAAAAAATTCCCTCCTTCCTGACCATAGATGAGACATTTCATTTGTTAAAACAGCCGGATGAAAAAAATCTCCTGGGGCTGCGGGATAAATCGATTTTAGAATTATTTTACGCCACAGGGATCAGAATAGGAGAATTGGTTAGTTTAAATATTGAAGATGTTAATTTTGATTTGCGGTTAATCAAGATCAGGGGAAAAGGGAAAAAAGAGAGAGTTGTCCCTGTAAATGAAAGCACAATAAATATTTTAGCCAGGTTAATTGAAAAAAGAAAAAATATGGAATTGAAAAAAAACATCATTATGACAGGAGCATCCCCTTTGTTTACAAATTTCCGTTGTAAAAGAATAACTGACCGGGGAGTAAGAAATATATTGGTTAAGTATATTTATAAAGGCAATATATCCAAAAATGTGTCTCCTCATTCATTAAGACATAGTTTTGCGACTCATCTATTAGAAATGGGTGCTGATTTGCGGGTCATACAGGAATTGCTCGGTCACTCATCTTTATCAACCACACAAAAATATTCTCATATTAATACGGATCGTTTAATGGAAGTTTACGATAAAGCACACCCAAAAGCCTAATTTGTAAATTTCAGATTGCAAATTTTAGATTGCAGATTCAAATAAAAAGTTGAGAGCTGACGGCTAAATGTTTTAAAACAAAAGCCCTGAATGGGGATAATCTGAAATTTGTAATTTATTTTTAGTGAGGTTTTTCAATGTTTAAAGGTACAACAATATTGCTGGTACGCCGCAATGAAAAGGTAGTCATTGCAGGAGACGGACAGGTAAGCTTTGGAAACACTGTAATGAAGCATAAAGCCAGGAAAGTTCGGAAAATGTATAAAGAAAAAATTATAGCCGGATTTGCCGGTTCTGTGGCGGACGCCTTTGCTCTTTTTTCGAAATTTGAAGAAAAATTAGAAAAATTTCAGGGGAATCTTTCAAGATCAGCGGTTGAACTGGCAAAGGAATGGAGGACGGATAAAATCTTAAGACGCTTAGAGGCGCTGATGGCTATCGCTGATAAGGAAAATTCTTTTATCCTTTCTGGTACAGGAGAAGTTATTGAACCGGACAATGGAATTATAGGCATTGGATCCGGTGGGCCTTACGCCATCGCAGCGGCAAAAGCATTGCTCTACAACACTGAGATGGAACCCAGAGAAATTGCGGAGAAAGCTATGAAGATAGCGGCATCTGTTTGTGTCTACACCAATGATAATTTGACTTTTGAGGAATTATAACTATGGCTCAGATTATTGAATTAACTCCAAAAAATAAAATTGAAAAAAAGAAAAAAATGGACAACTTAACACCACGGGAAATAGTTGCGGAACTCGATAAATACATTATAGGACAAAAAAACGCCAAGCGATCTGTGGCCATTGCATTAAGAAACCGCTGGCGCAGGCAACAACTGGACGGAGACCTTCGGGAAGAAGTCGCTCCAAAAAATATTATAATGATCGGCCCAACAGGTGTCGGGAAAACGGAAATTGCAAGGAGGCTCGCAAAGTTAACCAATTCTCCTTTTGTAAAAGTGGAGGCATCGAAATTTACTGAGGTCGGTTATGTGGGTCGGGATGTGGAATCCATGGTGCGGGACCTCACTGAAATAGCCAAAAATATGGTATGGGAAGAAAAAGCAACTGTCGTACGGGAAATAGCTAAAAAAAGCGCGGAAGAAAAAATCCTGGATTTGCTGCTCCCTCCACCACCCAGTTTAAAAAAAGAAGTAACTATCAAGGATGAAAAATCAGGAGATCAAAGTCACTTGCGCTATTATGAAACAAGAGAAAAGTTCAGAAAATATCTGAGTGATGGAAAACTGGATGATAGGTCTGTAGATGTTGAGATTCAAGAAAGAATGGCGCCTATGATTGAAGTTATTTCAGGGGCGGGGTTAGAAGATATGGATATCAATATTAAGGATATGCTTGGAAACATACTCCCCAAAAAAAAGAAAAGAAAAAAAATGAAGGTACCGGACGCGATGGAAGTCCTTGTTGAAGAGGAAGCACAAAAGCTGATTGATATGGATAAGGTCATTCAGGAAGCCAAAGAAAGAGTGGAGCAAACAGGCATTCTTTTTATAGATGAAATTGATAAAATTTGTGGAAAAGATAGTGCTCACGGCCCGGACGTAAGCCGTGAAGGAGTCCAGAGAGATCTTCTGCCGATTGTGGAAGGCTCTTCCGTTAACACAAAGTATGGCACGATTAAAACGGATCATATTCTCTTTATCGCTGCCGGTGCTTTTCACGCGTCAAAGCCCTCAGACCTTATACCGGAAATGCAAGGGCGCTTTCCTATCCGCGTAAATTTAGATTCGTTAGGGAAATCAGAGTTTGTAAGAATTTTAACAGAACCTAAAAATGCCCTTAAAAAACAGTATGTGGCTTTAATGGCAACTGAAGGAATTAATCTGAGTTTTACCGAAAATGCAATCGCGGAAATAGCATCAATAGCGGAAACTGTCAACGAGAGAACTGAAAATATCGGGGCAAGAAGACTTCATACAATTATGGAAAAATTAATTGATGTGATTTCATTTGACGCCCCTGATTTAAAAGAGAAAGAGCAAAATATTTCATCAGAATATGTAAAAGAAAGACTCTCCGATATTATTGAAGACGAAGATTTGAGCAGGTATATATTGTAATAATAAAGGAGAGCAACCCCCCTTAGGAATGGTTTGTTGATTACTTTCCTTAGTTGAAAACAATCCCATTCAGGATTTCTAATGAGGCTAAAAAAATATCCGGCCGGTGACTTCCTGGCAATTAATCATACCTATTTATCCGTTCGCCATATTTTGTTTGAATCGAGATCTAAATGCAAAGATTCACGGGTTATTTTATCATATACAACGACTACATTTGCCTTAACTATATAAGCGATAGGATCTCCTTCTCTTTCTATAATCTTTATCACTCTGCTGCCATTTAAAATGAGAGTTTCATAAAGCGCGTTCCACTTATACCTTTGCCTGAGGTGTGTAATAACCATGTACCCATTTCCGATAAAACAGTCCGGATTCTTAATAAAAGCAGGGTTCTCTTTTTTCACGCGATTCATAATCTCTAACACAGGAATTTTGTTATGAGTTATATTAGAAAGTAATTCTTTTGTGCAGGTAGATTTTTTTGGAAAAACCAAATCTCTTCTTAGAAATGATTCAGGATCATCCGAATCATGGTAATAGCGGGATACACCTATCAAATCATAAATTCGCGCATTTTTTTCAACGTTTTTGTTAAGCCATTTTACTATTTCCCAAGAAGATGATTGCCAGTAATCGCCACTCCAATAATCTAAACGGGTATTGTAACGGGCCTGTTTTGCCCCTCCTACGAGGCTATTAAAATAAACAATCTCATAAGGAAAATACTTATAAATTGCAAATACCATGCAAAGAAATGCTATAAGAAAGGATAACGGATAAATTAAGTTTGAAGAAATCAACTTTGAAACCTTTTTGCCGATCCCTTCTGTAAAAAAATACAATCCAGAGGCCGAAAAGAGAGCAAGAGGCACGGCTATTTCAATATAATGTCTTATCCCATCAAAATTTTTCGCATAGGGCAAACATGTTCTAAAAATCGACCAAAAAAACAAAAAGAAAAACAAAAAAAACAGCGAACGATACTTCTTGAATAAATAGAATAAGCCAAATGGAAAAGTGAAAATCATAATTGGAGGGGTAACAGCAAAAAGCACAAATGGTTGAGAAATATTCCAGTTTGGATTTACTCCAATGCCTTTATCTTTTTCGTATTCGATCAACTCTACAGACTTAGTATAAATTTCATTAGCGGATGTAATATCCCAGTAATGGGGATGGCCTACCATAAAAAAAAGAAATGCTAAGAGAAAATAAAAAAGTAAAATAAAAATATCATTTTTTTTCCAATTTTCATTCCATAATAGCCCTTTTCTTTCCAACATAAGCCAGCTTAATGAAGCAGCAACAGTAATCACGGCATTGGCTTTAACGTCGAAATTAATACCCAAAAAGAACGAAGCCAAAAAAATTAATGGAAGTTTTTTGCTCTTAAATCCTATGTAAAATGAAATAGCTCCTGTCATAATCGCAATTGCTGAAACAGCGTCTACCGGGTTATTGTGACTCATAGCAAAGAAACGCGGAAAAAGACCTAAAAACAAAGCGGAAGTTAAGGCTATGAAAATATTAGAGGTTTCAGAGTAAATAAAAAAAGCGAGGATAGATATCCCAATAGAACTAATAAGCAGTAACGGCAGGTGATGAGCATCAATGCTGTTTAACCAATTTAACTTTTGAAAAAAAATCTTGCAGCTCACAGCGGATAAAACAGGAATGATCTGAGGATGGTTAGCCCTGCTATATGTAGATTCTTTATGCCAGGGGTGTTGGGGTAAGCTCAACAAGCTTAATTTTTCTTGGGAGCTTTGTTCAGAGTGTAGAAATTTTTTGTCACCTGTTATTAGATATTCAAGATAGAGCTCACCGGCATTGTAAATTCCCGGTTCATCATGTGAGATACCGTATTTATCTAAAAAAAAAATTGACAAAATCAGGTATAGTATACCCGCAAATATACAAATAAAATTATTAATTTTCTCGTTTATCACAGATTTGAAGGGTAACTATAGCCGAGAACGGTAAACAACAATCACTAACCCGGTGGCCATGTCATTGGTCTTCCGCCTAATAGATGAAAATGAATATGAAAAACTGATTGGCCGGCGCCTTCCTGACAATTATTAACTAACCTGAAACCTGATTGATCAATATTTCTTTCTTCCGCCAGTTTGTTAGCACGTAAAAAAATCTCTCCGATCAATTGGCGGTCTTCGGAAGATAATTCAAGAGTTGTTGCCAAATGTTTTTTGGGAATAATCAAAAGATGGGTCGGCGCCTGCGGATTAATATCTTCAATTGCTATTATCAGCTCATCCTCAAATACCTTGGTTGCGGGAATATCCCCATTGATGATTTTACAAAATAAACAGTCGCTCATGATCTCCCTCCTTATTGAAATAAGTCATAGCATTATATTTAACCAAACACTTTTTGACAAATAATTTCTCCATCTTCTATTATCCCATTTACCATATTGTTTGAATTTGGGAATTAAGAGTGTTATTTTTGATTATGCTGAAAGACTGTTCGATTCATGCTCACATCCCTTTTCGAAAGTTAGACCGCTATTTTAAGTCAGTTGTAAACAAGAACATCAATATAGAGCTTTATATCAGCGCCAATGATCTTGATAACACATCCACAGATCACTTTGCAGAATGGGGAAGCATTTTTCAAGATAAAGGGATAAAACTGACGCTTCATGCTCCATATATGGATTTATCTCCCGGTGGCATTGATAACAATATTCGCCGGGTTTCTTTTGAAAGGATGATTCAACTGATGGACACAGCTAAAATATTAAATCCTGCTATTATAACCGTGCACCCCGGGTTTGACCATTGGCGTAATGATAATAATTTAAACCAGTGGCTAAGTAACAGTTCCTTATTCTGGAAAGAAATATTGCAATATACCGAAGATTTAAATTTCAGATTTACTGTAGAAAATGTTTTTGAAAAAAACCCTGAAACCCTGCAAAAATTAATTGAAAATATTGCCTCCCCACGATTTGGGTTTTGTTTTGATACAGGACATTTTAATTTGTTTTCAAAAAGCCCGCTTGATGAATGGTTCAAGAGGCTGGGTTCTTATTTATTTGAAACCCACATTCATGATAATAATGGAGAAAAAGACAGTCATTTGCCCATTGGAGAAGGAAGCTTTCCATTTACTTCCTATTTTGAACTTTTGTCAAAGATATTAGCCAAGCCGGTTTTAACATTTGAAACTCATTCCGAGGAAGGCGTCTTAGAAAGCATAAAATCTTTTAAAAAAATTATCTGGCAAGAGCAACGTTGATTTGACAGAGTGGCAGGGCCTTCGGGCGAACTAAAAAAAATAACCGCTAATTTCACTAATTATTTCTCTTTTTCAATTCGTGCAATTCGCGTAATTCGTGGTTTAATAACTGTTTGATAAATAATCAATTATCAATCACGCAAAACGGATTGCAGTTGAATTCTTTGCGCCAAAGGATCTTTCTCCTGCGGCAGGATGGCACCTGAAACAAGCCTCAAAAGAAACTTCACTGATACTACCTTTTTAGCAGGAATGTAATCACCTGTCACTCCCACAAGGAGTTTCGCCAGTGCAGGATTGCGGGAGAGTATTTTCAGTACCCGGGTGCAAAGGGGTGGATTATAAATCAGCTTTTGCAGGATGTTGACTAACATAAACTTTTCCCGGAATTCCCTCATCCGGATGATTTCATATTGGGATAAAAAGTTTTGCGAAAAATCCGAGTTTTTAAATGCCCGATCAATAATGTCAGTAGCGATTTGCGCACTGCGCAGCGACAGGTAAATACCCTCTCCTGTAAAAGGATCGATGAAACCCATCGCATCCCCTACCAGGACCAATCCCCCGCAAGAGGGGCTTTTTACCGAGTAGGCGAGTGAGTTTACTACCCGTGGTTTCTCCGTTAATCTACCACCAGTCAGTAAATCGTTTCGTTGCCGGTTCTTGAGGACGGTCTTAAGGTAAAGATCTTCTATCCTCCGGCCTTTAAGGTGGAACGAATCAAGCACCAGGACCACATTGGTTAAATCTTTACTTGCCGGAGCGATACCGGTGTAACCGGGGCGGCTGACGTGCATATAACAATAGTCTTTGAGTGACTTTACCCCTTCCCAATGAGCTGCAATGGCTGTTTTCTCCGAACTTTTTGGAGGTATTTTCAAGTTCAACTTGCGCAAAGAGATACAATTCCTTCCACCCGCATCCACCACGATCGGAGCTTTCAAGGTAAAAGGCGTTCTTTGGGCATCACGCCCTGTAACGCCAACAACTGCCCCGTCTTGAAATATGAAATCAAGAACTTTATGCTCCTCCCGAATTTCCACTCCAGCCTCGCGGACCTTTCCCAACATCAAATTATCGAATTCGATCCTTGGAAGAGAAAGACTGGTGACAGGATCCGGATTGTAAGGCATGTCGGGATAATCAACAAACATCCCGATCTTTTCATAGGAGGAAAGAAACACTCCCCTTAGACGTAAGGGTGATAGTGCTTTAATGGAAGCCAGAACGCCAAGTTCGTTCAAAATAGAATCTGCAGCCGGACTGATAAACTCGCCGCATACTTTATCGCGTGGAAATTTAGCCTGCTCCAACAGGATCACTTCGTATCCCATTTTTTTTAGAAGGAGGGCTGTAGCTGTTCCCGCCGGGCCAGCACCTATGATGATAACATCACATTTTTTCATGACACACCCCATTTTTTTTCACAACCAGAGCTATCCTGTAAGGGAAATGGCAGTAAACCTGGAATTGCTCCACACCTGCTTCTTGAGCCAAAGCTCTCATCTCCTCCGCTGTAAAGGCATTCATTACGGAGACGGGCGCATCGTGACGAGTTAAACGATTTTTTGTAAAAATTCGGGTTAGTAAAAAAATAGAACCATAAGCTACACGACTCCTGTTAAGGTCGTTTATTATGAATCCACTCCGACCCAGGGAGTGCATGGCGTGGAGAATCTTTACTGCCTTTTCCCGGGTGAAATGGTGGAGGGAAAGGGAATTTACTACCAAATCAAAACTGTCGTCACAGAAAGGCAAAGACAATATATCACACTGAAGCAGGGAAATTTCCGGAAATGGATCGGTAATTGTCCTGGCACATTTCAGCATCTTGCAGTTAATATCAATGGCCGTAATTTTAACAGGAACTTTTAACTTGTGTGCCAGCTTTGCCAGGGCCACCGGCTGATCGCCAGAGCCGGTAGCGAGATCCAAAATAGTAAAAGGGCGATCCTCCTTGTGCTCCCGCAAAAATTGCCCGGCATAACGCAGCAAAACCCTGTAACCGCTTAGATACTTATTAACCCTGCGGACATCTTCCAGGCTTTCTCTGGCCTCTTCAAAGGAGATATTATCAAAGTCCAAAAGTTCAGCCCGAAGTCTTCGTGGAGGTGGAGAAAAAAAGTCATCCATTTTTTTTAAAAAGAAAAGCATGGGCTGAAAGTCCGGCTCCAAAAGCTAGCATAAGACACAGGTCTCCGTTTTTTACACCATTACTTAGAATATCCCGCATAACAAACCAGACCGTAGGGGAAGACATATTTCCATATTTCGATAGAATATTTCGAGCGGGGCTGAGTTTACTCTCTTCGAGTCCTATTTCATCTCTAATGGAATTAATAATTTTGTCCCCTCCTGTATGTAAAGCCCAATGATCGATATCTTTTATTTTTAAGGATTGTTGCTTTAAAAGATTACTTACCACTTGAGCAACCGCTTTATTAACTAATTGAGGTAATTTAACAGAAATCTGGTTATACAACTGGCCGTTCTTATGACTGTATCTAATATCCTCACGATGCTCTGTAGCATAATAATTGGAAGAAGCAATCAGTTCGAACCCTTTGGGTTTGTTCCAGAGGACTGCCGCCGCAGCCCCATCCGCGAATAATGCATTTGAAACTATTAAACTTAAATCATCATCCATTTGAAATGTACAACTGCAGATTTCCACCGCTACACTTACTACAACCCCATCGCTTTCTTTGAGCATTAATTCTGCTATCTGTAGATTTGGTACAGCCCCTCCACACCCACTTCCAACCAGGTCGTAGGCTCTTACTTGAGGCGATAGTCCCAGTTTTTCTATCAGATAGGTCGATATCCCCGGGCAAATATATCCAGTACATGTGTTCACTACCAAACCTGAAATATCACTCATCGATAAATCTGCCTGCTCCATAGCTTTTATAATTGCTTGAGATGATAGCTCGACAGCCCAATGAGTAAATCTTGCAATACGTTTATCGGGGTTTTCATCAATAAGACATTCAGGATCATCAAGCGCGAAACTTCTTTGAGTGATACTGGGGTGAGCAAGAATATTGCGCATAATTTTCTGATTCCTTGAACTCAGCTTATTCGAATAATGCTTTGTAAGAAATCCGTCGGCTTTCGCCTGGTTTGCAAGGTATGGTGGAGTGGCAACGGCTATGGAGGCAATATGAGCGTTTTTTTGAGTAGTCTTCATATTTTTATCTGAGTCTTGCACGCACAAGTATACCGGAGCTGCAAGGCATCAAGTACGCAGTCGTAGTATTTTACTTCAAGTGCTTGATAACGCAGTAGATTCGGTGAAATTGTGCGCCTTTAGGTGATGAATTTTTAAAAATATATAATAAACATCCGTTTCACCAATTGGGTTAACTTTTTTTTCATCATAATCGCTTAAGCAATGATAGTCTCTTAATATAAATACCTTTAATAAATTCATTATGCAAGATTCAGATACTATCTGATTACTTGAAGCATACCTTCCATTCCCTTTTCTCTGTGGCTTTTAAAAAAAAGAAGTTTTTTGTCACAGTAAAAGGGAAATTTGCCGGTTTTAGTGGGTGTAAATCGAATTACTCTTGGGTCTACATTTATAGGCTCAGAAATAAAAATTCCTGCTTCCGGAGCATCTACAATAATATTGTGCGGTACAATCCCTGCGGAGTTCTTTTTAATCTTAAACTCTACCGGAATGTTTACCTTTGCAATTATATGATCTGGTGAAAAGTAATAGCTATCACCTATTATTTCCACTTCTTGAACACCCTTATCATTTATAGTCGCATGATAGGCCTTTTCGTTTCCAACAACTTGATCAGGAGAAAAAACTATTACTATTATTGAAATTATTAATAAGAGATATTTTTTTTCTGAGGCCATTGCGACTTTGCGTTAAATTCCTTTTTGGTTGCGGCTCTGTATTTTAGTTTATATTATATGGTATTACCGTAACTCAATATAGATAAAAATAATAGCTGACTTGCGAGAGCCATGCGAAGGCCGGAATATGAAATGTGTGATGCGGAATTTTATTGGCATCGCGAATAGATTCTTTACTAAATGATACATTTTTGCCAACATTTTTTTAAGTAAGGAAATTTTTAATGACTAATACAGTAAGGAAAAGGAAAGCAAGAACGGGCAAAAATCGGTAGTGGCTCAGTTTCAATCGTAAAATATTTGACTAATCATAAGGGCATAGCTATAATATTGATATGCCTAAGCGCACAAGCAATAAAGATATTAACCAGATTGCCGCTTTTATAGTGGATTCTGTCACAAAACAACCCTCAAAGAAAGTCCCTCAAAAAAATCCTGCCGCTGTAGCCCTCGGAAGATTAGGTGGTTTAAAGGGAGGTAAAGCCAGAGCAGAAAAACTCTCAGCTAAAAGACGGAAAGAAATAGCCAAAAAAGCCGCTCAAAGTCGTTGGTCTAAAAAAAATAGTTAAAACCAACAAAAAACCCCACAACAAGGTGGGGCTTTTTGTCAGACACCATACCGGGATTGCAATCTCCTGCATATGGCGGCCACATATAGTGGACTTCAGCCCGATGCTCTCGCAGAGCGGGTACACTTATATATATAATGAAATTTTTAAAATTGTCAAGAGGTAATTTTTTATAAATATTTAGTCAGGCTCGCCATACCCAAACCGTGTAAAATACACTCATTAATTTTTATCAAGTCTGCTTTATCAACCACGCGAACATCATATATACGTTTTCCGTCAGAATCTTTCCCTGCACGAAGCAAATAAAGTCTTTCAAAGGCAACGGTATATATCATATCGCATTTAACCCATTGGGATTGAGTAGTGTATGGACTTGGTAACGGAGGATCAAGGTGTAATCTGTAATGATAAGGCATTATTTTGGTTGGTGTCGTTGTGCTGAATGGTACTATAGTACACAAACCCTCTCTGTTTCTTAAACGTGGGGAAACAATTAAAACAGGCCGTCTTTTTATCATTTCAGGGACAATAAATCCATGAAAATCACAAATCACGATAGTTCCCGGTTCTGGATTGTAGTGTAATGCCATAACTCTTTATGGGCTAAAAAATCTTAATTTTTACTTACAAGTTCTTTTGTCTCTTTTCTCTTTTTAAGTAGTTTCTTTATGGATGGTTCTGAGGGAAGATTTTCAAGAGGAATGCCGCCTACTCTTGAAATAGCTGAACGTACTTTACTTCCTACATCGTAATGAGTATCAATAGCATGTTTTTCATTATTTATTTTATCGGTAATCAATTTCTCCTCAGTTTGAGTAATTCTTAATTCGTTAGCTGCCAATTCTTTCCGCCCAACACAATCAAGCAATTTTTCATTTGCAGGTATTTTCTTTTTTTCCATTATTTCTGATAGTCCCATATTATATAACCCCCGATAGCCTGCGGCTTGAAAGAATGGATAACGACGGACACCAGATTTTTTTGCCGTGCTTGCTAATTGTTTGTTTGCATCAGTTACACGCTCTCTCAATTCAGCACGCTTTTCGCTTTCCGTTAATTTGTCAAATGCTTCCATACGGTGAGTTTGTATGGAAAAGTATGTTTGGGCATCAGCAATTTCACTCTTCGTAGAATCCCCATTCATTGCGATAATGACCCTACCCCGAAAAACTGATCCACCCTTAAAATTAGTATTGTGATAAAA
>CAYMVZ010000023.1:21768-26046 GCA_964394335.1 uncultured Nitrospinota bacterium | reverse complement strand
GTCTTCTCTTAAAGCCACCAGCTCCTCAATCCTGCTTTGAGCTGATTTAATCTTGCTGAGTTTTTTTTCTATTTCCGCAGTTAAAAGTTTCAACTCTTCTTCCTGCTTTTTAAGAGCCTGCTCTCTTTTCTTCAGATCTTGTTCTTTTTGGTCAATAGATTTTAATATTTCAATATCAATCTCTCCGGAAGCCGTCTGCTGGTTTTCTATTTTTTTTCCAGGTATTTTTTCTTTTAATGCTGCCCTATTCTCCTGAGCATATACCGGCGCCCCAAAAGAAATAGCTGCTATATCTCTTTCATGCGATTGTAGTATCAGCGCAGCAACGCCAAGTTTTAGAGCGATTAAAATAACAATTAATTTTTCAATTTTAAATTGTTTCTTCATTTTCAAATTTAAACCTGCTCGAAGCAACTTCATTGAGTAACGCCTCTTCTTTTTTCCTTTCAACTTGTTTATATTCCTCAAAAGCCTTCTTTTTAACCGTTTCTATAATTCTCTTTTGCTTTATCGACTCGTTGAGAATCGCTCTTTTTTCATCAAGCTTTTCCTGAGCTTCAGCAACCACCTGTATTTGTTTTTTTATCTCGGCAAAATTTCCGCCAAAAAAATTATCATAAAAAATTATCTCTTCTAATCTTAAATTTTCCAACCCATCCGAGTATTTTTCCGAAATGTTTTTCTTTCTATTTGATAAGGTTTCAAGTTTATCATTTTCCTGTTGAAACAAATTATTAACAAGTGCCAGTTCACGTTGATTTTTTTCAACGATGCTGGTGCGATATCTCAATGCCGGTTCTAAACGAAATTTAAACATAAGCAATCATCAATTAGTAGTTAGCAATTACTAAGGGGAACACAAAATAGTTTACTCTTGATTCCCGATCAAGTCGGGAATGACAATGGTGTCATCCTTGCTGTCATTCGCGCGGACGCGGGAATCTATCTTCTCATAGTTCAGTTGAAAAAATGTAACCAATAATATGCTCTCCTTAGTAACATTGGTCATTGACCATTGATAGTTGGTCACTGTTAATTGCTCAGGATTGCTTTTATCTGTTCAACGGATTCCTGATAGTTTACCTTTTCAAAAATTCCCTGTTTCAAGAAGTTATTGATGGCATCTATCATTTTAATGGCAAAATCTATCTTCGAGCTGCTCCCTTTTACGTAGGCACCAATATTAATCAGATCTTCCGACTCCCTATAAGTTGCCATAATCTCTATCAACCGGTTTGCCAGAACCAGATGTTCATCGGACACTACGTCAATCATAAGCCTGCTGACAGAATCCAATAAATCAATTGCAGGATAATGGTTTTGAGCCGCCAAGTCTCTGGTCAAGACAATATGTCCGTCAACAATTGAGCGGACTGAATCAGATATGGGCTCCATCAAATCATCCCCTTCAACAAGGACGCTATATATCCCTGTAATGCTTCCTTTACCTTTCGTCTTCCCGGTTCTTTCCAGGAGTTTCGGCATTAAAGAGAAGACCGATGGTGTAAACCCGCGCGTTGTAGGGGGTTCGCCTGCTGCCAGGCCCACTTCCCTTTGCGCCAGGGCTACACGTGTAACTGAATCCATCATTAAAATCACATCTTTTCCCATATCCCGGAAATATTCAGCTATGGTTGTCGCTAAAAATGCCCCTCTAAGCCTTACCAGAGGCGGCTGATCGGAAGTCGCCGCTACCACAACCGATCTTTTAAGTCCTTCTTCACCAAGACTTGTTTCAATAAATTCACGTACTTCTCTCCCTCTTTCTCCTACCAAAGCGATCACACTCACATCTGCCGAGGTATTGCGAGAGATCATACCCATTAATATACTTTTACCCAGGCCGGTTCCCGACATAAGCCCGACCCGCTGGCCCTTTCCAAAAGTTAAAACTCCATTAATGGCTTTTATTCCAACATCAATGGGTTCGGTTATCCTTCCCCTGTTCATCGGGTTGATCGGTTCTGGAAAAAGCGGATAATGTGTTTCAGTTTCGATGGGACCTTTCCCATCAATAGGGTTTCCCAATCCATCAAGAATCCTTCCCAATGTACCTGTCCCTACCGCTACGTTTGATTTCCCCTCTCTAACAGCAATCTTATCACCCGGCATAATGCCCCGCATGTCACCCAAGGGCATGAGAAGAACTTTGTTGTCTCTAAATCCAATCACTTCCGCTTGAAGAGAAGGAACCTTTGAGTATTTCGAAAAAATATCACAGGTTGTCCCTATGGATGCCCCCGGTCCCTTTCCTTCAATCACTAGCCCAACAATCCGATCAATACTTCCGCTGACTTCTATGCCATCTCTTTCTTTTAAAACGTTTTTGTATTTTTGAAAATCAATACAAACGGTCATAGGTTATTCTCCGTTTTCCTTCTTTTCGATTGAAACATCCTGCTCTTTTTCTAAATGTTTTACTAATTCTTCAAATTCCTCATCTAAAGTCGCCCTGATAGAACCATACATAGTATCAATGATGCACCCACCTTTATTTATAGAGGTGTCCTCTTTAAATGAGACTTGCGGGAGATCTTTCAATTCATCTTTTAATTTGGGTTTATTCTGGAGTACATATTCCATATCATCCGGATGAATACGGATGAATATTTGCTCCCTGCCCAATATTTTTTTAGTTGCTGATTTGATTACGCCAAGGATTATATCATTTTGAGTTCTGACCTCATGGTGGATCACGCGTTGTGCAAGGGAAACAGCTAACTCCAAAACTTCTTTTTCGGATTTAATGAAAAGCTCTTTTTTAAACTCAATAAGTTCATTTATCTTTTGCTGAAACATATCAATAATAGGTTCCAGTTTTTGCTTGCTATCCTCAAAAGCTTTTTGCTTTCCATTTTCATAAGCGGATTTTTCTATTTCAGAAACCTTTTTTTTGGCCTCTTTGATGATAAGTTCAGATTGTTTTTTAGACGCTTCTAAGATTTTTTTTCCTTCAATCCTTTTTTCCTGACCATAAACCAGGGAAAAATCTCCTTCTTTTCCTTTCTTAAATTTAACCTCTTCCAGGTCTTTAAAGTTATATTTTTTTTCCTTTGTTTTGGGGCGCGCCAAAACTTTATCGCCTTTTAAGTCAGCATAGTGAAATACCTCTACCATTTATACCAGTTCCTCTCCTCCGCCACCGATTACTATTTTTCCTTCGTCTTCCAATCTCTTAACAATCGCAATAATATTTTGCTGAGCTTTTTCCACATCGCTTAGACGCTGAGGTGGCAGCGCTTCAAGATCTTCCTTCAACATCGTAGACGCCCGGCGAGACATGTTACCGAGTATTTTTTCTTTGAGTGGTTCACCGGCGGTCTTTAATGCCATTAGTAGTTCCTGCTGTGGAACTTCTTTTAGTACTTGCTGAAAAGCCCGGTCATCCAGCTTAATAAGATCAGCAAAAACGAACATCAGGTTTCGGATATTTTCAGCTAAGTCAGGATTGACTTCTTCTATTTCGCTAAGGATACTACTCTCAGTAGCATGATCCAACGTGTTCAGTATTTCCGCAACTGAATTAACTCCACCGATTTTGCTCCCTTCCACAGCGCCGGTAGCGGAAAATTCCGCCTGAAGCGCCTCATCCAAATCTTTGACAACACCCGGCGCAATTCGCTCCAGGCTGGAAAGCCTTAAAACAACTTCACCCCTAACTTTTTCAGGCAACAACTTAATAACATCCGATGCCTGCATCGGATCCAGGTGAGCAAGTATAATTGCTCCTGTCTGCGGATGTTCTTTTCTTAAGAAGTTAACAATTGTTTTTGGGTCAAGCAGCCTGAGTGTATCCAGGCCGCCTCCTAATTCTTCTCCTGGAGCCGCAATGTTGTCCATGATCTCGGCAACCTTTAAGGGATCCATCCCCTTCATCAGGGCATTTTTTATAAAATCTTTACCGGCAACCGTTAAACCTGCCTTTCCGGTCATCAGGTCTTCATAGAATTCCTGGGATACCTGGTCCATAGTATCAGAATCCACATTACCCAAATAGGTCATATAGTTTCCAAGACTCTGTACTTCCTTTTCATCCAATTTTGCTATAATATCCGCGGCAGTTTCTTCTCCTAATGATATGAGCAGCACAGCGGCTTTTTCCGGACCTGTTAATTTAGCCATTTTTTATCTCCTCTCTTTGAGCCATTTTCTCACAAGCTCGGCAGTATGTGCAGCATTTTCTTTGGAATACTCCATAACCACTAATCTATAATCCTCTCTTTTCTTTATTTTCTTAATCTCTTTTGCTTTTTCTTCTTCCACTTCTCCCGGTACTCC
>CAYMVZ010000023.1:0-21668 GCA_964394335.1 uncultured Nitrospinota bacterium | reverse complement strand
TCTTTATTTTCTTAATCTCTTTTGCTTTTTCTTCTTCCACTTCTCCCGGTACTCCTGGTTCTCCCGGTACTCCTGGTACTCCCGGTACTCCCGGCACCATTCGCCCTCGCACCATTCTCATACCTGGAACCATCATCATTCCTTCGCCAGCTGTTGTACGGAGCCATTGGAGCAAAGGCTTAATCAGCATTATAAATAACAGAATTATAAAAACTGCCGTTACGCCATGACGCGCGATTGAAACCCATAGCTGTCTACTTTCAGCTTTTTCCAACGCTAATTGGTCTTCTTTAAATTTAGAAATATCAAAAGCTACATTAACGACTTCAATTTCATCCCCTCTATCCTCATTGTACCCGGTTGCCCTTTCCACAATCTTTTTATACTGCTGCATTTCTTCCGCAGTTCTGGGAACATACTTGTCATCTTTATCATAGGTCCCATCTATCATAACTGCAACAGAAAGTTTTTTAATTTCACCTACCGGGTTAATGGTACGCTTGATTATTTTATTAATTTCATAGTTAATAGTTTCATTGAGTTTATCGCTTTTTGCCGGCGCTCCCTGGGAAGCCTGACCGACCTGTGCGGCCGGCTGATTGGCTGCGGCTCCCACGATACCACCCACCGGAGTGGATCCTACAGTACTCTCTTCATTTCTCTGTTCACTCCGGGCTACCTGGCTATCCGGATCAAATATTTCTTCAGTCTGTTCAATTTGCTTAAAATCAACATCAGCGGATACTTTTGCAGTTATTTTTTCCCGTCCAAGCACTCCGCCAAGCATTGACAATATTCTGTTTTCAATTGTGTTTGCCACATTCTGTTTAAATTCAAGCTGACTTGAAGTCATATGGGCTATCGTACTTCGCTCTTCGCCGCCCGCCAATATATTTCCTTTAGTATCCACAATAGTCACATCATCAGGGTTCAACCCTTCAACACTGCTGGCAACGAGATGAACGATTCCCTGCACCTGTCCCGGAGATATATGTCTCTTCAACTTTAAAACCACAGAAGCTGTTGTTTTCCTTTCGTCTTCCAGAAAAACTGATTTTTTAGGCGCAGCAATATGTACCCGGGCGCTATCTACAACATCCAATGAATTTATTGTTCTGGTTAATTCACCAGTAGTAGCCCTCATTAAATTTAGCTTTTGTATAAACTCAGACATTCCCAAGGTAGTTTTATCAAAAATTTCAAATCCAACTCCCCCGCCTCTCGGCAAACCTTCACTGGCTAATTGGATTCTCAAGTCAAAAACATCTTTGGCTGGAACTAAAACCGCGGTTTCTCCGGCGGCAATCTTGAAATTTATCCTCCGCTCTTTTAGTTTAGCTGTAATCGCTCCTAAATCATCAGAAGAAAGGTTGGAAAATAAAACTTCAAAGTCAGGTTTTTGGGTTTGCACGGATAATACTATAAGGCCAGCCAGAACCAATGCTCCGGCAACCATAAGAGCAACCTTCTTCCCGGCAGGAAGATCCAGAAAAAATAAAACTGCATTTGCAAATAAAGCAATGATAGATTTAATCATGAATTTTAATAGTGCGATTACATTGATTTAAGAATAGATTACACAGATTACTTTTAAAATCTAATCAGCGTCATCATACCTTAATCAATGTAATCAAATTTTAAATAACCAATGACAAATAACCAATAAAACTACCTTCCCAGTTCAAGAGCTTTTAGAGCAAGGCTTTTAGAAGCGTTTATCGCTGTAATATTGGCTTCGTAGCTCCTTGAAGCAGACATTAAGTTTACCATTTCCTGCATTAAATTAATATTTGGATAAGCAACATAGCCCTGTTCATTGGCATCAGGGTGACTTGGCTCATAAACCATTTTGGGAGTACTCTGATCCTCTACTACATCGGATACATTTGCTTCTTTAAGTTTTCCGTTCAAGCTATTTGTTAATTCCTGTCCAAATTTATTTTTTACGTCTGTTGCTGAAACAATGACTTCTTTTTTGCGATAAGGGCCCCCTTCAGGAGTTCGAGTGGTATTCATATTTGCAAGATTGCTTGAAACAACATTCATCCTGGTTCGCTGAGCCTTTAATCCCGAAGTGCTAATCCTTATAGCTGTCAAAAAATCCATTGAATTCTCCTTAAAAAATAGTTTGTTTTATATAAAGCAACTAATGTGCCAGCTAAAAAAATGAAGAAAACATAACATGAAATATCTTAAAAATCATGCGGTTACAAAAAAAGGTTTTTTAATTTTTATTTTATCCCCGGCATTGGACGGAGACAGTCATGATTTTGACACTGTTGATATAATTTGTGTGATACAAAATTGGATTCCTGCTGCAATGAATTAAGAGTATTGGATTGATAAAGAATGGGTTTGCCCTTCAAAGCTTCCTCTCTGTCTTCCATGCACCTCACTATGTTTTACTCCCGACCACGATCTGGAATCTATAGACATGAACCATATTTTTTACAGTTTCCAGACGCCGCTTTAGCAGTATGACGACTTTCAATAAAAGATTTATTTCAAAAACTCCGAATACTTCTTTTCCCAATCCAATAAATTTATTTCCGCCTGAGCCACTCTTTTCAGAATTTCATTTTGAGGCTTTTCTTCAATTTCTTTTAGCGATGCCTTAGCATTTTCGCCCTTTTTAAGAACATTGTAACTTTTTGCAATAATATATTGAGCTAATGAAACTCTACTGTCATCTGGATTTTTTTCAATAGCCTTTTTATACATCTGGACAGCCTTTGAATAATTCTTAATTTTAAAATAACACTCGCCAACTTTAAAATCACTGTCGACAAGATATGAAGGGATGTCTTTCTCCCCTATAGCAGGAGAATAAATTTGAATACTGTGCTTAAAGCGTTTTAAAGCCGCACTATACTTCTTCTGCAGGTAATATGAATCGGCAAGAAAATAATAGGCTTTGGAGGCATTGCGATCTTTAGGAAAACGCTTTAAAAGTCTTGTATACGCTGTCACAGCCTTTGCGTATTTGCGTTGTTCATAAAGACTATCTGCCAATACCTGCATGGCGTCTTTGACATGTTTGCTTTTGCCAAACCGTTTAATGAATTTTCTCATAGATTCTTCCGCTTTTTTATACTCTTTTTTAGCAAAAAGCATCTGAGCAGTTTTAACCATTAAAGGTTCTTGTAAGACTCCTTTTTTATCATGCTTTTTTACTTTTTTATAATTGACAAGCGCTAAATCATTAAGCCCGATAGCCTGATAACTTTCTCCAATACGGAATAGCGTTTTAGGGTTGTCAATTTCTATCAGGAAGGGACGTAAGTTTCGGTGATAGGTGGCTATGACAGGCAAATACCCATTTTGATCGTAGTAGGTATCAACCAAATTGTAGAAAGATTCACGGATGAGCGCATAAACATCTTCTTTAATCTCCGTCTCCGGGAATGCGGCTAACAATTCCCTGTATTTATGAATTGCAGCGGTAAAGCTTTTTTCTTTCGCAAGAGTTATTCCTTCTCTTAACATGGCCATTTGGGCCAGATTAGTCTTCGGGTATTTTGCAGAAACCTCTTTATAGGTTTTGACTGGGTCATAAAAAGAATCATAATTAAAAATCAGATTATTAAATCTCATAGATGGGTTTACAATACCTAAATCTGCTATTCGGACAAGGCTGTAATCAGCCTCTTTGCTGTCAGGTTTTCTAACAAGTGTTTCTTGAAAAACTTTTGCGCTCGCTTCATTGTTTTGTGCCATGCGATAGATTTCCCCAATTCTGTTTAAAGATTTGGGAGTGAGTTCATAATCAGGATACAGGTTAACCAGCTTAAAAAAGTTAGATTTTGCCTTTTCTTTGTTCCCAAGCATAAAATAGTTTTCCCCGATATTATGAATCACTTCCGGGTGAAACTGAGCGTAACTCGGCCACTTTTCAACAGCATCATTATAGATTTTAATAGACTTTTCATAATCTTTATTGGAAAAATAAAATTTAGCAATGCCAAAAGTTGCATCCCTGGCTTCCTGGCTATCCGGATCCTTCTTTACTATTTTCAGGAGTTCTTTATAAGCAAATTCAAAATCTTTTTCATCTAAAAGAATCTGCGCCCTGCGAAGCCGCGCCCTCAGTGCATAACGTCCTTCAGGAAATTTATTCATTATAATTTTAAGGTGGGCCTTGGATTCCATCCTTAACCCCATTTTGTTATAAACCTCTGCCATTCTGAACAGGGCCATATCCTCATATTTAGTATCGGTAAACATACCTGAAGTCCGTTCAAAAGTATCAATAACCGGCTGCAATTTCAGGTTTTTTGGATCTGCAGTCAGGATTTTGTATTTTGACTCAGCTATGAGAAAGGCAGCGTCCTTCTGGTATTTACTTTTGGGGAATTTGTCAAGAAAAGCGCTAAGTTCCTCTTTTGCTTTTACATAATCCTTTTCTTTCTCTTCCTCTTTAGCCTGGTATGTTTTTAATGCCTTGAGAAAATCCTCTCTCCCATCATCGAGGCGTCTGGTAATAATAATTTCAGATTCTTTTGCCAGTTTTTTCCTGTTTTCCTCTATTGCAACCTTTTCTTTTTCTCTTTTTATGGTTTCTTCTGCAGCTTTCAGTGCCTCATCTTCCGCTCTTTTCTCCGCCTCTAATTCAGCTCTTGCTTTCTTTGCTACTTCAGCAAACTTAAATTTCCTTTCTTTAAAAACCATTTGAGTTTTGTTTTTGATATCAAAGACTACTCTTGGCGGATTTTCCATTGGCATGTGAAAAAATGTGTTTTTAGTAAAATTCACCTTAATGTCAAACCGAACTTTCCCATCAGGGGTTTCTGACATATTAATATCTGAAATGCGTCGATCTGACATGATTTTGGTTTTGATTTTTTGGGATAAAATTGAATTTTCAAATAATATAGAGATGATGCCTTTTTTGAAATTCGGGATAATCCTGTAATGAACGTTTTTATCCAGTTCAAAAACAACTCTGGAATATAGCGGATGGGGAGCAAATCGAATATCATTCACCTTATTGATTTCCGGATCAATTTGAGCAAACCCCTCTGAACAAACGCCCCACAAACCAATGGTTATTATGCTTGTAATAATGGAGCATTTTAGCTTTTGAATTAATTTCTTATGTCTGTGTAACATATGCAAGTTCTCAATAAACCGGGGTAAGCCAAGTTCCTATGTTTGCCGTTCCCGAATGCTCCCCGCTTAAAATATGCGAGGACAAGCTTTATCGGGAATGACAGGAATAGTTATTCCCTCAACTTTTTGAAATGTAACTAACATATTGAACTATTTACCTGTTTTTTGGCACTTTTTACCAGCAAACTGAAAATATGCAATAAAAATGCCATTAATAATTAAAAAACGGGTAAAATGACAAGTTTTCATGGTTTATCCAATTTTCCCCCTTGACAAAAATCCATAAAAATGAGAAACTTTCCCTCCCTAATTACAGAAACAATCATTAAACTACTGATTCAAAAGTCTAACCATAACCTCGTTTTGAGGTTATACTAAGCCTGCTGATTAACCGGCATATTACTTATTGTCTCCTGTTTGCGAAGGGGGACGTAGACATAGAAACTCATTTAATTATATCATATCATGAAATCCTTAATAATTGCCGCAGGGCGTGGAAACAGGTTAAATGATTTAACTTGCAACAAACCGAAAGCATTGATTCCTGCTTTAGGGCTACCATTAATTGAGAGAGTAATTTTAACCACAAAACAGGCTGGCATCGACGAATTTGTGGTTGTCATTGGTTATTTGGGAGAAAAGATAAAAGCAGCCTTAGGTAATGGAGAAAAGTTGGGAGTAAAAATAGATTATATTGAGAATCAAGAATGGCAAAAAAGCAACGGCATTTCTGTTCTAACGGCAAAAAAACTGATAAATGAAAATTTCATGCTATCCATGTCCGATCATATCTTTGATCTTCGTATCTTGAAAGGACTGCTTGATAATGATATAAAAAGCTCTGTTGTTCTGGCAATTGACAGAAAAGCACCATTGCCTGGAGACACAAAAGTTCTGGAAAGGAATGGAAAAATCATAGATATAGGTAAGAATATTGAAGAAGCAAATTGTATAGATACAGGTCTTTTCCTATGTTCCCCAAAAATATTTTCTTATCTCAACGAAGCAATGAATGAAAAAAAGACCGAACTTTCAAATGGCATTGCTAAAGCTGCAAATAGCGGAGATGCGTCGATATATGATATCACCCAAATTGACAGCTACTCATCAAAGATGAAAAAAGAGATTAAGCCATGGTGGATAGATGTTGATACAAAAGAAGATTTAATAACAGCAGAAAAAATGATTTCAAAAAATGCAAGCACTCTGGAATTGTAGTCATAGTTTATCCCTTAAGGCTTATAAGCCATATTTATAAGTTAGAAAAAGCCAGGGCATAGCTTCACAATTGTAATTATTAAATACAGATTCCGGGAAATGGGCTCAATAAATCTATTATCCGCTTATTGAAGCTCCCCGCAACAAGCTGCGAGGAATGCGCTCGCTAAACACTTTCAAATGAACAATTTAAAAAAACCTGTTGAAATCAAATCTCCATCAGGAAAACTTGGAGTGTTGTTGCCTGGAATGGGAGCGGTCGCGACTACTGTTATCGCTGGAGTGCTGGGAATCAAAAAAGGTCTTGGCTTGCCCATAGGCTCTTTAACCCAAATGGCAACAATTAGAATAGGAAAAAGGTCTCTTAGCAATTTCCCTAAAATTTCAGATTACGTGCCATTGGCAAAATTAGATCAGTTGGAGTTTGGAGGTTGGGATATATTTGATGATTCCTGCTACGAGGCAGCCTTAAAAGCAGGGGTTTTAGATAAAACCATGCTTTCTCAATTAAAAGATGAGCTGAAACAGATAATACCGATGAAAGCAGTATTCGACAGAAATTATGTGAAAAAGCTTGATGGAACCCATCTCAAAAAGATAAAAACAAAAATGGATGGCGCAAAGAAGTTAATGGAAGATATTGATAAATTTAAAGATGAAATGAAGGTCGACAGAATGGTGGCAGTCTGGTGTGGTTCAACAGAAATATACATACCACCCGGAAAAGTGCATGCGAGTCTTGAAAATTTTGAAAAAGGGCTGCGGAACAATGACCCGGAAATTTCGCCATCAATGATCTACGCTTACGCCTGCATTAAAAAGGATGTTCCTTATTGTAACGGGGCTCCGAATCTTGGAGTGGAAACTGATGCCTTAGTTGAATTAGCCAATGAATTAGGGGTTCCGGTTTCTGGAAAAGACTTTAAAACAGGACAAACCCTGATGAAAACCATTCTAGCGCCAGGTTTAAAGGCAAGAATGCTGGGACTTGACGGTTGGTATTCCACCAATATTTTAGGAAATAGAGACGGTGAAGTGCTGGATGATTCGGAATCTTTTAAAACAAAGGAAGTCAGCAAACTTTCGGTACTTGAAACGATTTTGCAAAAAGACCAGTACCCTGAGCTCTATGATAATATCTGTCATAAAGTGTCCATTAACTATTACCCGCCAAGAGGTGATAACAAGGAAGGATGGGATAATATTGACCTGTTTGGATGGTTGGGGTACCCCATGCAAATTAAGGTGAATTTTTTATGCAGGGATTCGATACTCGCTGCGCCTATAGTTTTGGATTTAGCTTTATTTAGTGATTTATCTAAAAGAGCAGGTGGAAAAGGTATCCAGGAATGGCTCTCCTTTTATTACAAATCACCGATGTACGCGAGGGGCAACTTTCCTGAGCACGATTTATTTATTCAACAAATGAAACTAAAAAATACTCTCCGGTTTGTGATGGGTGATGAAGAAATCACACATCATGAACAGTAACCAAAAATTTCTTTAAAATCATATAACCAAACTTCTCCTTGCTCAAAAGCTATGACTATACATTTCTCAAAACATTAAAGACACTTCATAGCATGTTTAGACCATGTTTATTGCAATAAATGACACTTTATAATATGTCTATTAAAAAATAAGAGATTTCACTATTTGCCTTCAAAGTCTCGACCTTTGCAGAAAATTTGTTCTTGACAGTAAACAGTAAAAATGAGATACTGTGTATCCAATTCAAAATAATCATTATTCCGGCTTCAGGGTTTCGTCTTCCCTTGGATAACGGCAACTGACAGCAACACTCCTTGTAATGCCTTTTATTTCAGCATGTTGCATTTGCAGGGGGTACTTTGCTCTTTTTTTGATATCGGCGGTCATTATGTCAAATACAAAATACAAGGCTTACACGCTTCAGAATTTCAGAAAGCTGCCTCAAATCCAGCAAATTCCAGAGGAACAAAAGTTTTCGATGGAAGTTGTAGGGCATGTATTTCCTTTAAAATCAAATAATTATGTAGTAGAGGAACTAATTAACTGGGATAATGTCCCCGGTGATCCTATTTTTGTTTTAACTTTTCCCCAAAAAGAAATGTTAAACTTTTATCACTTTGAAAAAATGGCCGCAGTCCTGAGAAAAGGCTCGAACAAGCAGGAGATCCAGAATGCATCTAACAAAATTCGTATGGAATTAAACCCTCATCCTGCAGGACAGATCGAACAAAATGTACCTTCTTTAAATGGACAAAAATTAAAAGGAGTCCAGCATAAATACTCTGAAACGGTTCTTTTTTTTCCCTGCCAGGGGCAAACCTGTCATGCATACTGTTCATTTTGTTTCCGCTGGCCGCAGTTTGTTTGGTCAAATGATTTGAAATTTGCCGGGAAAGAAACCGAACAATTAATTGAGTATGTTCATAACCATCCTGAAATCACAGATATTCTGATTACCGGCGGTGACCCTTTATTCATGAGTACCAGTAATTTGGCCACCTATGTCAGAGCACTGCTAAATGCAGACACTCACAATCTTAGCACAATTAGAATCGGCACTAAGGTATTAGGATATTGGCCTTACAGGTTTTTAACTGATTCTGATGCGGATGACCTGTTGGCTCTTTTTAAAGAAGTGACTCGTGCTGGAAAACACCTGGCTATCATGGCACACTTCAACCACCCAAGAGAGCTAAAAACAAAGGCTGTAAAGAAAGCGATTTCACGAATCCTTGAAACTGGAGCCCAAATCAGAACACAGTCTCCTTTGCTGGCTAACATTAATGACGATCCGAAAATATGGTCAGAGATGTGGAATGAGCAGGTAAATCTGGGTTGTATCCCATACTATATGTTTCTGGTACGAGATACCGGAGCTCAGCACTATTTCGGTATTTCATTAGTAGAAGCTATAGATATTTATCAAAAAGCCTACCGGAATGTGAGCGGGTTATCTCGAACTGTCAGGGGTCCTATTATGTCGTGCACACCTGGAAAAGTACAGATCCTGGGCACAAGTGAGGTTTACGGTGAAAAAGTGTTTGTGTTACAATTTCTGCAGGGGCGGAACCCTGACTGGGTTAGACGACCTTTCTTTGCGAAATATGATGAAAAAGCCATGTGGTTTGATGATTTGAAACCGGCATTTGGAGAAAGTAAGTTTTTCTTTGAAAAAAATATAGATGATATAAAATTCTCCTACAGAGATTCAGAGAAAGGATTGCGGAAAGAAACATTTGCTTTCAGTTAGAATCATACAATCAGAACCTTTTAACTGTATTTTTACTCATTAAATTTCACTTCAATTCATTTCATCCTCTTTAAACAAAATCCTTTTTATTCTTTATTTCAAACTTTGATTCAAAATCCTCTTTAATATTTGTAAATTTGGCCAGTCGGCTGAAACATCAAACCGTAAACTATTTCTAAGTTGCGACCTGATTTCCGAGTCAGGATTTGGATTTGATAATCCCTCTTATATTTGTTAGTATCCTTTTTTTATACTATTACAGCATAAAACTTTCTTTTTTTAGGAAAATTTTGTTAGTGTACCGGGCGGTAGCCCTTTTGGCTGCGGCCCCTTGGCCGTTTTATGTATGGATCAAACAAAAAAATAAATTTAGGGATGATTTTCGGCAGCCGTTCGGTAGAACACGAAGTATCAATTATAACAGCTTTACAGGTTATACATGCGACGGACAAAAATAAATATAATACTATCCCTATCTATATTGATAAAAAAGGAGAATGGTTTACCGGAAATAAGTTAACGGATCTGGAAAACTTTAACGATTTAAGCGCTATAACTAAAGGGATGAATAAAGTTTCCATCTCCCCCTCCCCTACCCTTCAATATTCAGTCGGTTCCTTTTTTGGCATGAAAAAGGGTGAACGCCTGGATGTTGTTTTTCCGCTTATCCATGGAACTTTTGGTGAAGATGGGACCCTTCAAGGCTTGCTGGAATTTGCGGGTATACCCTATGCTGGCGCCGGAGTTTTAGCTTCTGCCATTGGCATGGACAAAGTGTTTACCAAGAAGGTACTGACAGCTCATCAACTGCCCGTAACAAAATATATATCTTTTTCAAGAAAAGAATATTTGGAAAAACCCGATACTATTCTCAACAAAATTAAAGAGAAGCTTCGCTTCCCCCTTTTCGTCAAACCTTCAAACCTGGGATCCAGTGTAGGAATAAATAAAGTACAATCCGCAGACAAACTAAATTTTGCTATTGAAGTGGCGTCTGAATTTGATTCATGCCTCCTCGTAGAAGAAGGAGTAGAAGATATAATGGAAATTAACTGTTCCGTGTTAGGTAATACTGAAAATCCAAAACCATCGGTCTGTGAACAACCCCTTTCAGGAGACGAGCTTTTAAGTTACAAAGATAAATACTGTAGCGGTTCTAAAAACACGGGAATGAAAGGAACCAGTCGCATTCTCCCTGCTGATATCCCCGATGCTTTAACCGCTAAAATTCAGGAGATGGCGGTAAAAGCGTTCAAAGCCATCAATGCTTACGGCATTGCCAGGATAGATTTTCTTATAAACAAAAAAAATGAAAGTATATTTGTTAATGAAATAAATACTATTCCCGGCTCCCTTTCCTTCTATCTCTGGGAAGCCAGCGGAATGAAATTCTCTCAATTGATCGATGAATTAGTTGGACTTGCCATAAAAAGACATCGGGATAAAACTCAAACCACTTACTCTTATGACTCCAATATCCTGAATCAAAATTTTGGAACAAAAAACAGAGGTATTTAATTGTTAACATCGTTGAAATATGACAAATAATAAATTAGGGATCAGTGGTCGGGGATCGGGGGTTGGCCGTTATAAGTACCTGTTCACTGATCCCTGTCCCCTGCCTCCCCAATCGACGGATTATTGTTTTTACCTTCCAGCTACTTCAGCGAGATTATAGACAAATGATTGTGAATATAGACAATATTAATGTTTATTATGAAATCTCAGGACAGGGAAATATGGTTTTACTCCTTCACGGATGGGGTGTAGAAACATCTTCATTGAGACCCCTCATTGACCTTCTTCAAAAGAGCTACAAGGTTATTGCGCTTGATTTTCCAGGTTTTGGAAAAAGTGAGACACCCAAAACACCATGGGACGTGGGAAACTACTCCACTTTTTTAGGAAAATTCATGGAACAGATCCATTTAGCGAAAGCAGATGTCATTGCTCATTCTTTTGGTGGCAGGGTAGCTATCAAGTTGGCGGCAGAAAAACCCGAAATGATCAATAAACTTATTTTAGTAAATGGCGCAGGGATAAAACCACGAAGAGAATTTAAATATTATTTCAAAACTTTTTTAGCAAAAACAGGGAAAATGGCATCTAAATTCATGGGAGAACCGGGAAACAAATTAAAAAAAATGATTTATGAGCATATCGGTTCTAAAGATTTTCAAAATGCAGGACCGATGAGAAATACTTTCATTAAAATTATCAACGAAGATCTCCAACCGTTGCTTAAAAGTATCATAGCGCCTACGTTGCTAATCTGGGGCGAAAATGATAAGGAAACCCCGGTTTACATGGGCAAAATTATGGAAAAGGAGATTAAAGACTCCGGTTTGGTTATATTAAAAAACGCCGGTCATTATTCTTACCTTGACCAGTTCCAGCAATTTTGTACCATTGTAAATAATTTTCTCCAGGCACGTTCTTAAAAAGAACTCACCGCAGAGCGGCAGGGCCACAAGCAAATGCGCTGCTGCCCGACCTAATTAAAAAAATTGTGCTAAAATAACACACTTTTACGAGCTTGCAGTGCAGAGTACTCAAAGAGAAAATATAATTAACCTCTGCGCCCTCAGCGTGCTCCGCGGTAAAAAATAGACCGAAAACTATTAACTAAAAACTAATAACGGCTTGCCAATGACTGCGATCAAAGAAATGTTTTCTTCCATAGCTCACAGGTATGATTTGCTTAATTGTATGCTAAGCATGGGTATGGATAAATACTGGAGGCGGGTTGCCGTGGATCAAATAAAACTAATGCCGGGAGAAAAATATATCGACGTGGCCGCCGGTACAGGAGACATGGCAATAGAAATAGTACGGCAGGGGGTAGCGGGCATCCATGTCGCGGCTGTGGATTTTTCCCAAAACATGATAGATTTTGGGGGAAAAAAAATTAAAAAAATGCACTTTGAAAACATGATAAAATTCCATTTGGCGGACGGTGAAAATCTCCCATTCGGAGAAAACTCTTTTAATTCAGCAGTCTGCGCTTTTGGAGTTCGAAATTTTTCAGATCAATCTAAAGGAATAAAGGAAATGAGGAGGGTAATTAAAGAAAACGGCCGTATAGTTATCCTGGAATTTTCCAAACCGGGAAACCGCTTTTTCAGATTTTTATATTATTTTTACTTCAAAAAGATGTTACCCTTAATAGGAGGGCTTATTTCAGGGAGATTCAGCGCCTACCGCTATTTGCCGGACTCCGTGCTGAATTTTTACAGTCAGGAAGAATTAAAGCTTGTCCTGGAAAAAGCCGGCCTTAAAAAAATAAATTACTTTACCCTTACTTTCGGTATTGTGACGGTACATACAGGTTACAAATAATATTACCATGTTAAAATTTCTTGGCGAAAAAAATATTAAGTTTGCTTTTGGGCTTTTTTTGGTTGTTTCTATCTCCTACCTGTTATTTTCCAGTCCGGAAAAAATTGATTTAAATCCCTCCGAAGCCTTAGAGGAAGTTTCCCCGTCTCATACTGAAACCGATGAATATAAATATATCATTTCCCTCCAGGAATCATTCATTAGTGTTGCGAAATCCATCAAACCCGCGGTTGCTAATATTAGAACCCTTTATCAAACCCAAAAAACTCATGGTGGGTTTCATTTTTTTAAAAATAAGTTTTCAGTAGAAAGATTCCAGAACTTTTTAGATGACATATTTAAACCAAAAAAATACAGTGTTGAAAATTTGGGAACAGGTGTAATTATTTCTCCTAAAGGCTATATCTTAACCAATCATCATGTTATCGAAAACGCCAATCATCTTTTAGTGCAGTTATCTGATAACCGGAGTTTCGAGGGAATTTTGATTGGTACAGACAAAAAAACCGATCTGGCAGTTATAAAAATAGACAGTTATAAATCGCTACCTCAGGCTCCTTTAGGAGATTCGGATAATATTAAGGTGGGACAATGGGTCGTAGCCATTGGAAATCCATACGGTCTGGACAGAACCGTGACCGTTGGAGTTATCAGCGCTAAAGGCCGTTCGGATCTCGGGATCACCACCTATGAAAATTTTATTCAGACAGACGCTTCTATCAATCCGGGAAACAGCGGCGGGCCTTTATTGGATTTAGAGGGAAACGTTGTTGGAATCAACACTGCCATTATCGGACAGGGAACGGGGATTGGATTTGCTATCCCAATCAAAATGGCAAAATTAATAAGCGAAGAGCTGATAAAAAACGGAAAAGTCGAACGAGGCTGGCTGGGAGCCAGCATTCAGCCCCTAACACCGGAACTCGCAAAAACTTTTAAAACAACTTTTCAAAAAGGGGTGTTAGTTAATGAAGTTATACCTAAAGCTCCGGCACATAAAGGAGGCTTAAAACAGGGTGATATTATAGTTCTGTTTGATGGCAGTGATGTTACTTCTCCCAAAGCACTTCAAAAGATGGTGGCTTTTGCTAAAATAGGCAAGACTGTTGAAGTAAAAGTGCTTAGAAATGGAGAAATGAAAACTATAAAAATAAGAGTGGAAAAAATAAAATCTTGAGTATATAATGCTTTGATTATTATAATTAGAAAGATCAATAGGGTTTAGAAGGTTTTTTATTACATTTTTTCCCGATCATCATATAAATCCGTATTGAGCCTTCCCGTAGCAAGCTGCTGGGAAGCCTGAGTGTAGAGTATGATTTTATTTTAAGTTCGCTTGCTAATCCTGCAGCAAGCTGCGACATCACTCGCTAAGCACTTTCCAAAAAAAGGAGAGTATTTTGGGGAATATCAAAGATGTTTTAATGAATGCCATAGAAGACTCTAACGGCAACGTTAGAAAATCTGCCGCAATCGCGCTTGGGAATTTAAAGGTTAAAGAAGGCACTCAAGCGCTTATCAGCCTAATGAAGGATAAGCACTGGCAGATTCAAGAAGCCGCTATTACGGCACTTGGTTTATTGGAAGCCAAAGCTGCCGCCGAACCACTCAAAGAAATCTTAAAAGCCACAAAAGGCGATTTACGAAAGGCTATTTCAGACAATTTGCTGGGAAAGGCAGGAGGTGGGGCAGCAAAAGAACAGTCAAGTCCTTTTGGTGGCGGCGGTAAGAAGAAGGAGGAAGTGCCTGTTCAGGTCAAAAAAGCAGCCGCACTTGCTCTTTCGAGAATTTTACCGGAAGTCGCAGTGGATCCAATGATAGCAATGTTGGACTCAGACAATGATAACTTGAAAATCGCAGCTCTGGCAGGGTTGGGTAATATGTTAGCCACAAAGGCTGCTCCAAAAATTATCCCTTTGCTCCAATCAGATAAACTTCCCATAAAAAAGACGGCTACAGTAATAGTAGGGAGAATTAAGGCCAAAGAAGCAGTGCCACAGTTAATTCAGTCTTTGTCCGATGAAAATGAAGCGATACGGATGGAGGCGATAATAGCCCTTAATCATCTTAAACCTCCGGAAGCTTTGGAGCCTATTGCAAAATTGTTAAAAGATCCTAAAGAAAATGTCCGAAAGACTGCCGCCATCGCCTTAGGGAATACAAAATCAGATGAAGTAATTGAACCACTCCTCAATGCCGTCAATGATACGAGCGCTGAGGTAAGAAAAGCAGTTATTACCTCTTTAGCCAACCTGAAAGCCAAGGATGCCATGGGACAGATTGCGCTTTTTTTAGGAGATCCCAGTGAAGATGTGAGGGGCGCTGCTGCTACTGCATACTCTAATTTAAGCGCAATGTAACCGCCGAAGAATATCCATTAAGTCTTATTTTAAATCAACAGTAAATCCGATAAAACCACAATTAAGAAATTTGGGGAAATGAAAACAATTTGACCCTTTTTTTTAAATCTTTTGCAAAACCTATCTAAAACTTTCCATCCTTTTAGCTCAAAAGAACATAGACGTAAAACACAAATATGTTAACGTAGATTATACCCTGAACTATCTTGAGTTCATGGCAGTGAACCATACGCGGTTCACTATTTTTCGGGGACTACCATATACTACTCAGCCCTGAAGCACAGGGTGATACAGGACTTCGAGTTTGTGGCAGTGAACCCTACCTGGTTCGCTGGCTCCGGTGGTAGGATTCGAACCTACGACCCAACGGTTAACAGCCGTTTGCGCTGCCACTGCGCCACACCGGAATGTAGTATTGCAACATTTTTTGTTAAACAAAAACTTAAATTACAACAAAACCTTTATTACATAAAGCTACAGAGATTAATCTAACCTTCCAAAAAAGTCAACCCTGTTATTGTATAAAAGATTATTCAGCACGTCAAAGCTTCAATCAAAAATAAATTTACCATAAAAGTTTGGCACAAAGACACCAATGCTCGAAGAAGAAAAAAAGAATCTTTCGTCACTTTGTGTCTTAGTGGTAAAAGAAAAACTTTTTCAATATGAAGATTTTACAGAACAATAGTATAGTGGTCTGATTACAATATCGGGGTTGACTAATATTTTTTATAATATAAAATTAATAGCATACTATGCATTGGTTTGATATTAGTGTTATTGTTTTACTGTTAGTATCAACAGTTTACAGCCTCATTCGAGGACTGATTAAGGAGCTGTTTTCACTTGCCTCAATTATTTTCGCTTTTATCCTCGCCCATAGATATTATTCTCTCATTTCCACTCAGATTTCTGATTTTGTTTCAAATAAGGTGGCAGCCGATTTATTAAGTTTTGGATTTATATTTATTTTTTCCGTACTCATTATAAGCCAAATAGGGAAATTAGTCCGAAAGCTGCTATATGAAACTAAGACTCTTACTGTTACCGACCGCATTGGTGGCAGCCTCCTGGGATTGATTAAGGGAATATTAATTATTACGGTGATTATGATTCCTATCGGCCTTATCCCTTATGCCAAAAAAGAAATCATTGGAAAAGCAAAATTAGCTCCTTACATCTTGAATATTTCACGTGAACTGTCGAAAATCTCTTTTTCTGATAAAAATATTCTGGAAAATGTGCAAAGTAAGTTCATGAAAAACATGAAAAACATGCAGGATAAACTTAAATTACCGGATGTGAAGGAGAAGATAAAAACCGGCCTGGATAGTGTAAGTAAAACTTTAAAAGGCAGTGAAAAGGGTGATGGCAAAAAAAACCATGTCAGCAAAAGCAATAAAGAACGTTCTAAAAAGCACGAGAAAAACAACGAGAAAATTTCCGAAAATATTACAGAAGAAGCTAAAAAAAATTTGGATACATTAATCGATAAGAATTTATGAATGTTATAAAAACGGAAGATCTTTCCAAAACGTTTGTCCCGGGACTTGGTTTTAAAAAAGTAACGGCCCTTGAAAAAATCAATTTGTCGATTGAAAAAGGAGAAATATTCGGATACATAGGTCCGAATGGAGCGGGCAAAACCACAACTCTTAAAATATTGATGGGCTTGATTTCTCCTACCGGAGGCAAAGCAACAATCTTTGACCAATATATTCAGAATCTAAAGGTAAAAGAGAGGATAGGCTTTCTGCCGGAAGAACCTTATTTTTATCATTATCTGACTGCGGGAGAGTTTTTACTGTTTTATGGAAAACTATTTGGTTATGACAAGCTATATTTATCAAAAAAAATCGATGAACTGTTGACTCTTATGGAATTGCAACATAAAAAAAATAGTCAGCTGAGACATTTTTCAAAAGGGATGCTTCAAAGAATAGGCATTGCTCAGGCATTGATAAATGATCCGGAACTTGTAATACTGGATGAGCCGATGTCCGGCCTTGACCCTGCCGGACGTGCCATGGTTAGAGATATTATTTTGCATTTGCGAGAAGATGGGAAGACTATTCTTTTCTCATCACATATCCTGTCTGATGTAGAAATGATCTGCAACAGAATTGGCATCATTACTAAAGGAAAATTGCGGGAAACAGGCACTGTGGATTCATTACTACGGGAAGATATGAAGAAAATCGAAATTGTCGCAGTTAATTTAAACTCCGAGGAAATCCGACAAATCGAAAAAAAATCAAATAAAACAGTGGTTTTTGAACGAGAACTTATGATTACTGTTTCAGATGAAAAAGAGAGGGATGATATCCTTAAAATTATAACAGCAAAGAGTGGCAGGCTACAATCTCTTGAGAACCGACGGGGAACACTGGAAGACCTCTTTATGAAAAAGTATGGTTAAAATTTTTGCCATAGCGGTTAATACATTTAGAGAAGCCGTTCGCGATAAAATTCTTTATAGTCTCCTTATTTTCGCTCTCCTTATGATAGCCAGTTCTGTTTTCATTAGCACTCTTTCTGTTGGGGATCAGATCAAAATCATTAAAGACATGGGCCTTTCAATGATCTCACTATTTGGTACCTTGATTGCGATTTTTGTCGGAGTGGGTCTGGTATATAAGGAGATTGAAAAACGAACAATATATACTATTATTACCAAACCCATTGGGAGATACCAGTTTTTGATGGGGAAATATTGCGGGTTGATTTTAACATTGCTGGTTGAAATTGCTGTTATGGCAACCAGTTTTTTGCTGCTCCTGTATTTTTTCCCCGGATCATACGACCCTGCGATTTTTAAAGCTATCTATCTTATCTTTATAGAATTGATGCTGGTAACAGCGGTAGCACTTTTATTTTCTTCCTTTTCGACCCCTATTCTGAGCGGTATTTTTACTCTTTTATTTTTCGTGATCGGTCATCTGACCTACGACCTTAAAATTTTAGTAGTAGAAAGCAAGATGAAAAGCTTAGTTTATTTTTCAAATATTTTGTACTACGGACTCCCCAACCTTGAAAACTTTAATATTAAAAGTAGAGTTGTCCACCATTTACCTGTGGGTTGGGATTATATGCTTTTCACAACCCTTTATGGGTTGTTTTATATACTACTCCTGCTGAGCCTGTCTATAACGGTTTTCCAGCGCAGGGATTTCAAGTAATCCTTGCATACTAAATTCTAAAAACGCCTGTTTAACTGGATTAAGGCTGTTCTATTTTTATTAGGTTGAAATATTTATTTTGGCGCCGGTCCGCGCCTCAGCCGGACTTTTGTTTGCAAAAGGACTTTGGGCTTTAACATCACTAATTCTTTTCTTCACCTGGTCTTGCTCTTCATCCCTTGCCTTTGAAGCCTGTTTATTCCTGTCAATACTTTTGGTGATATTTGAAGAAAAGTTTTTTAATTGCGTTGGCCTAAACTTCGCAACCTTATTCAGTGAATTTTGCCTGCTCGACCCTCCTTTATCTTCACTGCCTGCTACAACATCCAACTTAACGCTACTTCCACCAAGCGCGCTTTTCCCCGATTGTATTGACGTTAATGAAATTGATGATCCAGCCATTTTAATACCCCCTCGCTAATTATTACTTTTAATTAATAATACATTTATATGTATCTCAACCCAGAAAAAACCTGAATTGCTTGCACTGACCCGGACCAGACTAGTATGCCAAAATACCCACTGATTTTAATTTTTTGGCAAAGCACCAGCCCTTTATAATGATGCCCTTAGTATTATTATAATTTCCCTTATATTTCTTATCGGCAAAAAACTATACAACTTTAGTAATAAAAGGTTTTTTTTAATGATTTTCTAATTTGTAGCTTGCTCTTAGTTATCTTGATGACCTTTGATGCTGCGTTGAAAAATTTTCCCTTAAACAAGTCGGCAAGGTGTCGAAATCAAACGGGGCTCCCGCCCTGGAGAGCTAAAAAAAATAACAGCTTTAAAAACAATACCTTATTTTATCGTCCTGGGACGGCAGAACATAAGCAAAAATGAAAATGTTCAGCGAACTCATTACCTATAGCAAAACGAGGAGCTTCAACCACACCCTTTTAGCCCCTCTTTTAATCGGAATTAAGGTGGATGTTGTGGTAGATTAGTATTTCATCAAATTTTTCTGCATATACTCGAAATTTAACTTGACATATACTATATATTGATGTAAATTCTCCACTCCATACAAAATAGGGGATCAATTGCATCTCATTTCATGTTAAAATATAACTGCGAAAGGGTACATTATGAAGGTAAAAGAACGTAAAACTGGAGTAGAAGAAACGCATAAAAGTTCTACGACGGATAAGACCCTTTCAAACTCTCAAAAACCTACTGAACCACCTGAACCCCTTAAAACCTTAATACAGCACGTCGCTGGCAACTCGAAAAGCGAAGGCATATTTCCGGATCCTGTTTTATCTGAAAATTCTCTCAGGGTATTGAAAAAGAGGTATTTAAAGAAAAATGAAGACGGGAAAGTCATTGAAAAACCTAAAGATCTCTTTCTTAGGGTTGCAAAAAATATTGCTTCCGCAGATCTCAAATTTAATCCGGATGCTGATGTTTCAGTAACTGAAGAAGAATTTTATAATTTGATGGCCAACTTGGATTTTTTACCTAATTCTCCGACTTTAATGAACGCCGGACGTGAGTTGCAGCAATTGTCCGCCTGTTTTGTTCTGCCAATTGAGGATTCAATGGAAAGCATTTTCGAAACCATTAAGGATACGGCTTTGATTCATAAAAGCGGTGGAGGAACTGGCTTCAGCTTTTCTCGTCTTCGGCCAGCAAACTCCCCTGTGGCAACAACAAACGGAGTTTCGAGCGGTCCTATTTCGTTCATGAAAGTATTTGACTCGGCTACTGAAGCAATTAAGCAGGGTGGAACCAGGCGTGGAGCCAACATGGGAGTTCTCAGAGTTGATCACCCTGACATTGAAAAGTTTGTCACATGTAAACAAGACGATAATCAGATTAATAACTTCAATATTTCTGTGGCTTTAACTGAAGAATTTATGAAAGCGGTTATTAAAAGAGAGGATTACAAGCTTTATAATCCACATTCCAACGAAATTTTGGGCAAACTTTCAGCTGAAAAGGTTTTTAACAATATAGTTTCATCGGCATGGAAAAATGGTGATCCGGGAATTATCTTTATTGACCGGATTAACAGGGACAACCCTACCCCCAATTCAGGCAACATGGAAAGCACAAATCCCTGCGGTGAACAGCCTTTACTACCTTATGAATCTTGCAACCTCGGTTCTATAAACCTTTCAACCATGATCAAAGAAAGGGAACCTTCCAGCAAAGCAAAGCTTGCCTCAGAGGATATGGATGACTCCATAGATGCATCATTAATTTTACGGGAAATAGATTTTGAAAAACTTTCTTTTACTATACATAAAGCAGTTCATTTTCTTGATAATGTTATAGAAATGAACCATTTCCCTTTGAAAAAAATTGAAAAGATGACCAAAGCAAACCGAAAAATTGGGTTAGGGGTTATGGGGTTTGCTGATATGCTGATAAAACTGGGAATCCCTTATGATTCGACTGATGCCATAACGATTGGAGAAGTGGTTATGTCTTTCATAAATAAAGAATCAAAAAAAGCATCTGTCTTATTAGCCGAAAAAAGAAGTTTATTCCCGAATTTTAAAGGCAGTATTTTTGATAAACCACTCTCCGAGTCTGCTCAGGACAAGGATCTGATGAAACTCCGAAACGCTACAACCACTACGATAGCTCCTACAGGTACTATTAGCATTATCGCTAATTGTTCTTCCGGTATCGAGCCAATCTTTGCCGTATCATATGTGAGAACAGTGATGGATAATGATGAGCTGATAGAAGTTCACTCCTTGTTTGAACAGATGGCAAAAGAAAAAGGGTTCTATTCGGATGGCTTGATGAAGACCATTGCCCATAAGGGACACCTTGAAAACGTTACTGGAGTACCCTCAGATGTCGCAAGCTTGTTTGTTACTGCGCACAATGTTACTCCTGAACAGCACATAAAAATGCAGGCAGCTTTTCAAAAAGGTACGGATAATGCCGTCTCCAAAACAGTAAACTTTCCCAATTCAGCAACCGAGGATGATGTACGTAAAGCCTATATGCTTGCCTATTCGACCGGATGCAAAGGGGTTACAATATACAGAGATGGCAGTAGATCCAAACAGGTACTAACCACTGGCACAGCTAAACCCACTATGAAACAGCAGCCCTCCGCAAAAATCACTCCAAGACCCAGGCCAAAAATAACTCAGGGGAGTACTCAGTTAATATCAACAGGCTGCGGCAACCTTTATTTAACAGTTAATGAATGTGACAATGAAATCCCTTTTGAAATTTTTACCCAGATGGGAAAAGCCG
>CAYMVZ010000022.1:0-26764 GCA_964394335.1 uncultured Nitrospinota bacterium | reverse complement strand
CCTTTCCTCCCCGTGCTCCCGCACGGGGTATCCAGGGTTGTTTTCTCATGAAAAACATATGGTTTTTCACACTGCGACACAGTCTGCAAGCTGCAAAGAATGCACTCGCTAAACACTTTGAAGCCCTAATTTAACCCTCCGGGAGTGTGGTCGTCAAGAGAAAATTCGGTGGTCAGATCTCAAACTCAGCGTTCAGTTGTCAGGAATCTGGGATCAGCAATGAAAAAAGTCTATGCGTCTTAGGATTAACTAATGGTAGCTATACCATGAACCTTCTTGAAAACCAGGGGTTGTTTGCATCACAAAAAATAAACAACTGCTAACTTGGAATTGTCTTTGATCCCTGAACCCCTTCAACTAAGACCTGGCAGTTGATCAAAAAACAATTGCGTCTAAAATGCTAAGAATTTGATTCAAAATATTTGATGGAGCTTTTTCTATGATTTGGTTGACCACTTTGATTTTATTATTAATAATAGTGAAATTTTATTTTAGATTCAGAGGATACTAAGCTATATTAAAGATTTGCAAGACTTTGCCCTATATCTTTATATATTCCATTTTATAATTTTTTTTTGGAGGTCTTATGTCTGATGTAAAAAGTAATGTAAAAGAGCATTTAAACACTGTAAAAACTATTTCTGTTTCCACCTGTGCGGATGATAAACCATCATGCAGAATTATGGAACGCCAAAAGGTAGACGACGATCTTAAAATTTGGTTTGTTACACATAATAATTCTTTGAAGATCAAACAGCTCAATAAAAACAGTTCAACTTGCATTGTATCCTCTAATTATGAAACTGCCAAAGATATCAGGCTTTATGGAAAAATGGATATTCATACCGACAGGGAAGCAAAAGAATATGTTTGGAAAGATGATCTAAAGCAATATTTTGAGGGTGGAATCAATGATCCGCTATTTACCGTCTTAAAATTTACTCTGGAAAGACTGGAGTTCAGAGACATGAAGAAAGGGAGCATGTTTCCTGAAGTGGAAAACCTTTAGTTTCAGCATATTTAAGGTGTACTTTTAAAGTAGATTCTTCGCTTCGCTGAGAAAGAAAAGGTCAAATGACTATCAAATCTACAAATGATAACTAAACGAATAAAAAATATTTTGGCATTCTGCTTGTGTTTAATGTTATACTTTGGTTTTTTTCTTAAAGTCTCTTTTTCTAATTAAGAAAGTTATTTGTCAATTGTAGGCTTGGTCCTATTCCAAATTCCTAAATAAACTAAATTTTTAGAGGAGGTAAAAAACATGGCAAACCAAACATCAAAAATTGTTTACACAAAAACTGATGAAGCGCCCGCGCTCGCGACTTGCTCTTTGCTCACTATTATCAACGCATTCACAGGACCATCCGGCATTGCCGTTGAAACAAGAGATATCTCTCTTGCGGGTAGAATTATCGCGAACTTTCCCGACAAGCTAACCGGGGATCAAAAAATACCTGATGAACTTACCGCATTGGGCGAGCTTGCAAAGACACCCGAGGCCAATATTATCAAACTGCCGAATATCAGCGCTTCCATCCCCCAGTTGAAAGCCGCAATTAAAGAATTGAAGGATCATGGATATGATATTCCGGACTATCCGGAAGATCCGAAAAACGACGCGGAGAAGGAGATTAAAACCAGGTTCGCAAAAGTCCTGGGAAGCGCCGTAAATCCTGTTTTAAGAGAAGGAAACTCTGATCGAAGAGCCGCAGTCGCGGTAAAAGAGTATGCTAAAAAGAACCCGCACAAAATGGCCGCGTGGAGTCCGGATTCTAAAACACATGTGTCGTCCATGAGCAGCGGAGATTTTTTCTCCAATGAGAAATCCACGACCATGGCCGAGGCGACGGTTGCAAGGATCGAGTTTGTTGGCCAGGACGGAAAGATTACAGTCCTAAAAGAAAAATTACCCCTCCAGACCGGCGAAATCATTGACGCGACCTTCATGAGCAAAAACGCCTTGACAAATTTCCTTGCCGAACAAATGAAAGACGCTAAAGAAAAGGGAGTCTTGTTCTCTTTGCATATGAAAGCCACGATGATGAAGGTCTCCGACCCCATCATTTTCGGCCATTGCGTTAAAGTTTTCTATAAAGACGTGATTGAAAAACATGCTTCCCTTATCAAAGAGCTTGGCGTTAATTTTAATAATGGTCTGGGCGACCTTTACACGAAGATACAGAGCCTGCCTGAAGATAAAAGAGCGGAAATCGAAGCGGATATTCAGGAGGTATATAAGAACCGGCCTGAAACGGCCATGGTGAACTCGGACAAAGGGATCACGAACCTGCATGTGCCGAGTGACATCATTATCGACGCATCCATGCCTCCCATGATTCGAGATGGAGGAAAAATGTGGGGGCCTGACGGCAAACCTAAAGATACAAAGGCGGTAATCCCCGACCACAGTTACGCGAATCTTTACCAGGAAACCGTAGATAATTGTAGAAAACATGGCGCTCTTGATCCTTCAACCATGGGAACGGTCCCAAACGTGGGTCTCATGGCGAAAAAGGCGGAAGAGTACGGATCTCACGATAAGACCTTTGAATCCCCCGGAAACGGAAAGATTCGCGTTGTTGACGCTTCAGGGAATATAATCCACGAACATTCCGTGGAAGAAGGGGACATCTGGCGGGCGTGCCAGGTAAAAGACGCGCCCATACAAGACTGGGTAAAACTGGCCGTCACCAGGTCCAGAGCAACCGGGGCGCCGGCTGTTTTCTGGCTGGACAAAAACAGGCCCCACGACGCGCAGCTCATCCAGAAAGTAAATGAATATTTGCCAAATCACGATACCAATGGCCTTGATATCCAGATCATGTCCGTGGCGGAAGCAGCCAGATTATCAGTTGAGAGAATGAGAGAGGGTAAAGACACTATTTCTGTGACCGGAAATGTATTGCGTGACTATAACACAGATCTTTTCCCTATTCTTGAATTGAATACCAGCGCTAAAATGTTGTCAATCGTACCTCTAATGAATGGTGGCGGTCTTTTTGAGACGGGCGCGGGCGGATCGGCGCCTAAACACGTGCAGCAGTTTCAAGAGGAAGGGCATTTGAGATGGGATTCCCTTGGAGAATTTCTGGCCCTTGCGGAATCATTGGAACACCTGGGTAATACCACCGGCAATGAAAAAGCGAAAATATTTTCCAGCACCCTTGGCGAGGCAAATTGCAAATTTTTGGAAAGCAACAAGTCACCTTCCCGTAAGGTTAATGAGCTGGATAATCGTGGAAGCCATTTCTACCTCGCTTTATACTGGGCGCAAGCCCTGGCCGGGCAGACCGAGGACACAGAGCTTCAGGCGCGTTTTTCAAAACTGGCAAAAGAGCTTGAAGACAACGAGACAAAGATTATTGATGAACTGAACGCGGCCCAGGGTAAGGCTGTTGATATGGGCGGCTATTATGATCCGGACAATGAAAAGACGTCAAAGGCCATGCGCCCCAGCTCTACCTTTAACGAAGCATTGGACGCGCTTGCCTGAGGCTAAAAGGCTAAAACGAGAAGTTTGGCTGGATAAAGGATTGACTGGATGGAAATCCATTCAAATTTATTGTGTCACCCTTCAATGCCTTCCCTTTACCGTTGCATAAAAGGCTTTCAAAAAGAAACAGCTATTCGTTAAATAAAAACCCGATTTTGATTTAGTGACAACACAGTGTCATGTCCGAGTCTTTCTCCTTTGTCATGCCCGAGTGTTTGTATCGGGCATCCAGAATCAAAATGCAGCCTGGATTTTGCTTCGCCCCGCTAAACGTGGCTTCTACCGCATTCCATGCAATAGATGGTTTTAGAATAGATAGAATAAGCAAAATAGTCGAAATTATATTTTTTGTATTGAAGCTCTCCGTAGCAGAGGTGCAACAACTCTCGTTAGACACTTTCAGCATCGGTGGCTTCCAATAGTCGATCTATATCTTTTCTGGAGATATGCTTGTAATATTTATCATTGACCTGTATAGCAGGACCGTCGTTACAGCAGGCCAGACAATGGGCCGTAAACAGGGAATATTTACCGTCTTTTGAGGTCTCTCCCACTTTGATTTTAAGTTTTTCTTCTACATATTCAACCAGCTCTTCACCACCGCATAGGGTACATGCCACATTGGTACATATACGAATGAGCTTTTCACCAACAGGCTTAGTCCTTAGCATTACATAATATTCAGCTACATCTTTTATAAATTGGAAGTTCATTTCAAGGATTTCACAAAGTTCCCATAACACAATATCATCAAGATAACGGTTTTCATCCTGAAGGTAAAACAGGATAGGAAGCAAAGCCGATTGATTATCGGGATAATATTTTAAAATTTTATGAATTTTTTCTTTTTGAACCGTATTAATTTTAGACATAAATCAATTTACCTTGTTAGCTATTTTAGTAGCTACTCACATTGCTTTTTTTAATAGCCTTCTGCCTTTAGCCTATGCACCTTAGTAGTTACCAATTCTATTATTAAATTCATTAGGAAACTTTTGTAAAGCACTTTTAATAACAGATGATGATATTTGCGGCATAGCACAAATTCCTCCCTCTTTCATGGCTTCAATAGTTTTATGGATTTTATTTAAATTTTCACTTTTCCCCTCTCCCTTTTCGATTTGGAGGAGATGGTAAGTCAGCTCTATGGTTCCTTTTTTACAAATATCACATTCGTTTTTACAACTTTCATCCCTAAAAAACTTTGCAAGTTTGCGGGTCATTTTTACTATATCCGTTTGATTCCCCATAACAATAATAGATCCTGTCCCGAGGGATGAGTTAATGTTTTTTAATGAATCAGGATTCATTGCAACATCCAATTCCTTTTCCGCTAAAAAGCCGGAAGACCCGCCTCCCGGGATTACTGCTTTTATTGAATGTTCGTTAGAAGGTCCGCCCGCAAACCGGTCAATAATTTCCCGCAAAGTAAAGCTTCCTATAGGTATTTCATAGACACCCGGTTTTTTTACGTGACCACTGATTGAAAAAAGCATATTCCCCGGGCATTCCTTGCAACCTATAGCTCTATATCGATCCACCCCATTATTAATAATGTAAGGGATATTTGAAACAGTCTCTACATTGTTAATAATGGTGGGACATCCATATAACCCTGCTTCAGCCGGATAAGGCGGCTTTTCCCTTGGTGTGGCAGGCCATCCTTCAAGGGAATTAAGAAGCGCAGTCTCTTCACCGCAAATATAGTTTCCGCCCGTTCTAAAAATAATGATCTGTAGATCATAACCTGTATTATAAATATTTTTTCCAAGCAACTTCTCTGCTTTAGCATCTGCAAGCGATTTTTTTAGAATTTCAGTAGCTTCGGCAAATTCTCCTCTCACGCAAATATAGGCAGTATTAACACCCAGAGCATAAGATGCAATAGCAACTCCCTCGAGCAATAGGTGAGGATTTTTTTCTATAATCAGTCGATCTTTAAAAGAGCCCGGTTCCCCTTCTGAGCAGTTACAACAGAAATAAACGGGTTTATTAATTACTTTTTTGAGAGAATTCCACTTTTCTCCTGTAGAGTACCAGCTTCCTCCTCTCCCTCTGAGCCCCGACGCCTTAATTTCTCCAACAACATCATTTGGCCTATAGCTATCCAAACATTTTAAAAAGCCCTTATAGGCCCCAAATCCAAGAGCGGTTTTAAGTAGCTTTAAATCAGGTAGGTTTATATTTTTTAAAAGATAAGATTCCATAATACTCAAATGATTTACTTAAATTTATACTTAAATAAGTCAATGCAAAGCATTGATATATTTGAAGTTAATAAATAGCAAGTGGCCCAGTCCACAAGGGTGGAAAATTTTCTAAAAAAAGCAAATTCTCATAATGCATCGGAAAATGAGGAAAAGGAAAAATCGTATTTAGATAATTGGGATTTAAAGAAAATGATGGAAGAAACCATTCAGCAAAATTTATTCTATCCTTTCCAGGTTCGGAGCCCAGGTTGTTAGCCATGGTTCTGATTTCTTTTCATCATTAATGATTACAACAGTTTTTACGGTACCCTTGGCAATAGCTGCAGATATGTCATCAAACATTTTTTTATTAGGGTGCGCGGTCAAGATTATCTCAATATTAGAAGATGTACTGAATGTTTCATGTGATTCGAGCTTTATCTTTAAATTGACTCCAACTAACGTTTTTCCTTCAGTTAATATTTTAATCGCTTCCGGAGTAAATGATTCTTTGAAATAATATGGAATGTCCTGTTTTGACCAGACATATAAAATTGCATCCTTCACATCTTGATATTTATTGTATAAATCATCTAAGAACTTGAGTCCTTTCTGGACTGCTTCACAGACACAGTCCATGCGCGGTTCTTCAATAGGAATAAAGTATATTTTAATTTTCTCACTCATATAAATATTCAAAAAAATTATTCATCTATTATACTCATTTCTGCCTGCCTTAAAAGAAAAAATGTTTCTATCAGGCATCCAGAATCAAAACTCGGCCTGGATTCCCGATAAGTGCATTCGGGAATGACAAGACAGGGCATAGCCTATTGACTCTGACCTGTCCCTCAGGACTAGATTTAAACGCTTAAATAAACTCTTCTTTTTCAAAATAACAACCTTTAAAGGGTCAAGTTAATTCTTGACTACATTGAAGTGCGGCTATTAGCTGTCAGCTATCTCCGCTTAAAAATTACTCACTTCGCTCATTCAAGCTATCAAACAACGAATAAAAACCTAATGCCGAACAGTAAGTCTCTGTAAAACAATTATTGGCTATCAAAGTTTTATGATAACATATGCTAAGAAAAGTGTTTGGTGTACGTTAAAATTTACGTGATGTTTATTAACAAGAAAGGAGAAATCATGAAAACGATAGAAGCTATTCATGCACGTCGATCTGTCAAGCATTATGATGCAAGCCACAGTATGACCGCTGAAGAAATGAACGAGATTTTATCTTTAGCTATTCTTTCACCAACTGCCTTTAATATCCAGAACTGGCGTTTTGTTGTAGTGGATGATCCTAACTTGAGGAAGAAAGTCAGGAAGGCATCCTGGGATCAATCACAAGTGACCGATGCATCTTTGTTCGTCATACTTTGCGCAGATTTAAAGGCATGGGAAAAGGAACCCGGGCGTTATTGGGCAAAATCACCAAAGGAAGTTCAGGAATTTATGCTCCCAGCTCTAAATAATTATTATAGAGGCAAGGAGCAGGTGCAGAGAGACGAAGCTATGCGCTCCTGTGGCATTGTCGCACAAACAATTATGCTTGCTGCAAAATCATTGGGGTATGACTCCTGCCCTATGGATGGTTTTGATTTTGAAAAGGTTGCGCACCTGATTAACCTTCCAGATGATCATGTAATTACCATGTTTGTGGCAATTGGAAAAGGCACGAAAGAGGCATGGCCACGGCCAGGGCAACTCAGCCTTAATGATGTGGTCGTCAATAATATGTTTGAGCAATAACATATCAGGGCGCTACACCGGACAGCAATTCCGCTACGCTCCATTGCACCGACAAACCTCGTGCTTAGAATTAGGAAGGAACTAACAGAAATAACTTTGCTGTTAAGTGCTAATTGCTAATTGTTCCTGTCATCTCTTATCTGTCATTTGCTTCAATATCTCCTTGACAACAAAAACAGTATTATCGTATTATGCAATTCCTTTTACCTTTTAACTCTTAGCCTTTAAGTCATGCTAAATCAATACTTAGGCGTTTTAATTATGCTCGTCCTTGCTGCAGGTACTGCGATAGGGATGGTCACATTAACCTCTTTGTTGGGACCAAAGAAATCTTTTCCCGATAAAATGGAACCTTTCGAATGCGGGAAAAAGCCTTTAGTATCACCCCGCCAACGCTTTTCAGTAAAATTTTACCTTACCGCAGTATTGTTTATCCTCTTTGATATTGAAGCAGTATTTCTCTACCCCTGGGCTGTTATTTTTAAAAAACTTGGATGGTTCGGATTTGTTGAAATGCTGTTGTTCATCGTTGTCTTAGGCATCGGTCTTTTATATGTCTGGAGAAAAGGAGCTTTGAAATGGGAATAGAAAAGAATTTAGGAGACAATATTATCCTGACATCGCTTAATGATGTTGTTAATTGGGGAAGAAAATATTCGTTTTTTTTATACCCCTTTATTACTGCTTGCTGTGGGATGGAATTTATGTCGGTTGCAGGGCCTCGTTACGACATAGACCGGTTTGGCGCCGCATTGCCAAGGTTTTCTCCCAGGCAGGCTGATTTGATGATGGTCGTTGGCACTATAAGCCATAAGCAGGCCCCTATTTTAGTAAAAGTTTACAATCAAATGACAGAACCGAAGTGGGTCATGGCGTATGGTGTATGTACCGTCTCTGGTGGGTTTTATGACAACTACGCTACTGTGCAGGGAATTGATACGATTATTCCGGTTGATGTTTACATACCCGGTTGCCCTCCCCGGCCGGAAATGGTTTTGGACGGACTGATTAAATTACAGAATAAAGTTCAAGGCGAAAAATTTTCCGATTACCCAAAAGGGCCGTCCCCGGTTTCTAAAACTGGAGTCTAAAAAATGGAGAAAAACAGTAAAAATATTCAAAAACTGAAAAAAAAATTTGGTGACGCTATCATAGATTCCCACTCTTTTCGCGGGGATGATACTATTATCATAAAAAAACACTCTGTGTTAGACGTCTGCCGTTTTTTAAAAGAAGATAAGGATCTTGATTTTAATTTCATGATGGACTTGACGGCCGTTGACTACCTGAACCAGAAGGATCATGACGAAAGATTTGAAGTGGTCTACCATTTTTATTCTCTTAATCACAATCACCGTATCAGAGTAAAAGCCCCTGTTTCAGAAAAAGATTGCACAATTGATTCTATTGTTGCTTTGTGGATAGGCGCCAACTGGTTCGAGCGGGAAGCATATGATATGTACGGAATTAAGTTTAATGATCACCCTGATTTAAGGAGAATTTTGTTGTACAAAGAATTTGAAGGATATCCTTTAAGAAAAGATTATCCTATTACAAAAAGACAACCTTTGATAGGACCGAAAAACTGAGTTAAACCACTAATTACACTAATTTCATAAATTAATTTATGACTGATTTAACAGAAAATCTGCATTCCGAACACATGGTTCTCAATATGGGACCGTCGCATCCTGCCACTCACGGCACAGTGGAGTTCCTTGTTACGTTAGACGGTGAGACTATTGTAAACATGGATGTAGAAATCGGGTATCTGCATCGCGGATTTGAGAAGCAGTGTGAAAACGGAACCTGGAGCCAGGCTTTTCCTTATACAGACCGGCTGAATTACAATTCAGCAATTTTAAATAACGCGGGCTACGCTCTTGCGGTAGAAAAGCTGCTGGATATCGAAATACCCGATCGATGCAAATATATTCGAGTCATAACTTCCGAACTCGCGCGTATGACAGACCATTATACTAACATAGGAGCTGGAGCTCTTGAATTAGGCGGATTCTCAGCATTCCTTTATTTTGTTGAGGCACGAGAATTACTATGGGATGTACTGGAAAAGGTCTGCGGTGCAAGGTTGACTTCTAACTATGTCAGAATCGGCGGAGTAAAAAATGATTTGCCACCTAATTTCAAAGAAGATATTCAATCCGCATTTATTAAATGCCGCGACCTTTATAAGGATGTTGATCAACTGCTGACAAAAAACAGGATCTTTCTTGACAGAATGCGAGATGTCGGAGGTATCACAACCGACGAAGCTATTGCTTATGGTTTTACCGGCCCCTGCTTAAGAGCATGCGGCGTGGAATATGATGTTCGAAAGGCACACCCTTACTTAATTTATGATCAAGTTGATTTTGAAATCCCTACAGGAACCACGGGAGATAATTTTGATCGTTATCTTGTGAGGATGGAGGAAATCAACCAGAGCATGAGAATAGTGGAACAATGTCTGGATCAAATGCCGAAAGGACCTGTAAATGCTGATGACCCAATAGTCCGGTTGCCGGCAAAAGATCATGTTTATTCAAAAATGGAAGAGCTGATAGATCACTTCATTATAGTGACTGATGGGATTAAACCTCCCAAAGGAGAAGTCTATTTCCCTGTGGAAGGAAGTAATGGAGAATTAGGATTTTACCTGGTTAGTGACGGTGGAGGCAAACCCGTGAAATGCCGTGTCCGACCACCCTGTTTTGCTTTAACTCAGGCTATGCCAAGGTTGTGCATTGGATCATTTCTGGCGGACATTATTCCTACTTTTGATCAAATTAATCTGATCGGAGGAGAATGCGACAGGTAAGAACCAGAGGACGGATGACAGAAGACAGTTGTGAGTAAACAAATAACTAACAACCAATGACAAAAAGCTAACAACTTTTAAAATGCTTTCAAAAAGCGCAATAAAAGACATTTCTAAAGAGACATCAAAATACCCTGAGAAGAAAGCTGCTCTTCTCCCGGCTCTTCATATCGCCCAAAAAGAACAGGGTTGGATTTCCAAAGAGACAATGGAAGAAATCGGCGCAATTTTAGAAATCAAGCCGATTGAAGTAATGGAAGTGGTCTCTTTTTATACCATGTTTAACATGAATCCTGTAGGTAAGTATCACCTGCAGGTTTGCACTAACCTTTCATGTTCTCTTCTCAATAGCAGACATATGGTGAACCACTTGCAAGAAAAACTGGGAATTAAAACAGGGGAAACAACTAAGGATAATAAATTTACATTATCTACTGTAGAGTGCCTTGGAAGTTGTGGAACGGCTCCTATGATGCAAGTCAATGATGAGTTCCATGAAAATTTAACGAAACAAAAAATTGATACCCTTTTAAAAAAGCTGAAATAACAGCTTACGGCTGTCAGGGGGCAGGAATCAGGGATCGGGGGTCAGGGGTCAGTTGTTGGATTAATTTTACAATTTCATGAATGAAAATAGTGTTAATAACAAATAACTAAGCAATGAAACTTTATTTAACAAAAAACTTTAAGATGCGTGACTCTAAAACCCTAAACGTTTATTTAAAAAATGGTGGATATGAGGCGTCTAAGAAAGCTATCAAAAAAATGAAACCTGAAGAAGTCACCGAAGAAATCAAAAAATCGGGACTCCGGGGTAGGGGAGGAGCTGGCTTTCCAACAGGCTTAAAATGGACATTTATGCCTAAAGGAAATGAGAAACCGAAATATATAGGCTGTAATTCCGACGAATCTGAACCGGGAACTTTTAAAGACAGACAAATTATTGAGAACGAGCCGCATCAGTTGATAGAAGGCCTTATGATTGGAGCTTATGCCATGGGAATTAAGGCTTGTTATATTTATATTCGCGGTGAATACACCATGCAGGCTGAAATATTACAAAAAGCAATTGACGAAGCATACAAAGAAAAGTTTCTGGGAAAAAACATTTTTAAGTCTGGTTTTAATTGCGACATCTTTGTTCATCGCGGAGCAGGAGCGTATATTTGCGGCGAGGAAACCGGCTTGATGGAATCGGTAGAAGGGAAAAAAGGACAGCCAAGAAAAAAACCTCCTTTTCCTGCCGGTTATGGATTTTGGGGAAACCCCACAACTATTAATAACGTTGAGACCTTTTGTCATGTCCCTCATATCATAAATAAAGGAGCAGCCTGGTTTAAAAAAATAGGAACCGAGAAAAGCGCCGGCAATACTATTTTCGGTATTAGCGGCCATGTAAAAAAGCCGGGTACTTATGAACTCCCAATGGGTTACAACCTGAAAGATTTGATATTTAAAATAGCCGGTGGAATTAGAAACGATAATGAGTTAAAGGCCGTTATTCCGGGAGGTTCTTCAACAAAAGTTTTACCCGCCAGCATGGTAGACGTAAAAATGGATCACGACTCCTTAATGCAGGCGGGCACTTCTCTTGGAACAGGGGCTGTTATTGTAATGGATAACACTGCATGCATGGTCAGAGTAGGTATTGTCCTGTCTCATTTTTACCGTCATGAAAGTTGCGGACAATGCACAAACTGCAGAGAAGGAACAGCCTGGATGCACCAGATATTATTGGGGATAGAAAACGGTTGCGGAAAAAAGGAAGATATCGATCTTTTACTGGATGTAGCGGGAAACATGGAGGCCAATACAATTTGCGCTCTTTCAGACGCGGCAGCATGGCCAGTACAGGGATTAATTAAACATTTTAGAGGTGAATTCGAAGATCATATTAAATCGGGTAAATGTACTTGTCCTGAAAGTTTTGAAACTTGACGCCCGCGAAACACACGAAAAAAAAAGAAGTAAATATTATTTATCCTGATGAGAGTTACACTATTATCGGGGCTTGCTTTAACAAAAAATGGATAAAGTTCAAAATTTAGATAATAGTATTTTTTTTCGCGTTATTTTGCGTGTTTAGCGGGCCAATTATATGCCAACTTTTACAATAAACGGGAAAGAAGTTAAAACTGAAGCGGGTAAAACCATATTGCAGGCTGCGGTTGCTAATGGAGTGAGAATCCCACACTTCTGCTATCATCCGCATCTTTCAATTGACGGCTGTTGCAGAATGTGCCTGGTAGAAGTGGAAAAAATACCGAAACTCACTATTGCCTGCAATACTCCGGTTACTGAAGGAATGGTAGTTCGCACTGAAACGGAAAAGGTTTTAAAAGCCAGAAAAGGAGTAATGGAATTCCAGTTGATAAACCATCCTCTCGATTGCCCCATTTGCGACCAGGCAGGTGAATGCAGACTCCAGAAGTATACTTTTGAGCATGGTATTACACATAGCCGATTTAGAGAAGAAAAAAGGCCTGGAAGAAAAAGGTTTAAAATAGGACCCCGTGTTGTTTTTGATGAAGAACGTTGCATCCTCTGCCGTCGCTGCGTAAGATTTTGTAGAGAAGTGAGCAAAACCGGTGAGTTAGCCGTTTTTAACCGGGGTGATAAATCAATAATAAATACTTATCCTGGAACATCTCTGGACAACAATTACTCTCTTAATACTGTTGATGCATGTCCCGTTGGAGCACTAACAAATGCTGAATTTCGTTTTAAGGTCAGAGTATGGTTTCTGGAAGAAACTAATGCAGTCTGTCCGGGATGTTCAAGCAATTGCAGCATCCGAATCTGTCACCGCCGCGGCAAAGTTTATCGCCTTCTTCCAAGAAAGAATATGGATGTCAACAAAGTCTGGATGTGTGATAATGGACGATTTACTCATAAAGAGATAGACGCAAAAAACCGGTTAACCGTTCCGCTGGTTAAAAAAGGAAACAAACTTGAAGAAGTCTCGTGGGATGAAGCGCTTGAGGCAACAGCAAAGGGAATGCAAAAGATAAAAAATAACGAAATTGGTGCTATCGCTTCACCTCATGCTACTAATGAGGAATTTTATCTTTTCAACAAATTAATAAAAAAAGTTCTTAATAGTAACGATATTGCGTGTGTTGTTCCTTCATGGAAAGCAGATGATATTCTTATCAAAAAAGAAAAAGCCGCGAACCCGCAAGGAGCGAGAGAATTAGGTTTGAAAACAAGCAATACGTCATCAGTTAAAAAAATAATCAAAGGAAATTTAAAAGCGCTATATATTATCGGCAATGATATTTTAGACAATTCTAATGCCAAAGAGGATGTCCTTCAAGCCCTGTCCAAACTTGATTTTCTGGTAGTGCAGGATACGCATAACTCCGACTTGAGTTCCTTAGCTAACGTGGTGCTTCCCTCCGCAACTTTTGCTGAAAAAGAAGGTACATTTACAAATATAAACGGCATCGTACAGAAAACTAACAGGGCTGTCCCCTGCCCTGCCCAGGCAAAGTCGGACCTGGAAATTTTAGGTGGAGTTGCTAAAAAAATGGGGGAACCTTTTGAGACGATAGAACCGGACAAGGTCATGGATGAAATCTCAAAAAATGTTAAGCGTTTTAAAAAGATAAGCTACGAAAAACTGGGAGAAACCGGAATAAAAATATAGAAATATTTTTTTATACAGGATGAACAGGATCGACTGGATTTTTTCTATTATTGTTTTTGAATAGGCAATTTTATGGAAGATTTTTTAATCACTACTGCTAAAGTGCTTTTCATCTTCGGGATCAATATGGGCTTCTTTGCACCTATATTGACCTGGGTAGAGAGAAAACAAAGCGCTGTAATGCAGGACAGGATAGGAGCTAATAGAGCGGATATCCTTGGCTTTTCCGTGTTAGGTCTGCTTCATCCAGTTGCGGACGCCATTAAGATGTTTTCGAAAGAAGATTTCATCCCGGAGGGCGCTAATAAGATAATGCATACGCTGAGCCCGATTATATGTGTTGTTCCAGCATTAATTACCTTCGCTGTTATTCCTTTTGGTGGGGAATACGTTATTGGCGGGAAACATGTCAAGCTCGTCATTGCAGACCTTGATGTGGGGCTCATCTTTATTTTTGCAATATCTTCTCTTGCAACATACGGCACTGTTATTGCCGGCTGGGCATCCAACAACAACTGGTCTTTGCTCGGCTCTCTGAGGGCGAGCGCCCAGATGATCTCATATGAAGTCGCGATGGGGTTTACCCTGGTAGGTGTCTTCATGGTATACGGTTCATTACAGCTAACAGAAATTGGCGCTGCTCAGGAAAATTTTTTTCTTTGGGGAATTTTCCTGCAGCCACTGGGATTTTTTATGTTTTTAGCCTGTGCTATAGCAGAAAACAAACGGGCGCCATTTGATGTGGCGGAAGGTGAATCTGAAATCATTGCTGGATATTTTCTGGAATACAGCGGATTAAAATTCGGGATGTTTTATATGGCGGAGTTTCTGGAAATTGTTACTATTTCCGCGATAGTGACGTCTCTCTTCTTTGGCGCATGGCAAATCCCTTTTATTTCCTCTGCAATGATCCTATCCATCCTCTCATTTTTGAATGAAACATTGGCAAATATAATTCTTATGTTGATCCATATCTCTGTCTTCTGGATCAAGGTATTCTTTTTCATATGGCTTCAAATGACAATACGCTGGACATTGCCGAGATTCAGGTATGACCAAATCATGAATTTAGGCTGGAAAATACTTTTACCATTATCTCTGGCTAATATTTTAATAACGGGAATTGCAATTTTAATTTTGCAGAAAATATTATGATAGTTAATCGTAACATCACAATGACCTGGTGGGAGAGGATTTATCTGCCGGAAATCTTCCGGGGGTTATATGTAACTACTACTCATTTCTTCAGAAATATGATTGGATTTATTCCAGCACTTTTAAGTAAAGATAAAAAAAGAAAAATATTCACGGTCTATTATCCGGATGAAAAAGTAGAATATCCTGCTGCATACAGAGGCCGGCCTGTTCTGGTGCTAAATGAAAATGGAATAGAACGATGCGTGGCTTGCGGACTATGCGAAGTTATTTGTCCGGCTAAATGTATTGAAATTCAACCGGCTGAAACAGAACTGGAAAAAGAAAGGTATCCCGAATCTTTCAGTATTAACATGGCTCGCTGCATTTTCTGCGGGTTCTGTGAAGAAGTCTGCCCGAAAGAAGCCATTGTGATGAGTGATGAATGTGAAATAGCTGATCTGGATAGAAACAATATGTTTTATGAAAAAGACCAGTTACTTATATCGGAAAATAAATTACAAAAACGACTCAATTACATAAAAGAGATTTACGGCAAATGGAATTATTAATATTCTTCATCTTTAGCGGTGTGGCTGTGCTGGCAGCTTTTTTAATGATAATAAGCTGGAACCCGGTTGCAGCTGTTTTAAACATGATCCTGGTCATGTTCTGTCTGGCAGGACTTTTCGTTTTACTGAACGCGCATTTTATCGCAGCCATTCAGATTCTGGTTTATGCAGGTGCTATTATGGTGCTGTTCATGTTTATCATTATGTTGCTGAACCTGCGCGGGAATGAACCCATCTGGAAATCAAGAGACTGGAATATCCTGTTGAGCTTTATTGGATTCTTATTAGCCGTTGGCGCTTTCATAAAACTATCCGGAACATTAAAAGCCAGTGGACTGAATCAAGGAATAAGTGTTGGAGAAGATTTCGGCACCACTGCCCTGGTAGGGAAAATATTGTTTACAGATTATCTGCTCCCTTTTGAAATAGCTTCAATTCTACTCCTGGTCGCTATTGTCGGCGCAGTAATGCTTGCAAAGATTAAAATTGATTAAATGTAGTCATTCTTCATCGAGATGGTTTAACTTTCTCTTTGAAAATTGTTAATTAAAAACATGGTCCCTTTAACTCATTACCTGTTAGTAAGTGCGATTCTATTCTCTCTCGGAGTGGCTGGTGTAATGCTCCGGCGGAATGTCATCATGATTTTTATGTCCATTGAGCTAATGCTTAACGCCGTAAATTTGACTTTTATTGCCTTTTCTAAATTTCTGAATAACCTGGATGGCCATATTTTTGCCTTCATGGTGATGACTGTGGCGGCAGCAGAAGCTGCAGTGGGTCTGGCAATTGTTATCGCAATTTTTAGAAATAAACCCACAGCGAATGTGGATGAGATTAATGTATTGAAAATGTAAAAATGGAAACTATTACTTCTATAAAACCTTTGCTGGCGGTTATTGTGTCTCTGGTTGCGGCCATTCTGATCGTCGTGACTAAAGATAATCCTAATAGAAGGGAATCTTGTTCTATTGGAGCAGCCGTAATAAAATTTTTAATCATTTTTTCTATGGCTCCCGCTATTTTCGCCGGAAAAAAAATTGAACTTCTAATTGTCACTCTCTTACCCGGCTTATCAATCGAATTCAGAGTTGATGCACTGGGGCTGATGTTCGCGTCGACAGCTTCTTTTCTCTGGATCCTGACATCTTTTTATTCTATTGGTTACATGCGCACTCTCAAGGAGCACGCGCAAACAAGGTATTACTGCTGTTTCGCAATCACACTTTCAGCTACCATAGGAGCCGCTTTTGCGGCCAATTTATTTACATTATTTTTGTTCTATGAAATTATTACATTAGTTACCTATCCCCTGGTCGCGCACAAGGAAACGCCTGAGGCTTACGAAGGAAGCGGCAAGTATCTCTGGTATTTAATCGGAACTTCCAAGGTGTTTTTATTACCGGCTGTTATTTTAACTTTCGTTTTTGCCGGCACTCTCGATTTTAAACCAGGTGGAATATTTCCGGGAGAGATCGTAAGTCAGGAGAAAACCGTACTTACGGTAGTTTTTTTCCTCTTTATTTTTGGCTTTGCCAAGGCTGCTGTCATGCCTTTTCACAATTGGCTTCCTTCCGCAATGGTCGCTCCAACACCTGTAAGCGCACTTTTACACGCCGTTGCCGTTGTAAAAGTAGGAGTCTTCTCAATTGTACGAATGATTTACTTCATTTTTGGACCGGAGACCCTGCAGACCCTTGATGTAGGAATAACAACCGCTTATATTGCTTCATTTACAATCATAATATCCTCTGTTATTGCCCTCACTAAAGACAACCTGAAAGCCAGGCTCGCTTATTCCACAATAAGCCAGCTCTCTTATATAGTTTTAGGAATGGCTATGCTGTCAACCAGTGGCATGACCGGAGGGATGATTCACATAACCAATCACGCATTTTCAAAAATCACACTATTCTTTTGTGCCGGAGCTATTTATGTGGCAGCTCATAAAACAAAAATTAGCGAGTTGAACGGAATCGCCAGAAAAATGCCCTGGACAATGGCCGCTTTCTCCATCGGCGCAATGAACATGATTGGCATGCCTCTCTTTGCCGGCTTTATCTCAAAATGGTATCTTGCTTTAGGTTCCATTGAATCTAAACACATCTCGTTGCTCATTGTATTGATTGTCAGCTCTATCCTTAACGCTTGTTATTTTATTCCAATTGTTTATGCGGCATTTTTTAAAGAACTGCCGGAAGGTGAAAGTTTGGAAAAACATGAAGCTCCCATGACCATGGTAGTTCCTCTCACACTTACTGCGATAGGGACTTTACTTCTATTCTTTAATTCTTCAGCTCTGGTTGAGCTGGCGAATATAGTTTTATCTGCTCCAACAGGAGGAAACTAAAATGAAAAAAGAATTGACTATATTTGACAATCCTGAAAATGCAAAAAGAGTCCGCCTAATATTATATGTTTTATGCGCGCTTCTTTTTTTAGGAGATATTTTTGTTCATAAACATGGCCATTTTGGATGGGATGAATGGTTTGGTTTTTTTGCAATCTATGGGTTTGTATGCTGCGTAGGCCTGGTCCTCGCGGCAAAGCACTGGCTACGTACTCTTACAAAAAGAGATGAGGATTACTATGATTAATCTTCCACCGGCACTTATATTTATTTTCGGAGCATTTTTTATCCCCTTTATAAAAGGAAAAGCAAAATCCGCTTTTCTAATACTGTTACCCGTTGTGGGTTTTATAAACCTTCTGTTTTTGCCTGAAGGAATATATTGGACAGTAAATTTCCTGGGCTTTCAATTGGTTTTCGGCAAAATAGACAAACTCAGCATGGTCTGGGGATATATATTTCATATAATCTCCTTCATATCAATAATTTATGCTCTACACGTAAAGAAAGATCTCGATTATTGGGCAACCTTTGTATATGCCGGCAGCGCACTTGGTGTTGTTTTTGCCGGTGACCTTATTTCCCTTTTCTGCTTCTGGGAAATGATGACTATTGGGTCAGTATGTCTTGTTTTAGCTCGCAGAACCAAAGCAGCCTATGAAGCAGCCTTGAGATATTCTGTAATTCATATTGTAGGTGGTTTGTTCCTTCTTGGAGGCATCGTAATACATGCCAATACCACAGGCTCCATAGAGTTTAAATATTTAGGCTTAACCAACCCGGGCACTTATCTTATTTTTCTTGGATTTGGTGTAAATTGCGCCTGGCCAATTCTCCATGCATGGTTACCTGATGCATATCCTGAAGCTACTATAACAGGTACAGTGGTGTTAAGCGCCTTTACCACTAAAACAGCGGTCTATGTTTTGGCAAGAGCTTTTCCGGGAACACCCATTCTGATCGTGATTGGGACTATAATGACAGCATTCCCCATCTTTTATGCCGTTATTGAAAATGACTTAAGGAGGGTCTTATCATACAGCCTGATTAACCAGGTTGGCTTTATGGTTGTTGGTATAGGAATTGGTACTGAAATGTCTATCAATGGTACAGCCGCTCATGCCTTCAGCCATATAATCTATAAGGCTCTGCTTTTTATGTCCATGGGGTCTGTTTTGCATATGACCGGAAAAATCAATGGCACGGATTTGGGAGGATTATATAAAACCATGCCGATAACGGCTGTTTTTTGTATGATCGGTGCTGCATCTATATCCGGGTTTCCTCTATTTAGTGGTTTTATAAGTAAATCGATGGTAATAACTGCAACGGGAGATGGGCATTATACTCTGGTCTGGCTGGTTCTGATGTTCGCTTCCGCTGGTGTATTCCATCATTCAGGCATTAAAATCCCCTATTTTGCTTTTTTTGCTCACGATTCAGGCATTAGAACAAAGGAACCTCCTCTTAATATGATGATTGCAATGGGAATAGCAGCATTTCTCTGTATATTTATTGGAATATTTCCCGGTCCTTTATATAGCATTCTCCCCTATCCTGTTGAATTTGAACCTTACACTGGAGCGCATGTAATGGAAATGCTGCAGATACTTTTCTTTTCTGCATTAGCTTTTACATATCTTATGGTAAACGGCATCTACCCACCAGAGATGAAGGCTATCAACCTTGATGCAGACTGGTTCTACAGAAAAGGAAGCAAGCTTTTCCTTCGCCTGGCACGCAATCCTATAGAAGCTATAGATACATGTTTTGGCCAGTTATATATGAATTTGGTTACAAAACCCGGATTGAAATTAGCGCAGGGTATTTGGAAAATTTTTGATGTTGAAATTATAGATGGTCTGGTAAACCAGGTCGCAATATTTGCCAAGGATTGCGGACAATACGTAAGGCACATACAGACAGGGCATGTTCGAAATTATGCCCTGATGATGGTCATTGGTTTTGTTGTTATTCTGTATTTTTTTATAGGCTGATAATTATAAGTGACTAAAGTTATGGTAAAAAAGTTATAAATTAAAATTATATTCCACTAACTTTAGGCACTTTAGATCACTTTAAACTTTAGCTCATTACTTTGAGAGTATTTACATCTCTTAGATTAAACAGGAACTCAGGTAAGAAAATAAGGTTTTTCAGATCAAATTTATGCTAACTGTAATTACATTTTTACCCCTTGTGGGAATCATTGCCATTCTTTTTTGCAATACAGAGAATGCGGATGCGGTAAAAAAGACAGCCCTGGCTACGGCTTTTCTCAACTTTATCTTCTCTCTCCGCATTTATTTTGGGTTCAATCCCGGAACAGCAGAAATGCAGTTTTCAGAAAAAGCGCCCTGGATTGAAGGTTTTGGGATTAACTATTACGTCGGGGTAGACGGTATTTCCCTCTTTTTAGTATTACTCACTACATTTTTAACAGTCATCTGTATTCTTGCCTCCTGGAACATTACAAAACGACTTAAAGAATATATGATTTCCATGCTGTTTCTTGAAGTAGGAATGGTAGGAGTTTTTATCTCATTAGACCTGTTTCTCTTTTATGTCTTCTGGGAAATCATGCTGATTCCCATGTACTTAATAATCGGCATATGGGGAGGTCCGAGACGAATTTACGCCGCTATAAAGTTTTTCCTCTATACCATGGCCGGCTCTGTTCTTATGCTGGCAGCAATATTAATCCTGGTATATTTGAATTTTAAAGTTAACAAGGAAGTAACCTTCGATCTCATAAAGTTGTACCAGCTTGACATTCCAGTTAGCGCCCAATTATGGCTTTTCCTGGCATTTGGAATAGCCTTTGCCATTAAAGTTCCTATGTTTCCATTTCACACCTGGCTGCCCGACGCTCACGTGGAGGCCCCTACAGCCGGATCGGTTATATTAGCCGGAGTTCTGCTAAAAATGGGAACTTACGGGTTTATCCGATTCTGTCTGCCTCTTTTTCCTTACGCCTCTCATCAGGCGGCCTTTCTAATCTGCTCACTCTCCGTTATTGGAATTATTTACGGCGCTTTAATGGCGCTGGTGCAAAGCGATATTAAAAAACTGGTGGCATACTCTTCAGTCAGCCATCTTGGATTTATTGTTTTGGGAATTTTTGCTTTTAACATGAGCGGAATAAAGGGTGGAGTTATTCAGATGATTAACCACGGACTCTCCACCGGAGCCCTCTTCCTCATGGTAGGAATGATTTATGATCGCCGTCATACCCGCGAAATTTCAGAGTACGGCGGTTTATCACAGCAAATCCCGCTCTACTCCGCCTTCTTTTTGCTCGTCACCCTATCTTCCATGGCGTTGCCAGGACTAAACGGGTTTATCGGGGAGTTTTTGATTTTAGTCGGCGCATTTCAATACAGCAAAGTCTATGCGGGACTGGCTGTGATAGGCGTTATGTTAGGCGCTTCATATCTTCTCTGGACATATCAGAGAATGATTTGCAATGACCTAACCAATCCGGAAAACAAAAAGTTATTAGACCTGGATAGGAGGGAAATAACCATCATGGTGCCGGTGCTCATCTTCATAGTATGGATTGGTATCAATCCAAAACCTTTCTTGAGCAAAATAAACACTTCTGTAGACCATCTTGTCGCGCAAGTTGAAGAAGGAAGACTGAGAGGAAAGATTAATAGGAAAAAACCACAAAAATCATTTTATGAACTTCTTACCGGGAAAGAGGAGAAAAAAGATAACCACTAATTTCGCAAATTTCACTGATTTAATATCTTTTTTTGTTCGTGCGATTTGTGTAATTCGTGGTTTCGTTTAAAACAAGGAATAAATTATGGAAATGATACAAGCGCCGGAGATAAATTTATCAGCTATTTGTCATATATTAACTTTATGTGTGGCAGGTCTGGCAATCCTGGTACTCGACCTCTTTATAAAAGATAAAAAATATATACCCTATGTGGCCCTTGGCGGAGTTATACTGGCAGGTATCTCGTCTATGAATGACTTTGGCGCCGCTGTTTACGCCTTCAACAATACTATTGTCGCGGATAACTTTGCCGCTTTTTTCAATGTGATTTTCTGTATCGGAACCGCGCTCACTATCCTGATCTCCATCAACTACATGGAGCAGGAAGATCTCAACCACAGTGAATATTATGCCCTGCTTCTTTTTGCGACAGCAGGGATGATGTTGATGGCTTTAGCTGCAAACTTGATAACAGTCTTTCTCGGGCTCGAGTTAATGTCCATCTCTCTTTATATCTTAGCCGGGTTTAACCGCGCAAAAGTTGAATCCACAGAATCCGCCTTAAAATATTTTCTATTAGGGGCTTTTGCCACAGGTTTTTTACTTTACGGCATGGCTTTAATCTATGGCGCCACCGGATCAACCAACCTGAATGAAATTGCAGCGGCCATAAAAGGTGACACTTTAAATTCTGCAACCCTGCTCTATTTGGGAGCTGGGTTAATGGTTATCGGGTTAGGATTCAAGGTTGCTTCCGTCCCGTTCCATATGTGGACACCGGATGTCTATGAAGGAGCACCCACTGCCATAACAGCGTTTATGTCCGTTGGCCCAAAAGCCGCCGGATTCGCCGCTTTCTTCCGGGTATTTCTTGTAGGATTGGGCGGAATAACAGATCACTGGGTGTCACTCATCTGGGTTATAGCCGCGTTGACCATGACAGTTGGAAACCTTACCGCTCTTGCGCAGACCAATATTAAAAGGATGCTCGCTTATTCTTCTATCTCCCATGCTGGTTATGTGCTGGTCGCGCTTGTTGCGGCCAATGAAATAGGCTCAGCTGCGGTTCTTTATTATATGTTAGCCTACGCATTTATGAATATCGGAGCGTTTACAGTAGTTATTGTATTAGGAAAAAAAGGAGAAGAAAACCTAAACCTTGAAGACTATTCCGGGTTAGCATCACGTCATCCTTTGCTGGCATTTACCATGGCTGTGTTCATGTTTTCATTAGCCGGCATTCCTCCGCTGGCGGGATTTTTCGGAAAGTTTTATATTTTTAGCGCGGCAATAAAAGCGGGATATGTCGGCCTTACCGTAATCGGCCTGCTTAATTCCGTTGTAGCAGTATTTTACTATCTCAGGGTTACCGTTCTCATCTACATAAAAGACCCCGTGAGAGAATTTCCACCATTATCTATCTCTCCATTCACACTTGCCGCCCTCGTCATAGCTGTTGTTGGCACAATTCAATTAGGAATCTTTCCATCCTGGATTTTAGAAATTGCCCAAAGCTCCAGTTTATTTTAATCTTTTTTTGGCCGCAGATTATCGCAGATTTTTTATGATTTTTTTGGCGTAAGAAGGACAGCCCTTCTCTTGTCATTCTGAGTCCTACGCTTGTCATTCTGAGTGAAGCCAAGAATCTCTTTCTTCCACACCAGAGCTTGTCCTGAGTGGATCGAAGGAATAAACTCCGTGAGACTTTTTATAATAATCCTGCTTATCCTGTAATCCCGTCTATTTTTTTTCTTATGCTGACTGCTTGTCCTGAGCAAAGCCGAAGGGCTGACAGCTAACTCATTTTTTTAAAATATTGACAAAGCGTACGAAATAACGTACCTTTACGGAAAGGAGAATTTTATGACAACATTAACGGCCAGTCAAGCTCGGGCAAAGCTATATAAACTACTTGATGAAGCTGCTTCTTCTCACCAACCTATTCAAATTACAGGTAAAAGATCTAATGCCGTGTTAGTCTCGGAGGATGATTGGCGGGCAATTCAAGAAACGCTTTATTTGCTATCAATTCCCGGATTGAGAGAGTCAATACGTAAAGGCCTGAAAACTCCTCTTGAGAAATGTAGCAAAGAGTTGAAATGGTGAGTTGGGAACTGGTTTATACTAAACAGGCTCAAAAAGATTCCAAGAAACTTTCTGTCTCAGGTCTGCGTCCCCAAGCTGAGAAATTACTAACTATTTTAAGAAAAAATCCATACAAAACACCACCACCTTTTGAAAAGTTAGTTGGTGATCTAAAAGGCGCTTATTCCAGACGAATTAATATTCAACATCGCCTGGTTTATCAAATCATAAAAGAATCAAGAACTGTCAAAATTATTAGCATGTGGTCTCACTATGAAGCAAGTTAGCTGTTCGTTTTACTTTACCACACCCCAAGGGTACTTCCTTCGGGCGCAAGGGCGCCAAGATCGCAGAGAAATTCTTTTAACATGATGAACAGGATTGACTGGATTTTTATACGGAGTAAAAAGGCAAGCCCTTCTCTTGTCATTCTGAGTCCTACGCTTGTCATTCTGAGTGAAGCGAAGAATCTCTTTCTTCCACGCCAGAGCTTGTCCTGAGTGAATCGAAGGAATAAACTCTGTGCCGGGTGGTCTTAATAATATTTTCGCCCAATTTTTTATTTTCGCAACAGCCCATAAAGATGTTACTCTATACCCGTAAAATCTCTTTACTTCATGACTATATTAAAATATCAGCCGGGCTTATAACCCCTTTGCCGCCTTTATTCAGCACATGGGTATAAATCATTGTCGAGGAATAATATTGCAAGTTCTCAAAGTCGGTAAGCAAGAATCCGATGTCTGTCATTCCCCACAGGTTTAGCTAAGTTGTCATTCCCGAATGATGATCTTCCCCCGTTAAAACGGACATCCAAACCTAATGAAGAGGATGTCCAATACCAAGATACACAAAGTCGAGAAGGACCTGGAAATACACACAGGAATTTAAAGCCAAAGCTGTTCAATTAAGTCTGATGGATGGTGTACAGGTTAAAGCTGTCGCAGAAACTCTCGACATTCATCCGTTTATGCTGTCACGATGGCGAAAGGAATATAGAGAAGGAAAAATAGTGGCAGATAAACGAAAAAAAGTGGTCAGCATCAATAAAGAAAAGGCAGAGCTTAATAAGCTCAAAGCACTACAAAAAGAGGTGGCCAGGCTCAAGCAGGAGAACAACCTGCTAAAAAAGTGGCAACGGTTTCTCGCGGAAGAACATCAGAACGATATCGATTCATCCAGAGAAACCGACAAATAGGTATCACTTATCTTTGTAATTGGCTCAATGTGTCTAGAAGCGGTTACTACGATTGGTGCAAACGGAAGGTGTCAGAACGTGATATTGAAGATCAAAACCTTGCAAAGAAGATCGTGGAAATCCATCAACGCAGCCGTGGCGTCTACGGTAGCCCAAGAGTGCATGAAGCATTGAAAGCTGAAGGTTATCGCATTGGGAAGAAACGTGTGGAGCGTCTAATGAGAGATAAATCACTCGAAGGACGTGTGATGAAAGTGACTCGTCGTCAGCCGGGATTTAAGCGTTTTAAGGCATCTGGAGAGAACCTGAGACGATTAGAGCCAAATCCAACAAGACTGAATCAGGTTTGGGTGGGGGATGTCACATATCTGAAGGTTAAAGGGAAATGGCGTTACCTCGCTACTGTGATGGATGTACATAGCCGAAGGATATTGGGTTGGTCACTAGGAAAAGACAGGACGGTTAATTTAACCTTACGAGCACTGCACTACGCACTGAAGGATCGAACGCCTGAGATGGGCATGATCTTTCATACCGATAGGGGGATCGAGTACACCGCCTACCGATTTAGAGATGAGCTGATTAAGTATGGCATGCGCCATAGTGTGAATCGTCCTGGCTTCTGCACAGACAATGCACATATGGAGTCATTCTTTCATAGCTTAAAGGCTGAATTAATACGTGGAAGAGCCTTTAAAAACGAACAGGAATTGCGGTATGCTCTGAACAGTTACATTAATCAGTTCTACAATCATCAGAGGCTGCATTCAGGGATTGGTTATTTGCCACCAGCGGAATTTGAGAAAATAGCAGCATGAAATTTAATCTGTCCGTTTTATCGGGGGAAGATCACCACCAAAAGCGGCGCTCCTATCGTCGCTCTGCTTTTGGAGTCAACTGAGCTTAATCGTTAAATACCGAAACAATTCTCGGAGAGTGAGGAATCAAATCATGAAAGAGTACTATTCCAAATGGTTTATACGTTCAGCCCTGCTGATGATGCTTCCCCTGTTTACGGCCTGCGATATGTATAGTGAGACACAAGCCTTGAAGCAACCAAAGTACGAGGCTGGAAAACATCAAGGGGCAAAATTCTGCGCCACATGCCATCAAGAGATATATACACAGTGGTCTAACAATTCACGCCATGCGGTAGCAACGACCGCCAAATCCTTCCTGGAATTTAAAGAGCAGTTTACGGGTAAGTTTATGTTTAATGCCATGATGGGTGAGGCAATGTGTTATGCCTGTCACGGCAGCAAGGAGGTTAACGAAGGCGTTAATTGCGAGACCTGCCATGGTGTGGCACCACCCAATGCGGACATAATGGAAACACATCAGAAAAAGTTCTCTCCAGGGCGTGCGAAAATGAAAGAATCAGATTTCTGCGCTAAATGTCATGTAATGAAGAACCCTATGTCTGGCGAATACATGATGGCTCTATATAGTGAATGGGAAAATAGCGAAGCCTCTACAAAAGGCATCACCTGCCAGGGGTGTCATATGAAACCGCGCGGTGGCGACCATCGATACCATGGATTTGATACCGCAGTGCGCAAAGAGGGAATTTACGATGGCGACTTGGGTGTCAGTAACGTTACACTTGATTTTCCTCAACTCAATATGACCATAGAAAACCGAGTCACTGGTCATTCCATACCAGCAGGTGGTCCGACACGCACCTTGGCGCTGGAAATATCATGCAAGGATGCAACGGGCAATAAGATATATAAGATCAGTAGTGTCCGGTTAAAATTCAAATAAATTCAACTGTTTATTGTTTTGGTT
>CAYMVZ010000021.1:0-27365 GCA_964394335.1 uncultured Nitrospinota bacterium | reverse complement strand
GCCAACTTGTTTTTCTCCAGGAACTTCATAGCTTTTCTACAGGTCCCGCATTTCGGATATTGATAAATTTTTATTTTTTTCATTTTTCCTCCTGAGATTTATAATTGTTGTTGCGAAGAACTTCCATACCCTCCATTTCCAAAGATAGCAAAAATCAGGTTTTATTGAAAGTGTTTAGGATATGGGGTAACATCTCCCTTTGACTGCATAAAGCGCTAAGCCTTGCATAAGGCACTGTACTCTGCATAAGCCGCTTTGCTCTGCATAAGGCACTGTAAAAAGAAAAAACTAACAGTGCCTAAAGTAATTCTAATTATATTTTATTGGTTGAGTTTTTTTCATGAATAATACAAACTGATAATGCAGTCAAGGAAAGATTTGACCCCTTTTATTGAAACTGATATTTCAAGACCTGACCCTGAAAAACCCAGAAAGAAGAGGGTTGAAACTTCTGTCTATCTATATTAATATTCCTTTGATAATTTATAAGATATTCATACTTATTTGAGGTAAAGAGTGCTTTTAAACAGAATATTAACTTTTTCTCTATTTATAATTTTTCTTATAGAAATCAATCCTGCTTTTTCTGCACCAAAAAAGGAAAACGAGATAATAAATAATTTTCTGTCGATAGGACAATATAAACTCAGAATAAAAGAGAAAGAAACTAAACATGCTTTATCTGTCTTTGATAGCAATTTTGCTAGTGATTTCCTCACCCTAAATAAAACTAGACCAATAAAACTCGTGCAACTTAGTCCCGAAGAAGAAATGTACAAATATGCAATAGAAAAAAATAACGTTGAAGACTTAAAGGATTTTCTAAAGTACTTCCCCGATGGGAAGTATGCAGCAGTGGTACGGTTAAGAATTAAGCAAATAGAACGGGAAAAACTAATAAAGTCTAAAGAAAAAAATATAGAAAAAAGCAGCTCAAATCGAGAGATAGGTAAAGTTTTAGTGGAGATAACTTCATACGACGGTCGTTATATAGATCATGGGAATGGTACAATCACAGATAATAAAACGAATTTAATGTGGACTAAAAAAGACAGCTATGCCGATTTAGGGGAATGCCTTGATTGGAATAAATCCCGAAGCTATGTGAGCAGTTTAACTACAGGTGGTTATAATGATTGGCGCATGCCAACGGTAGAAGAGCTGAAGAGTATTTATGAAAAGTCCAAGAACAACAAAACTTATTCAGGAGATACGATTCATAATGATCCGATCTTTGCATCAGGTGGAGGACACTATTATTGGTCTTCTGAAACTAAGGGCTCTTCCCGTGCCCGCGAGGTCTTCTTCCATTACGGCAGCGCAGGCGATTCCAGACGTGATGATTGCTCCAACGGAGGCGTTCGGGCAGTGCGTCGCTGACATAAATCATTTATTAAGAGTTTCATAGTATCAATTCTTTTCCAGCCTCATTTACTTTGATAACTGATACCGCATCGATAAGCCATTTATTATCTTTCTTGATGAGTGTATATATTTCCCTCTGTGATTTTTCATTTTCGGGGTCAGGTCTTGAAATATAAGTTTTAAACCGTAATTGGTGTCGCGACTTGATCAGTGAATAGGGGTCAAATCTCCCCTTGACTGCATCTATTTAAATCAGCAGCCAGCTATCAGCGGTCAGGGTTCAGCTTAATACGCAATGACACGGTCATCGCACTCCAAAAAAATTAAGTATTGTATTTAGGGACGCATCTTGACATTTTCAAGTAATTGGATGATTTCGCGTTTGAAATCGGCAGGTACAATCAACCAAAGACATTTCAGATATCGAGGGGCTGCTTGATGCAGGGCCTTCTTGAGAAATGCTACAAAACATTTTTTGTCTAAAGAACCATGTAAAGTGCCGAGCATAGGCAAGGCAAGAGATCGAACTTTTCGTTTTTCAGTTTCATGGAAGATTCCCTGCAGTGCGCTGACTACCCACTTTTCCTTCCATGAAGGATCCTGTCCGAGATCATGAACGATAGCAAGTAATTTATAAGGGTATTTGTCTTTCACCAGAACGGTACCGGGAGTTTCGGGACGGGTTTCAAGAACCTCGGTTAATAGTCGAATCGGATGATCAGTTGGCTCATGTATTTCCAGGTCTTCGCTTAAGACAAGGTAGGTATCTTCCTCGGCCGCTATCGCATCAACTTTAAAAGGTGGTCTGTTTTTTGTTGAAGCAACAATCTTAACAGATCCAATTAATGCCTCACAGCGATTACCACCCTGAATCAACCGCAATTTTGGTCGGTTATCTTGTTTCTTTTTCACGTTCAACCTCGAATATTAATATTATATGTAAAACCACTCTTGTCAACTTGGACAGCATTTTTAGTTATTTTGAAAGTGGGTCCAGTCTGCCGTTGACTTTATTTAAAATAAAATATTTACCCCTATTTCACAACAAATCTGGCTCTTACAAAAACGTTAAGAATACCCAAGAACCCGCTTGGAAACTGGGGGTCGGAGGTTCGAATCCTCTCGCCCCGACCACTTTAAAGACTATTCACCGAAATGCTGCTTGAGAAGTTTCGGCAGTATTAGTACAATAAATAGAGAGAAAATGATTCGAACATAACCAAAAAAATGAGAAAGGAGGGCGATACTTGTGGAAACCACCCTCAAAGAAAAAATTGTCATTGAGGAAAACAAAGTATGTCAGATGGGTGTCCTGGAACTTGCTGTCTCTGATATAAAAGAGCAGGACTACGTGGACGAAAAGGGGGAAAATAAAAAAGAGTTATCCTCTTGCATTAGGGTCTCTAATGTTACCTCTGGCAAGGAGAAGGAATTTCATGTCGGACAGGGAAGCATTATTGATCTGGATGAGTACGGTCGCTGGATGGCTGTTCGGGTAAAGGAAGGAAAAAAACATCATGGTTTCATCGAGTTAAAAAAAGAATAAATATGCCATCCATAATATCTGCTTTTACTTATGTGCCTTTTTTTCTAAATGTATCCTAACAGGATAAGGGGAGGTGCTTATGCGAATAACTAAAGTACAGGATTTTTTAGAAAAACATAATATTAAATATACAACAATAAAACATTCTCGTGCTTATACTTCTTCAGAAATAGCGGAATCTGCACATATTCCTGGAGAAGAAATAGCGAAAACCGTCATGGCCAAAATCGACGATAAGATGTCCATGGTAGTACTCCCTGCCTCTCGAAAAGTAGATTTCGATCTTTTAAAAGAGGCTAGTGGAGGTGGTGAGGTGGCGCTTGCCACTGAAGAAGAATTTCAGTACTTGTTTACAGAATGCGAAGTTGGCGCCATGCCCCCTTTTGGGAACCTTTACGGAATGGAAGTTTTTGTCGATGAAACTTTAACAGAAGACAAAGAAATTGCTTTTAACGCGGGTGCCCATACAGATCTCATAAGGATGGCATACAATGATTTTGAACGCTTAGTAAACCCAAAGGTGGTGAAAGTTTCCCGCCATTAATTAAATTAATGCGGTTAAGAATTAAAACGTGTCAAATCTCTGATGACTGCATGTTTATTCCCCAATCACACCCCGCTCTCCATTCTTAAGAGTCAAATCTACAAGTGACAATCAATATACCTCCAGTCAAACTCGTGGTTTGAACGCTTCGCTTGAACTCCTCAAAGGGGCTTATAAATATTTTTTTGAGACAGGATAACAGGATAAACTGGATTTTTTAATTTCCTGTCTACCAATTTATTCTCAAAAAATTAAACGCTTTCACTTAATTTTTTATTCTGGCTTATGATAAATAGGCCATGTATAGAATTATCAGAACTCAATATTATTTTTGATAGGTCTTTATGATTTACAGGATTTTTCCAATCCTGTCAGAAATAAATTTAGGGCCCAATTCTACAAATGATAATTAAGCAAGCAAAAAATATGTTTTGACATTGCACTTGTTTTTAATGTTATGGTTTACTATTTTTTAAACACATTTTACTATTTATTTTTTTTGCTTTATTAAAGGGGTCAAATGAAAATAAATTATGACCGGATTCGCAGGGCGCAGGAGTTAATGTCTCAGCAAGGCATGATTGGCATTATGATTATGAACCACGATGATTTCAGGTATTTCTTTGGCGCCATTCGTGTCCAACCGCGTGCCATTATTCCAGCAGCCGGTTCCCCTGTTTTTATTTGTTTTAAAGGAGAAGAACCTGAATTACGAAAAACAGTAGGTGATGATAAAATTAAGGTATTTGCACATGTGGGAGAGCAGATATCCGATGTCAAAAAAACATTCCACTCGCTCTTTAAAGGTCCCCCGCCTGGCCTAAAACATCCTTCAGAAGGTCGTCCCAAAGTTGGAATGCAGATGTGGTTTCACACACCGGCATTTCTCGTAGATCTTTTCAGGAAAATTAATAAAGAAATGGAACTGGTCTCATCCGACCCTGTGATGGACCAACTTAGAATGGTGAAGGAACCGGAAGAAATTGAACTAATGAAAAAAGCACAGTCTATTGCCGCCCTTGGGATGGACAAAGCAAAAGAAATGCTCTCTCCGGGAATTTCAGGACACGAAATGGCCACGGAAATATTATACACAATGATGAAGGCAGGAGCTGAAGGTACAAGTACTCCAATTCATATTAATCCCGGAACGCGAAGCTGCTGGATTCACGGCACAATTGATAAAGAGCTTCTTAAAGAGGGTGAACTTGTTGTAATAGATTTAACTCCACAGTTTGAAGGTTACTGCGCTAACCTGGCGCGCACATATATTGTCGGACAACCAAATGACAAACAGAATCAATTACTGGAAACCTATAAGGAAATGCATGAGACAACACGGCAAAATTTAAGGCCGGGTATTTCAGTTTCAAAGTTGGATGCTATAGGTAAAGAGGTTTGCGCAAAGCGAGGATTTGAAGAATACCATTTGAACGGAATTTCCCATGGCATTGGTCTCAGGTTCGAGGAGATACCGGCATCTACAATTATTCCGCCACATAAGGTCATTAAACTTCAGGAAAATATGACTGTGACCGTGGGGCATACAATTCTTGCAGTTCCGGAGGTGGGAGGTGTTCGTTTTGAGGATGTTTATCGGGTGACACCCGATGGGGGCATGGTCTTACATTCTTATCCTTGCTAAGGAGTTGCACAATATCGCATTGAATCCCTTTTTGTCATGAAAAACTTTAGCTACACAAATCAATTCAACTCTATGTTGTAAAATTTTTTTCTTGCACAAAAATGCAGGTTTTAGTACATTCAACCAATAAAATCGGGTTTATATGACGCATATGGGAAATATCAGAATAAACTTATTACCTCTTCCCGTAACCTGACAGCCTATAAGCGATTAAGAGTAACATATGAAGATAACCAAGGATGCAAACGTATACGAGGTCTTGGAAAAGTACCCGGAAACCCTTCATGTATTTACAAAACAAGGCCACTGTTTCGGGCTTCTGACTAATCCCGCATTAAGGGTTACGATGGCTAAGCTTGTTACAATACAACAAGCCTGCAAGTTACATTTTATCAACCTTGAAAAACTATTGGATGAGTTGAACGAGGTTGTCAAAGAGAAGTAACCGTTTTGCAAGAAGTCTTTGGCAGTAAGCACCAGAACACTTAACCCTGATAGCTGAACCAACTGTAAAGTCCAATGGGGTCAAGTTTGCTGTTGACTTTTATGTCAAATAGAGTCATTCCAAATTATGAATTGAGGTCGTTTCTTTAAGGTTGCAGGAGATCTCAAAATCAATTTTTCTCTTGATAACATTCCATATTTTTTTCTATTTTCCTCATATGATTTTCTGCTATCATAGTTTTTATATGTGGAGATGTGACCTCTTTATCAGACTTAAATTTATTTCCAATAATTGAAAAAACTGTGGACAAATTTCTCTTAATTTAATTATAATTTTCTACGGTATAAGTTAAGTATTTATAAATACATTGATATAATATTCCCGGCGGTTCATTATGCAAAACGAAAATGACAAAGAAAATCCAGAAGAAATAATTAATTCTGATGCTATTGCCATGGATAGGGAATATTTTGAATATATTGCTGAAAAACACAAAACAGCAGTAAATGAAGTTTTTCAGGAAATTTTTGAAAAAGGACTTTTTGATATAAAACTAAAAAATCACCAAGCAAACGAAGATCAGGATAGTAGTGAGGAAAATTTCTTAGAAATGTTTTTGGAAAAATATTCTGAGAAAATAGAAAGAATTCAGGAGGAAGAAAATCATGCAGATGAGATAGAAATTTATCCGATCAAGGAGCAGGATAATCGCAGAAAAGACGTGTTTGTTAGAACCTTAATTTATTTTTGCAAAAAACGATCCCCCAACGCGAAAGCGCTTATTAACACACAAGAGATTGAGGATAAAATAAATATATCTCATCCGGTAATTTTGGGTCTTGTAGTTTTTCTCAGCATAGGTTCTAACATGGGAGATAAAGAAATGATGGAAAAATATTGCAATAAGTACTCTTATTGGAAAGATGGAGAGAAATACTTTCACTGGGGTGGGACTGATGGTGAAAAAACTGGTATTTTCGATGATGAAAAGATAGAAAACCTGGCAAATAAAATTATCTCAAACCTGACGAAGACAATTTCCAACCTGGAAAAATCAAGGATCATCTCTTTAAGTAACGCTTGGCTAAAAAATAAAGAAAAAGGACTTAGCAATCTTGATGAAGAGGAAGTGGGAGAACTCTTAAGTGTTTTAAAAGGCATAGCAAGGTAGCACGAATAACCACAACTTAAAGACTCAAACCGGTTAACAAGGTTAAACTGCATACTTTACTTATTTTCTTTCTCAACACCCTTTTCCGTATTCTTGTTTCTCTTTTATATTCTATTAACTCTTCTGTATACAAAATTTAAAGTCATAAAATCTCATTAAAGTTGCTTTAAACGATCATTTTCTTTTTTTGCGTCATTTAATTTTTTTGTAGTTTCTCGCAGTCGATGGGCTAATATCTCAGCAAACATCTTATAAATTGCAGCGTGAAAAGAATCATGACCTTCTTCCTGAAGCTGAAGTAAATAGGACACATCCACAACTAAACAAATGGTTTCATTAGTAGCCCTGACGGAAGAAGACCTTGGTCCTTCATCAAGAAACCCAATCTCACCAAATACGTCTCCATTTTTTTGCAACTTTGCAAGTATATTTCCATCTTTTTCTATTTGCACGCTTCCTGATAACATAAAAAATATAGACTTTTCGTGTGATCCTTCTTTTATAATAACCTCATTAGTCTCGAACTGCTGTATCTTGCTAAGACGAAGCAATTCTTGTAGCTTCTCTCTACTGTATTGCTTAAAAATTGGAAGAACTTTGATACGATTGATAACCTGATCTTGCCCTTCAAGATATGAAGATTCTTTCATAATTTATCCTCCAATACCTTCCTCTTGCAACGCCTTATTCCTCATACTTTCTACTGGATTATAAATGTGAAATGTCATAAAAGGGGTCAAGCCCATTCTTGCCTACACCTATTTTTTATCCTTTTATATTGTTTCGTTAATTTTTTATTTTTCCAATTATGTCCAAATTAGAAATAAAAAAAGACAAACTTTAGCTTATAATGATTATGAAGACGAAATTATAACATATTTTTCAGATAAATATGAAAAATGTTTTTGAGACATGAATTTAAAACTTTTTCAGTACTTTTATAGATGACTCCTTATAAAAAATTAGTCTTAATAATCCATTAATACTTAATTCTAATTTTAAAAGGAAGGACTGTTATCCATGCATTCTTTCTATAAGTAGTTAATCAGAGTAATCGGTGTTTCCCGATGAAAGCAAGATATTATAAAAAGCTGGATAAGAATAAAGTTCTCTGTTACCTTTGCGCGCATACATGCAAAATTGGAGATGGGAAAAAAGGAATATGCGACGTCAGAGAGAACAGGGGGGGGGTACTTTATACCCTTATATATGGAAAACTAATAGCACGGCATGCGGATCCTATAGAGAAGAAGCCCCTTTTTCATTTTCAACCTGGAAAATATTCTTTTTCTGTTTCTACGGTCGGGTGCAACTTCCAGTGCCTTCATTGTCAGAACTCTGATATTTCCCAGATGCCCAAAGACCGAGATCAAATCATTGGTGAAGATGTTTCTCCTCAGCAGATAGTGGATATGACTATTAGCAGTAAATGTAAAAGTGTGTCCTATACTTACACTGAGCCGACTATTTTTATGGAATATGCTTATGACACTGCGGTTATTGCGTCCAAAAATGGATTAAAGAACGTTATGGTTACGAACGGATATATGACTAAAGAGGTTATGGAGCAGGTAAAACCCTTTTTTCATGCGGCTAATGTTGATCTGAAATCTTTTAGAGAAGATTTTTATAAAAAGATATGCAAAGCTAAACTCGCTCCTGTTTTGGACGCAATTAAGTTTTTAAAAGAGATGGGGCTGTGGATAGAAGTAACAACCCTGGTTATTCCAACAAAAAATGATTCAGAAGAAGAATTAAGAGAAATAGCAAAATATATATATGATGTCGACCCGGGAATTCCCTGGCATATCAGCGCTTACCACCCCACATATAAAATGACTCAACTTTATAGAACCCCCTTGTCTATCATAAATAAAGCAAGGGAGATCGGTTTTGAAGAAGGGTTACGATATGTCTATGCAGGTAATGTCCCGGGAAACGAAGGAGAAAACACTTACTGCTATAAATGTAAAAAACTATTAATCGAAAGAGATGGTTTTTCTGTGATACAGAACCATATAAAAAATTCAAAATGTCCCTTCTGTTATGCAAAGATTGATGGAGTGGAAATGTAAGTAAATTGTAGATTTCAGATGTCAGATTGAAAAATATGGATGGCAAATTGAAGATTGTAGATTTTGGATTTCAAAGCAAATTTTCAAATGTTATCTTCTTTGCAAGTTTAAAAATCGATTTTTAGCTGCTTTAATCATGTCCTGGTTTTCTGCAGGGGACGCGTCTTCAATAATCTTTTTATAATACTCCCTGGCCAATTTTAAATTCCCCGTACTCTCATAAGAGAGCGCCAGATTGTAAAGAAATCCTTTGTCCTCAGGTTTGAGTTTTAAGGCATCCCTATACTTCTGAATAGCCATTTCATATTTTTTTTGAAGAAGGAAGATATTTCCAATGCTATTATGGGCACCTGAGTGGTCAGGGTAAATCCTGAGTGTCTCTTTGAATTCAACTAATGCTTTCTCCAACAATCCTTTTTCCGCATACATCATGCCAAGGTTGCTATGAGCCATCCACGCCTTTGGATTTTTGTCGATTGAATCCCTTAGAAGTGTTTCCATATCTTTATATACATGTCCCTGCTTCCAGGTCAATGCCCCGAAGATTAATAACACCGCCAGTCCCAGGCCCGCTCCTGTTTTCTGCCAACTAAAAGTCTTTTTCGTTTGCGCCAAATCCCATTTTTCAAAATGCAAGGCAGCTCCACCAGTAATTAACGCGATTATTCCCATACTGGGAAGGTACTGGAAATGATCACCTACAAAAGAGTAACGCATAAAGTAGAAGTTAAAAAAACCGAGGATAGGAAACAGGGTTACAATAAAGTAGCTTAATGCGATAAATACAGCTTTTCCCCAAGTGTGATAATTTTTTAAAGGAGCCAAACAAAAAATTAATAAAAGCACTAAAGGAAAGTGTGCGCTAATTGATAACGAAGCAATTTCCCAGCGTGGATAAAAAAAAGTAAGATTGTAAGGAAATAACAATTTGATAGTATAAAACCATATATTATATCCGGCTATTGCTATTCGCTCAAACAGCCCAATAGACCATTCGGAACCTATGGCTCCTGAATGATATTTCTGTTCCCATATAGTCCATAAAGAGGCTAAGGCGGATAAAGCAAAAAAAGGTACAATACTAAAAATGTCCTTTTTTTGAAAAGGCCGGTTTAACCACCAGTGAATAATGAGCAGAATTACAGGCAGCATTACTGTTGAAGGCTTGCTGAGAAGCGCTGCCAGAAACATTATTAATGTGGCTGAGTACCACTGTTTTCTTCGGTTGTCCAGAAACCTGAGATAAAATAATAACGCTAAAAGGTAAAAAAAGCCTGACTGAACATTTTTAAGTTCAGTAATCCATGCCACTGATTCGACATGAACGGGGTGTAACGCAAATATTGCTCCTCCCAGCCATGCCCACTTGATTCCCAATTGGTGCAATAAAAAACAAAGCAGGATAGCATTGATTGTATGAAGCAGCACATTAACAATGTGGAACCCCATTGGTTGTCCGTTCCATAACCGCCACTCTACCCAGAACGTTGTGAGTACCAGCGGGTAGTAAACGGCATCCGAGGTTGTCCAGATTCGCTTGAAGCTTTCTTCTCCAATGACGGTTTTTTTTTTTGTAATATGCAGATCATCATCCCAAAGGAAGTCGCCATTTAATGCCGGTGAATATGCAAGGAAGGTCAGAAGAACAATTATTAACAGACCCGGCCAGTGAGGACGGTTCCAATTTAATGCTTTTTCTTTAAATGAGGATGCCATTCAACAAAGAGTATATGTTTATTTATTAAGTGAAACAACTATGGATCAGGGAAACCCCAGGTTCCAGACCCACGGTCTGCTTTTAGGTGAAGAGAATGAAAAAAAGTGAGTTCAGACATATGTTTGCCGGATGAATCAGTAAATACCAAACGGTTTGATGATTTTTTATTAAATGTAAATCGCAGCTTCTTTTTTTCAGGAAATGAGGATTGGCCAAAAGGTTTATACCCTTTTAAAAAGCCTTGATAATAATAAATGTCTTTTAATGCAGCTCTCCATTTGTAATTAATCGTAAGGTATAAATCATTCAAAGGCTGATTAGAATCGTTTTCTATCTCTATTACATATTGGAGACTATCTTCGCCGCCATAAGCAATGTTGTTAATGTAGAAATAGGAAACTCGCACAAATTGAAGATTGTTAGGAATGATAATGAAACAGGATGTCAGGTCCTTATCCGAGGAAGTGCCACAGCCGAGCTGTGTGAATAAAAAAAAACTTAAAAAAAATATTTTTTTCATGAAGAAACCTTTATACAATTCGGGAAAAAAATTATATCATATTGAAAGTGTTTAGCGAGCGCATTCCTCGCAGCTTGCAGAGCTAAGCTCACCTTTACTGCGGGGTTAGCAAGCGAACTTAAAAAAAAATCATTCTCTGGTGGAGATATCTCGTCAGGAGAATGCTCATTTAAAAGAGATTTTTTAAATTATGTCCCGTAGATTTTTAAATCCATTTTGGAATGTATTTAGCAAGCGGATTCCCTGCGGCTTTGCCGCAGGGAGCTTCAATTTTTACCTGCTCATTTTTTTTATTTCTTTCCTTGGAGGCTGCGCTTCTTATTATAAACCTGCCGGTGAATTGTCTCCTTCTGATGCATTAAAAAAGATAGGTTGGTGGGGTCGCCCCAATTTCAATGATGATATGAACATGGAGTCGCTCCTTGCTGCTATTGAAAAAAATAATAAGTTTTTGAATCGACTCCCTGCAGACAGGGTTTTCACATATGGAAAACAAAAATACAGTGTTAAAGAGGTAAAGGAATCTTTCAGACATTTCATTTCAATTTTAAAAGAGTCTGAAAATAGATCGGATTTAAACTACAGGATCATAAGAGATTTCAATATTTATACTTCTGTTGGGCTTGATAGCACAAAGAAGGTGCTTTTTACCGGATATTACGAGCCGATCATAAAGGGGAATTACAAAAAAACAGACGATTACCAATATCCAATTTATGGCAAACCGGATGACTTAATTGAAATCAACCTCGGAGATTTTAGGCGAAGTTTTAAAGGGAAAAGAATTATTGCACGTATAAAAGACGGGGAGGTGATTCCATACCACGATAGAAAATCAATTGACCTCTCGGGTTTTCTTACAGGACAGGGGCTAGAAATTGCCTGGCTGTCTAATCCGTTAGATGCCTTTTTTCTTCATATACAGGGTTCCGGTATAATAAAGATGCCTGATGATTCTAAAATAAACGTTAATTATGCTGCAGCGAATGGAAGAGAATACCGAAGCATAGGCAGACTTTTGATCAAGGAGGGAAAGGTACCTAAAGAGATGATGTCTATGAAAGCAATTCGTGAGTATCTGAAATCTCATCCTGAGGAGATGGAAAGAGTTCTTTTCCACAATGAGAGTTATGTGTTTTTCAGAGTAGTAGAGCAGGGGCCGATAGGGAGCACAGGAGTTCCGGTAACAGCAGGAAGATCCATTGCGTCGGATACGAGAATTTTCCCAAAAGGCGGATTAGCTTTTATTGAAACGGAGATACCTGTGACGGATGAGGAAGGGAATGTTACAGGATGGGAAAAGATTTCTAGGTTTGTAGTAGCCCAGGACGCAGGTGGAGCAATCAAAGGACCAGGACGTGTTGATATCTTTTTTGGTACGGGAAAAGAGTCAGCAAAGCTGGCAGGCGCCATGAACAGAGTAGGAAGAGTATTCTTTCTTATTAAAAAAAGAGAACAGAAAGGTTTTTAATGTTGATCTTTCAAAACTCTGTGATATATTGAAACTTTAGCATGAAAAAATTAAGTTAAAGAGGGAGTGCAAAAGTGGTTTTTAACGCAATTGGTGGCATGTTTTCAAATGATCTGGCAGTAGACCTTGGTACTGCAAATACCTTAGTTTATGTAAAAGGAAAAGGTATAGTATTAAGAGAACCGTCGGTTGTTGCAGTCCATTCAGCCAATGGTCAAGTGCTTGCGGTTGGGGCAGACGCAAAACAGATGCTGGGAAGAACTCCCGGTAACATTCAGGCAATCAGGCCGATGAAGGACGGCGTAATCGCAAACTTTGAAATAACAGAGGCCATGATCAGGCACTTCATCCAGAAAGTCCACAACCGAAAAGCTCTCGTAAGGCCAAGGATTATTATTGCGGTTCCGTCGGGAATTACCCAGGTGGAAAAAAGAGCTGTGCGAGATTCAGCTGAATCAGCGGGTGCACGGGAGGTCTATTTGATTGAGGAACCCATGGCAGCAGCCATTGGAGTCGGTCTTCCTGTTCAGGAACCGTCAGGAAATATGATTGTAGATATTGGTGGTGGCACGACTGAAGTCGCTGTTATTTCCATGTCGGGTATTGTTTTTAGCAAATCTGTTCGAGTTGCCGGAGATGAAATGGATGAAGCGCTTGTCAATTATATCAAGAAAAAATACAACCTTCTTATAGGAGAGCGAACTGCAGAGAATTTAAAGATTAAAATTGGCACCGTATATCCCACAGGTAACAATGACTCACTTGAAGGAAAAGGAAGAGATCTTGTGGCCGGTATTCCTAAAACGCTTCTCATTACAGAAGACGAGGTACGCGAGGCATTGTCGGAAACTGTTAATATGATTATTGATGCTGTAAAGACAACCCTGGAAAGAACACCACCGGAATTAGCGGCTGATATTGTTGATAAAGGTATTGTTCTTGCCGGTGGAGGTTCAATGATCAAAGGACTGGATGTTCTTCTTCGGGAAGAAACCGGTTTACCTATAAGCCTGGCAGAAGACCCCCTTTCTGCGGTTGTATTAGGAACCGGAAAAGTTCTTGATGAAATAGAACTTTTAAAGAAAGTATCTATATGAGAAATAAGATACACAAAAAAAAAAGTTCTTAGTTTTTGTTTTAATATGCTTTTTCTCTCTCCTGATTATTTCGATCAGCACTAAAATCACAAATCCAACTTTTTTAGAGAAAGCGGTTGTTTCTATTGTTTCTCCATTTCAGTCGCTGTTTCTCCATTCGATCAGTAAGGTTCAAAATATATGGCTCAATTATGTTTCATTAACGCAAGTTAAAAAGAACAATATATATCTCAGAGAAGAGATTAAAAAACTAAAACATGAGGTCCTGAAATATACTGAACAAAAAAAAACTTTTGAGCGACTAAGCAAAATGCTGAAATACAAATTGGGATCAGACAGAGAAATGGTTTTAGCCTCTGTTGTTGGTTCTGATGCAATGAGCTGGTCTAAGATGGTTACGATTAATAAAGGATCGAATGATGGCTTAAAGAAAAACATGGCGGTAATTACTTACGAGGGACTGGTGGGACATATTGTTCAAACGGTTCCATTTTACTCAAAAGTTCTATTAATTACTGATGTGAGAAGTGCGGTAGATGCTTTAGATCAAGATAAACGAACGAGAGGAATTGTTGTTGGAAAAGGGAGTGATATTTGTGAAATGAAATATATTCCGCAAGACGCTGACATCAGGGTAGGGCAGCCTGTTATTTCTTCCGGATTAGGCGAAGTGTTTCCTAAAGGTTTATTGATAGGAAAAGTAAGCAAGATAGAAGAGACTAATGAAGGTTTGTTTAAAAATGTTGTTATAACCCCATCTGTTAAAATTTCATTTCTTGAAGAAGTCTTTGTGCTGAAATGAAAGTTGTATTAAATATTTTTTTTATAATTCTGTTATTTGTATTCCAGACGACTCTTCTACACAGCTTTACTATTCTGGGAGTTAGGCCTGATATTGTCTTAATACTTACTATTTTTATTAGTGCTAATTTAGGAGAAGATAGAGGAGCGATATCAGGGTTTACATTAGGGCTTATCCAGGATTGTTTATCAAGCAATTTGTTAGGCGCGAACGCTTTTTCAAAAGGAGTTATAGGTTTTATTTTTGGTAACTTAAGAGATAAAATATTTTTTGAAAATACTATTTCACAATTAGCTTTTATACTTTTAGCGTCTCTTATTGATGCAGCCATTATCTCGCTAATTTTATTCCTGACGATTCCAGATAAAACACAGATGTCAATAGTGCTGAATAAACTATTATTGTCATCTGTTTACACAACTTTAGTCGCACCTTTATTTATTCTGATTTTTGTTTTTTTTAGGGATAAAGCGGTCGTTTTCTTTAAAAAAAGAAGGCGAGAGTCAAAGATTAGGTGGACAACTAATAATTAGATAACGCCAAGCAGATTGTCATACCTTTTCTCCTGTTAAAGATAATATTTAAGGTTTTACTATGAAATTTGAAGCTTACAATCCATTGCTGATTGAACATATTAAAAGAAAAATAACTTTTTTTCTTTTTGTGATTATTATTTCTTTAGGAATATTGACTTTGCGAATATGGCAATTACAAATTCTTCAAAAAGATGTTCTTCAGACGTTGTCAGAAAATAATCGAACAAAAAAAGTATTAGAATCAGATTATCGAGGCAAAATACTTGATACAAACAATGATGTAATTGTTGATATCAGGTCTTCTTTTAACCTTTATATTACTCCTGAAGACACAAAGGATATTAAGGGCATTTATAAAATTATCAGCCGGCGTCTTAGTTTGGATGAAAAGGAATTCTACCAAACGCTTAAGACAGCGCCTCCCTCTAAAGACATATTGATAGAAAGGGATTTAAACAGGAAAGATGTGGCATTTATAGAAGAACATAAAATAGATTTACCAGGTGTTTTTTTTAAAGTGGAGCCCTTGCGAAATTATAGAGAAGGGAGTTTAGCTGCTCATGTTTTAGGTTATATTGGTGAGATAAGCAAAACTCAACTTGCTGGCAGAAAAAAATCAGATTATCGACAGGGAGACTATATAGGACAATACGGATTGGAGAAGCTTTATGAAAGCAGCTTGAGAGGCAAAAAAGGGAGTAAAGAGATAGAAGTAGATGCTTCCGGGAGGGAACTAAAAATATTACATCAGGTTTTTCCAAAACAGGGACAGAATCTTGTTTTGACTATTGATGTAGAAATTCAAAAAAAGGTAGAAAAATTACTTGAAGGGAAAGAAGGGGCGGTCGCTGTATTAGACCCGAATTCAGGCGCTATTTTAGCTATGGCAAGCAGCCCTTCTTTTGATCCAAATTTATTTGCAGGAAAGTTTTCTACAGCAACATGGAATGCGTTAAGCTATGATAAATTCCATCCCTTGCAGAATAGAGCAATACAGGGGCAATATGCACCAGGTTCTGTTTATAAAATCGTTACAGCAGCCGCTGGACTGGGCGAAGGGATGGTTGATGAAAAGTTAACGGCTGTTTGCAATGGAAAGTTTAAACTTGGAAATAGAGAATACAGGTGTTGGAGAAAAAAGGGTCATGGAAAGGTAAATTTGCATAAAGCCTTGGTTCAATCGTGCGATGTTTTTTTCTACAAATTGGGGTATCGCGTTGGTATCGACGCTTTGGGAAGATACGCTTACGGATTTGGGCTTGGGCAAAAAGCTGGTTTTGAACTGCCGGAAGAAAAAAAGGGATTGGTTCCTTCTACAACCTGGAAAATTGAAAATAGAAATGAGCCGTGGTATTCAGGGGAAACGATATCTGCATCGATTGGACAAAGTTATAACCTGGTAACTCCTCTTCAGATGGCAAACCTTATTAGTGCTGTTGCAAATGGTGGCACCCTCTGGAAACCTTTTGTTCTTAAAAAAATTATTACTAATGATGGAACTGTGATGAAGAAAACAAGCCCGCAAATTTTAAAAAAACTTCCTGTATCTGAAGAACATTTGAATATTATTCGAAAAGCTTTATCAGGTGTTGTTGTTGAAAAAAGGGGTACAGGATACCGTGCAAGAATTCCAGGAATTAAAGTTTCCGGAAAGACCGGTACATCTCAAGTGGTTCGAATGAAAAGTGACGAGGAAGAGGAAGAAAAAGAGGAAACCCCATATGAATTCAGGGATCATGCGTGGTTTGTAGCATTTGCACCTTATAAAAACCCTCAAATTGCTATTTCCGTGATTATTGAACATGGTGGGCATGGTGGTAGTGCCTCTGCGCCAATCGCAAGAGAAATTATAAAAAAATACTTTCAGCTATATCCTTTAAAAAATGTTTGATCGTCGTATAGTCTCAAATTTTGATTGGCCGATTCTAATTCTTACCCTAATTATTTCATCTGTAGGTATCGTGTTTATCTATAGTGCTATGCATGGTGTAGAAAGTGACAGTTTAAAAAAACTTTACATGACACAAATTATATGGGCTGCATATGGGTTAACATGTTTATTTTTTATATTGCTTTTTGATTACAGACATTTAGCGAGGTTTGCCTACTTACTATATTTTCTCACTTTGCTATCACTGGTTTTTGTTTTGTTGTTTGGGAAAAAAGTTTCAGGGGCTCAACGATGGCTGACTATTGGAAGTTTTACTTTTCAAGCATCAGAGATGGCTAAAATAATTCTTATAATTACTCTGGCGAAATACTTTGGAGGAGGAAAACTTATTGGTGAGTATAAATTAAAAGATTTTGTTATCCCGGGTATTTTAACCATTATTCCATTTCTTTTGATTGTCAAACAGCCTGATCTTGGTACTTCAATGGTCTTGCTTTTTATTTTGTTTGTGATGATTTTGATTATAGAAACTCATCAGAAAACTTTGCTTTTAATAATGGGTACTGCCATTTTAATTTTGCCTCTGTCATGGTTTTTTTTAAAAGATTATCAGAAAGAACGGTTGTTAACGCTCATTGATCCAAACATTGACCCACTTGGTTCTGGTTACCATATATTGCAATCCAGAATAGCTATTGGTTCCGGTGGATTCTGGGGAAAAGGTTTGCTGGCGGGGACTCAAAGCAGGTTACATTTTTTACCGGAACAGCATACCGACTTTATTTTTTCTGTCCTGGCAGAAGAGATGGGATTTGCAGGGAGTTGTGTATTATTGATTTTATATTTGATATTATTTATTAGGGCGTTAGATCTTATATCCAAAGTCAAAGACCGGTTCGGAATGCTTTTGGGATTAGGGATTATCAGTACATTATTCTTTTATGTGGTGTTTAACATAGGTATGACTATCGGACTGTTCCCTGTGGTGGGAATACCACTTCCTTTAATGAGTTATGGAGGGTCTTCCATTGTGTCAACATACATAGCAATTGGAATTATTTTAAATATTGGAATGAGGAGGTTTTCTAATGGATAGCCAGGGCCAGTTAAATTATGAAGAGCTACTTCCTTTTGTTAGAAAACCATCTCAATATATTGGAGAAGAGGTAAATTCTATTAAAAAGGATTTGAAAAAGATACAAGCTACTATCTCCCTGGTCTTTCCTGATAAGTATGAGATTGGTATGTCGCATCTTGGTTTAAAAATTCTTTATCATATTGTTAACAAAAGAGAAGAATTTGCCGCAGAAAGGGTTTTTGCGCCAGATCTTGATTATGAAGAGTTGTTGAGAGAAAAATGTATGCCTCTGGCAAGTTTAGAAAATAAGTTGCCTTTAAATAAATTTGATATTATTGGTTTCACAATACCCTATGAAATGAGCTACACCAATATTCTTAATATATTGGATTTAGGACATATCCCGCTTCTAAGAAAAGACAGGGGAGAGGATCATCCACTAATTATTGGTGGTGGTCCCTGCGCATATAATCCTGAGCCACTTGCCGATTTTTTCGATTGCTTTATCGTAGGCGATGGAGAGGAAGTTATTGTTGAAATTCTTGAGCTGTTTGCTGAGTCTAAAAAGAAAAAGGAAACAAAAAATCAAATGCTCAGGCGATTAACGGAAATTAAGGGAATCTATATTCCTTCAATGTTTAATATTAAATATTTTGAAAATGGGAGTATTAAACAAATTGAGCCAGAAAATAAAAGATATGCAAAAATCGAAAAACGGATTTTGTTGGATCTGGATAAGGCAGACTATCCCGTGGCGCCGGTAGTGCCTTATGCAAAATTGGTTCATGACAGGATTTCTATAGAAATAGACAGAGGTTGCACTCAGGCCTGTCGATTTTGTCAGGCGGGATTTACATATCGTCCTGTTAGAGAAAGAACGGTTGAAAAAATTTTAGAGCTTACAGCAAATTCTATAGAGAAAACAGGTTATGGCGAGATTTCTCTTCTTTCATTAAGCTCGGGAGATTATTCGAGAATAGACAAACTGCTTTCGGAATTCATTCGCTCTTTTTCTTCATCTAATGTTTTTCTTTCATTGCCGTCGCTGCAGCCGGGGACCATTAAAAAGGATATGGTTGATTGCATGAGATTAACAGGGAAGGGTGGAATTACTATTGCAGTTGAGTCCGGTAGTCAGCGGCTGAGAAATGTTTTAAATAAAAAAATAACCGAAGAAGAAGTTCTAACAGCAACGGAAAACTTTGCTCAAGCGGGATGGGAGACTATTAAACTTTACTTTATGGTTGGTCTCCCGACTGAAACTGATAATGACCTGGAAGAAATTTACTTGATTTGTAAAAAGGTATTTTCCAAAGCAAAGCAAAAGAATCCAAGGTTCAAGAAGCTGAATATAGGTATTTCGTTTTTTGTACCTAAACCTCATACACCTTTCCAATGGATTTCTCAGGCCAATTTTGTTTATGTGGAGAAAAAACTTAAATTTCTTAGAAGTAAATTTAAATCACGATCGAAATACAAAATTAAATGGCAGAATCCTAAGCTAAGCTTTTTAGAAGGTGTGTTTGCACGCGGAGATCGTCGGCTTGGAAAAGTTTTACTTCATGCTTTTCAGCTTGGTTGTAAATTTGATGGCTGGTCGGAGAGGTTTAACTTTGAAAGCTGGATGGCTGCATTTGAAAAAGCTCAGATAGATCCGGCGTTTTATACACAAAACAGGATTGATAAAGATGAGATATTCCCGTGGGACTTGATCGATATTGGAGTAAAAAAAGAGCATTTGTTTAAGGAACATTTGCAATCAAAAAAAGAAATAAAAGAGGAAGATTGTCGCCAGGGAAAGTGCATTGTGTGTGGTCTTGAGAACATATGTACTGATATAAACCCTGTTAGAGAAGTGTCGGCAGATAGAAGCGTTGAGTCGACATTACCAAGTTCTATAGCTTTGACACCGATTTTGCCGGAGACTTTCTCTAATGGACTAAAAAAGATCGAGAAGAGAAAACCTGTGGTTACTCAATATGATCAAATATTAACTGAAATGGATGCGATCAAACAAGAAGATGCAATTTTTAAATATCGTATTCAGTTTACGAAAACATTTCTGGCAAGATTTTTATCCCATTTAGAAATAAGTTCTCTGCTTGTTAGGGCTCTTCGCAGAGCGAAAATCCCGGTTGATTATTCAAAGGGTTTTCATCCTCGCCCGAGAATCTCATTTGCTTTTGCATTGCCAGTTGGGATGGAAAGTAAAGAAGAATTGTTTGATATTTTTTTAACAGCAGAGATGAGACCAGATTCTATAAGAAGTAAGTTAAACAATGTGATGCCTATGCGGATGGGAATCCATTCGATAATGGAAATTCCATTGAATTCCAAGCCGTTGTCCGTTATAAATAATAAGATCCACTTTAAGATTTATATTAATGGGATAAAGGAAATTCAACCTTTAGATTTACCTTTGCATGAGAAACGGCTTGCCGAGTTTTTATCCCGGGACAAAATAAATCTTTTCCCTGAAAAAGACGGAGAAATGGAAGAGATATTTTTCAACTCATGGTTTGACAGTCTGAAAATTCAATCAATGAGCAAAAAAGGATTAATCCTTGAACTGGTTGCTAAAGTTAACGATGGGAGGCTTGTATCACCTCGTAAAATATTGAGTACCCTCTATCCGGAGTTAAAAAATGATAAGGGAAATTATCGAATGGTAAAAGAGGCCGCTTATTATGTCGTCTGAAATTATTATAAATGCCAATCCCAGAGAAACTCGAGTTGGTGTAATGGAAAGCCATGCAGCAGTGGAATTCTACATTGATCATAAAAGGGATGAAGATATTGTAGGAAATATCTACAAAGGCAGGGTTAATCGTGTTTTACCGGGTATGCAGGTGGCGTTTGTTGATATTGGCTTGGGGAAGGCTGGTTTTCTTTATGTATCTGATGTTGACATACTTGATATAATGGAAGAGCATGAAAGCCTTTTAACTAAAAAAGCTAATGAAGATGCGGAAAAGGAAGATATCAATTTTCAAAGAAGAAGAACTAAAAAAGATTTTGATCGTTCATATTTGATAGAAGAAGTTTTGCAGGAAGGCCAGGAAATTTTGGTGCAGGTATCAAAGAACCCTCTTGGGACCAAGGGAGCAAGAATTACAACATATATAACACTTCCGGGGAGATATTTAGTTTTCATGCCTACCATAGATCATATTGGAATTTCTAGAAGAATTGAAGATGAGGAAGAACGTAAAAGATTGAAAAAAGTGATTCAGGATATAAGAGGTACTGGTGCAGGTTATATAGTTCGTACAGTAGGCGAGGGGAAGAATAAGGAAGAATTTGAATCAGATATTAATTTTCTCGGCAAATTGTGGTCGGATATTAAAAACAAGGCGGAAAACAGCATGGTACCTGCTTTAATTTATAAAGACCTGGATTTAATATATCGTACGCTGAGGGATCTATTCACTCAAGGTGTGGACCAGTTAATAGTTGACTCGCCTCAGGTTTACCAGCGTTGCCGGGATTTTGCCGATTCGTATATGCCAAGTTTTAAATCTCGGGTAAAACTGCATAATGGAAAAGAGCCCATTTTTGAAGCGTACGGACTTGAAATGGAAATCGAAAAAGCGCTTAGAAGGAAAGTATGGTTGAAGTCAGGAGGGTATATAACAATTGACCAGACAGAGGCCCTGGTTGCGATTGATGTTAATACGGGGAAATATGTTGGAAAGGAGAATCCTGAGGAGACAATACTCAAGACAAACTTGGAGGCGGCAAAAGAGATTGTCTGCCAATTGCGCTTGAGAAACATAGGTGGTTTAATCGTCATTGATTTTATTGACATGGAAAGTGATAGCAGCAAAGAAAAAGTTTATCAAGCTTTAGAGCAGGCGGTTAAGACGGATCGGTCCAGGACAAATATCTTAAAGATTTCTGAATTGGGTTTGGTCGAAATGTCCCGCCAAAGAGTTCGAGAAAGTATTAACCGCATTCTCTGCCAACCTTGTCCGTACTGTGATGGAAAGGGGAGTATTAAGTCTTCCAAAACTATTTGCTACGAAGTTTTTGATAAAATTCAAAGAGCAGTAGAAAATAATAACTCTAATAAGAAAAAAATACTAATTAATGTGCATCCTCAAGTGGCAGATTTATTGCTTGGGGAAGAAAGCGCCTGCTTGGATCGAATGGAAGGAAATTTAAATAAAAAAATAATTGTTAAAGCGGATTATGATATGCACCAGGAACAATACGAATTAACTGAAATATGATCGATTTACTGTTATGAAGAAAAAAACTAACAAACTGATGCTTTTGATCTTTTTAGGAACAATAGCATTATTATCGGCTGATTATTTATATGCCGATGAGGAAGCAGATAAAGGAGTACCGGAAACATATATTATAAAAGAAGGGGATACCCTTTGGGATATTACTGAAAAACATTTTAAAGATCCGTTTCAATGGCCTGAAATCTGGAAGAATAATGACTATATTATTAATCCTGACCTTATTTATCCGGGGAATAAGCTGTTACTAAGAAAACTTCTGCAGCAAGCTTTGCCGCCTAAAGAGGAGAAAAAAGAGGTAAAGATAAAAAGAAAAGTAGCAAAACCCATCAAAAGAAGAATTGTCAAACCTGCCAAACCGGCATTACCCGAAAAAACTCCTGTTACGAATATGTCAGTATTCCGAACAGCCGGTTTTATTGAGCGAGAAGATTTTCGTGTTGGTAGCATAATTGATTCACCACTAGATCGTTTTACTTTAAGCAAAGGTGATAACGTTTATACTAATGTAGAGCCGGGTAAGAATGTAACTTTGAAAAAAAAATATTCAATTTATCGTATGATAAAAGAGGTCAAGCACCCTATCACTCAAGAAGATATAGGTTTCTTAATTAAAATTGTTGGAACACTTAAAATCAAAGAATTTAAAGAAAAGAGGTCGGTAGCTTTAATTATTGATTCGTATGAAGAAATTGCCAGAAATGATTTAATAACCGACCATATTGAACTGAAAATTCCAATGATCGATCCTTCATTACAACCTCCGAAAAAAAATATTAAGGGTTATATAGTCAGTGCAAAAGATGAAAGAAGAAGTGTAGGATTGAGGGACATTGTTTATCTCGATGTAGGAAAAAATCAAGGAGTTGTTCCTGGCGATAGGTTTATTGCCTATAAAATTAAAGAGGAGACAACAGGCAACTTTTCCAAAAAGAAGGTTATTTTTCAATATCCAAAAATAAAAATTGGAGAATTAAAGATTATTTCTACAAGGGATGAAACTGCTACTGCTTTAGTAACAAAAAGTATCCAGGAACTGGATGTTGGCGAGAAAGTGGAATATAAGTCACCGAGAAAATAAAATAATGGCAAAGCAAAAATCTGTATCAATACCAATTTCTAAAAAAAAAGCGCCAAAATATTTTAATAATGTTTTTATCTCCGTTGCGAACTCGATTGCAAAAAAAGTTGGGGCAAATTCCGTTCTTATTTATGCGGATGTTTTTGATAATCTTGATCAGTTTAAGGAATTAAATTCTAATATTAGTATTATTTTAGCAACCAAAGATGAGGAAACGTATACAAAAGCAAAAAAAACATTTAAAAATGTTCTTAGAGTTCCAAAAGTAAACCTAACCAGAATAGGGAAAATTAAGATATCCGTGATGAAGGCGGTTTCTGCGGGTCTTGTTGTTTCCGGAGATAAAATAGTTTGTTTGTCAGGGGTAAAACAATTTGGTTATTTTGATAATCTTATAGTCTTGGATATTGGGAAGGAATTTGAGGTATTCACTTCTGCAAATCTCCCGGGGAAAAAGGACAAGCTAAAGCCAGAGGTTTTCGAATCCGTTTTAACACTGGCGATAGAATTAGCAAACCAGGGACGTGAAGGTAAACCAATTGGGACTATATTTGTTATAGGGAGCCATGAAAAAGTATTACAGTTTTCCCGCCAGCTGATTATAAACCCATTCCAGGGATACCATAAGGGTGAGCGAAATATTATGGACCCTCTATTAAGAGAGACAATTAAAGAGTTTTCTGCCCTGGACGGAGCGTTTGTTATTCAAGATGACGGGGTTGTTATTTCGGCTGGAAGATATCTCAGCGCTGCGCTGAATAAAGAAGAATTTCCACAGGGATTGGGGAGTCGGCATGTTGCTGCAGCAGGAATTACTTCTGTTACAGATGCAACGGCTATCGTTATTTCCGAATCTACTGGAACTGTTCGAATCTATAAAAAAGGAACTATTTTTATGGAGATCGAAAAACCAACCAAAAAAATGTCTTAATACGTATAGCAGCTCAGCCACGACCAGAAGAGAGAAATTTGTCATAAAAATGAATAGAAAAAAAAATATTTTAGTTACGGGAGGAGCAGGATTCATAGGCCGGTGGGTTGTTAAAAGACTTCTGGAAGAAGATTGCTGTGTCTGGATTATTGATAATTTAGAAAATGGAAGTGAAGAAAATTTAAGTGAATTCAAAAACGATAGAAACCTCAAGAATTTGATAATAGGGGATGTTGTCAACAGAAATGACATTTTACCATTTTTTAAAGAAAAGATTGACATTTGCATTCATCTTGCAGCCCAAATAAATGTACATGAAAGTCTGGAAAATCCGTCTAAATCTTTTTTTTCAAATGTAATTGGGACATATAATATTCTTGAAGAAGCCAAAAAACACAATGTAAAAGTTGTTCTGATTGGTACTTGCATGGTATATGATATGGTAAATAATGGGGCTATTAGTGAAAGCAGCCCTCTAAAACCTGCGTCCCCTTATTCGGGTTCCAAACTAGCAGCTGAGAACCTGGCAGACTCTTATGCCCTTGGATTTGGTCTTCCTGTTGTTATATTACGTCCTTTTAATACATACGGACCTTTTCAAAAAAGCAACATGGAGGGAGGCGTCGTTTCCATTTTTGTAAAGAATTTTCTGGAGAATAAACCTCTACCTGTGTATGGAGATGGAACTCAGACCAGAGATCTCCTGTATGTAGAAGATTGTTCGGATTTTATTGTCAGGGCTTCATTTTCCGATAAAACTAATGGAGAAGTGCTGAATGCAGGCCTTGGGAAAGACATTGCTATCAAAGATCTGGCGTTTATGGTTTGCAAAGATTCTAGTAAGATTAAGTTTGTTCCACACATTCATCCGCAGTCAGAAATAAAAAGATTAATTTGTAATTATTCTAAAGTGAAAAAACTTCTTAACTGGGAACCTCTGACCAGCCTTGAAGAAGGAATTGAAAAAACTAAGGAATGGATCAAAGCAAATTATCTATTGGTTTAACTGGATCTCATGGATTTATCGGGAGTCACCTCACAAAAGCTCTGGAAAAATCGGGAAAATATGATTTGGTGCTTTTGGCTCGAAAACACAATAATCTTATGGATGAAAAGAGCCTTAAATCTTTCGTTGCAGGGCGCGACATAATTTTTCATATAGCCGGGGCAAATCGAGACACTAATGCAAATCTTATTAGCGTAAATGTTTTAGGAACACTGAACCTTCTGGAAGCAATTAAACGTTATTGCGAAAAGAAAGTAAAATTTATTTTTATCTCATCTATTCAAGTTTACACCCCATCATTTAGCAATTCAGCTATTAAAGAAGAAGATCAACACTTTTTTCCTGACTCAGCATTTGGAATATCAAAAATGACTGCCGAAAAATTAGTTTGCCTGTATGACTTAAATTCGATACTTTTTAGAGTTTCCAATGTTTACGGTCCTTTTAGCAGACCGCATTACAATTCGGTTATTGCGACTTTTTGCTACCTGATAGCTAACAACAAAACTCTCCAAATCAATGGAGATGGAGAACAAAAGAGAGATTTTATTTTTATTTCAGATGTGGCTGATGCCCTTATTAAAACCATTGATTATAAAGGAACGAATAAAGAGGTCTTCAATATGGGTTCTGGAAAGTTAACTTCTTTAAATCAAATTATAAAAATTATTAAAAAATTATTTAAAATCAATGTTAAGATCAAATATATATCCAAAAGGCAGGAATCTTCCGGATGGGTTTTGACGAACCACGAAAAAATTCACTCGAAATTAAACTGGGAGCCGAAGGTAAATCTTGAAGATGGATTAAGAGAAACCTATGAGCATTTTAAAGGCGTGAGCAAAATATAAAGAAATAGCGAGAAATTTATATAGAATTATATGATTAAAGATTTGGTTATAAAGAAATTAGATATTAGAAGTGATGAAAGAGGCTGGTTGACAGAAATTCTGCGAAAAGAAAACCTCGCGAAAAAAAATGATTTTGGTCAAATACTTGTTACTGTAGCAAAACCAGGAATCATAAAAGGTAATCATTATCATAAAAGAAAAGAGGAATGGTTTTGTGTGGTAAGGGGGAAAGGAAAACTTCTTTTAAAAGATGTTACTTCCGATCAATGTCAGGAGGTACTCATGGGTGATGAAAACATGGTAGCTGTAAAAATACCTTCAAACGTGACCCATTCGATTCAAAACATAGGTAATGAAATGTTGTATCTTTTGATTTACATTGACGAGCCTTTTAACCGGCAAGACCCGGATACCTTTCCAGACAAACCTAATCCTTAAAATTATTAAATCTAAGCTTTAAAATATCCCATAACATTCTTGAAGAATCTCGAACTACCTTAACCTTGCTTTCTGGAGAGTTGTACCAGCGGACCGGAACTTCTTTTATCTTTAGCCCTCGATGGTTGGCAATGAACAGGACTTCTATATCAAAAGAGAATCCAGAAATCTTCATGGATTTAAATATTTCTAACGCAGCAGTTCTTTGGAAACATTTAAATCCGCACTGAGTATCATAATAATCTAAATTTAAAATTATCCGAATAATTTTATTAAAGGCTTTTCCCATAAGCTGACGGTACCATACCTGGTAAATCTCAATTCGAGATTCCGGCAGAGCTCTCGAGCCTATTGCTATTTGATACCCTTCCTTAAGGTAATTAATCAATTTATCAATTTCTTCAATAGGAGTCGATAGATCCGCATCAGTAAATAAAATAATATTCCCTTTGCTTTTTAAAATACCTTTTTTTACAGAGAACCCTTTTCCCTGATTGTTTTCGTTTTTTAAAACAATTAGGTTAGGGTTTTTTTGAGAATATTCTGTTAGTAAATTTAATGTTTTATCTTTGCTACCATCATCTATTACTATAATCTCAAAATCAAAATCTCGTTTTTTGAGGTATTCGTATACCCTAGTTAATGAGCTTCCAATTCTTTTTTCTTCATTGTATGCGGGAATAACAACGGATAGATACATATGAGTTAGTTGTAGAATTAGCTGGCAAATCCTATTGCCATTTTAAATCCATTATAATACCTTCGTAAGTCTTCAATCGACCGTACCTGTCTGAGTTTATTAAAAATAAATTTTAATCTAAAATAAAATTTTCTCATTGCCATTTTTTCTATAGCTATAATTTCATCTTCATTTTTATAACCTTCAGGAATATATACGACCTCCC
>CAYMVZ010000020.1:0-27427 GCA_964394335.1 uncultured Nitrospinota bacterium | reverse complement strand
AGGAATCAACTACTACAAAACCAGACAGGCAAGAAACAGCAGCGTCATGGAGAGGGCACGGGACGATTTTGGTGGTTGATGACGAAGAAATAGTTCGCGAAGTGGGAAAAGATATGTTGGAAGCAATAGGCTTTAACGTTATTACAGCAGGTGACGGTCAGGATGCGGTTGAAATATTCAACGATCGCTCAAATGAGATAGACTGTGTTCTTCTCGATCTTACCATGCCTCGTATGAATGGAGAAGAATGTTTTTTTGAACTACGCAAGATCAGGAAAGATATCCGCATTCTAATATACAGTGGCTACAGTAAGCAAGAAACCGCTCAAAAATTTATCGATCAAGAAGTCAATGGATTTCTAGAAAAACCGTTTCAATTAAAAACGCTGCAAGATTCAATGAGAAAAGTATTTGAAAGTGCTTAGCGAGCGTTGTCGGAACTCTGCTGCGGGGTTAGCGAGTGAACTTAAAATAAAATCATTTTCTGCATTGATTTCGACCATCCATGCTCTCAACCTTTCGGGTGGCTTTTTTAAAAGCCATCCAATTTTACCATTATGGTAAAATTCTGAAGATTCCCTGCGGTCTTGTAGAGCTAAGCTTTGCCGCAGAGACTTTCAAACGCAGCAATTCCTTTAAATCACGAAAGACACGAAAAGTTATTTCCAAATTTCTTATGCAGCCCAAAATGGATCCCTTTTTATAAATGCCATGTAAATATGTGCGGACGTTTTTCTCTTAATTGTAATACTTCTGATATAGTAAAAGAATTTAACGTTGATAAGGCTTTAGTTGAAGTAGAACCAAGCTATAATATAGCTCCTTCTCAAATGGTTGTTGCCATTATAAATGATGGTAGCAACTGCCTTGTTCAATTTAAATGGGGATTAATACCGTTATGGGCAAAGGATCAGGCTATAGGTAATAAAATGATTAATGCGCGCGGTGAAACACTTTCAGAAAAACCAAGTTTCAAAAATGCATTAAAAAAGAGGCGTTGTTTAATTATCGCTGATGGATTCTATGAATGGAAAAAAGAAGGAAAACAAAAGATACCTTTTTATATCCGTCTTAAAACAAAAAGGCTTTTTGGTTTTGCCGGCCTTTTCGATAAATGGATTTCACCAGGTGGAGAAGAAATTAAATCTTGCGCAATAGTAACAACTCAATCGAACAAACTGCTCAAACCTATTCATGATAGAATGCCTGTTATTATTCCAAAAGACAAAGAGGGTTTATGGCTTGACCCTGCTATTCAAGACATTAAACAAACACTTTCTTTTCTAAATTCGTATTCTTCCGACGAAATGGAATATTACGAGGTATCTAAAACAGTAAACTCTCCCGCAAACAACTCACCTGAGTGCACTAAGCCTGCTTAATTAAAGCCTTACTTTACAAATAATTATCAAGTCCCCCCTTTTTGTCTTGACAGTGAACGTTTGTTCACTTTAGAATATTGTTATGGAAAAAGATGAAAAAATAAAAACAAGAATTAATACTTTAACAGATTTTTATTATAGCAGAGGAAGAATGCCCAGCTTTTCTGAGTTGAGTGAATTATGGGAACTTAAATCAAAAAATGCTGTTTCAAAAACCGTGAACAAACTTGAAAAATTAAGAGTTTTGGGAAAAGACAAAAAAGGCAGAATTATTCCACGTTCCTTAACCTCTCCTCTAAGACTGCTTGGATTTGTAGAAGCAGGTTTTCCAAGCCCTGCAGAAGAAGAACTCGCTGACACTATTTCACTCGATAAGTTTCTTATACAAAACAAAGAAGCAACATTTCTCTTAAAAGTATCTGGTGATTCAATGTCGGAAGCCGGAATACTACCCGGAGATATGGTTATAGTTGACAAAGGAAAAAGTCCTAAAACAGGAGATATTGTAATAGCTGAGGTAGATGGAGAATGGACAATTAAATATTTAAGAAAAAGAGGAAAAAAAATATTCCTTGTTCCAGCAAACCCAAAATACATACCAGTAACCCCAAAGAAAGAGCTTAGAATTGGAGGAGTTGTAACTGCTGTTGTAAGGAAATATTAAGTAAGATGGAAAACCAACCCATAACAATTTATTCATGGCCAAAATGCATTCTCCATGCAGATGTTGATGCTTTTTTTGCATCATGCGAACAGGCTGTTAAACCTGATTTAAAAGGAAATCCTGTTATAACAGGAAAGGAAAGAGGAATAGTTGCCGCTGCAAGTTATGAGGCAAAAAAAAAGGGAGTAAAAAGGGGGATGAGGCTTTTTGAAGCAAAGAAAGTATGTCCTGATGTCATAATGCTTCCTTCTGACTATGAAACTTACAGTCTCTTTTCCATTAGAATGTTTGAAATATTTAGAAGATTTTCTCCAGATGTAGAGGAATATTCAATAGATGAGGCATTTATTGATCTTACAGGCTTAAGAAGAAGCTTCCATGGCTCCTACAAAAATATTGCAAAAGATATACAAATAACTGTTGAAAGAGAACTCGCTATTACTGTATCCATAGGTGTTAGTATAACTAAGGTTTTGGCAAAGATCGCTTCAAAACACAAAAAACCAAATGGGCTTGTTTCTATATCAGGAAAAGATATACAAACTTATCTTGCTGATTTACCTGTAAACAAAATATGGGGAATAGGAGCGAATACATCTGCTTTTTTAAAAAAGTTAGGGATTACAACTGCATTAGAGTTTGCAAGAAAAAAAGAAGGGTTTATAAAAAAACATTTCACAAAACCGCACATAGAGATATGGCATGAGCTAAACGGGAGAAGTCTATACCCTGTTGTCAATGAAACAAAAAGCAGCTATAAATCTATCAGCAAGGTAAAGACCTTTACTCCTCCATCTAATGACAAAAGCTTTGTTTTTGCTCAGCTTTCAAAAAACCTTGAGAATGCCTGTATAAAAGCAAGACGCCATAACCTTGCAGCAAAAAGGCTAATAATTTTGATGAGAAGACAGGATTTCAAAGATATAGGGATAGAAATAAAATTAACCTGTCCAACAGCTTATCCGATAGAACTATTTGAACCATTAAGGAAAGGCTTTGTTAAAATATACAACCCTGAAACTTTCTACCGCTCAACAGGAGTTGTATTATCCGGCCTGGTAACAACAAATAATATACAACAGAGCCTCTTTGATGACATTTGCATGATAAAAAAGATAAACAGGATATATAATGCAGTAGATAAAGCTTCTGAGAAATTTGGCAAACATACAATCCAGCACTGCTCAAGCCTTATTGCAAAGCTTAATACACAGCATGGGGGTAAAAGAGGTGATACTCCAAATAGGAAAACTGAGCTTTTCAAAGGAGAAAACAAAAGACAGAGGCTTGGATTACCTTTAATAACAATTAAGGTTTAATGAGTTCAGCTAATATTTTATAAAAACATACTATAAAAAAGTATTGGGTAGCATTATATCGACGTGTTATTCTAAAAAGAACTATAAAAGTTGCAAACAATTATAAGGCAATCATGAAGCAACCAAAATTTGACATTGACCTAACTGCTAAAGTTAAAAAGAAAGGAAACTGTTTTATTGCATGGTGTCCGGCCATTGGTATTTCCTCTGAGGGTGAGACAAAAGAGAAAGCCTTAAAAAATCTTGATGAAACTGTAAAACAATTCGTAAAAGTCTGCTATGAAAAAGGTATTTTTGATAAATTAATTAAAAAAAGAATCAATCACTGATAAACTAATTAAAATAGTAAATTCCTATAAAGCTAATGAAGAAGTAATGTATTGTACAATATAATAGAATTTGGAGTGAAAATTACACAATATTTTAATTATAGAAGAAAGAAGCTGAGAGCTTTCAGCAGCCATCAGTTTGTGTCGCCCTTTCAGGACTATGATTTGTTTTTAACCTTTGCTCCAGGGGTGTAAGCTTCTGGCTATTATCGTTTCACCCCTCCCGGGGCTTTCTTTGACCACTCTTCTCCCCAGCTTATTTCAAAAGTGAATCCTTTTCTTGCGGCTTTGCGACGTAATGTTATATATTAATTCCAAATCATGCGTGAATATTAACCTCCCAAGTGCGAAGCGTCTTTACGCTGAACAAAGGGGTGGTCTTCCACTTTTTGAGTGAAGAAAAACTAAAGAAAAACCTTTTAAAATGAGAACTTAAAATAAATCACGCATATTTTGGTCAATATGCTCAACAACCATGCCGGCTCAAATTTGATTTCAATAATTAAAACTTATTAAGGCGAACTTTTACGTATCTCATGTTTTCTAAAATCAAAATCCTTTTTGAAGATATAAAATTCAGTCATACTGTGTTTGCGCTTCCTTTTGCTTTAATGAGCGCGTTCATCGCTTCAGAAGGTCCCCCTTCAATGAATAAAATTATCTGGATTTTACTGGCAATGGTTGGTGCAAGAAGCGCTGCAATGGCTTGTAACAGAATTGTAGACGCAAAATATGATGCGTTGAATCCCAGGACAAAAAACCGTGCCCTGCCTTCCAAGAAAATCAGCCGGCAGAGTTATCTGTTTTTTTTATTAAGCTCTGCAGTTCTTTTGGTTTTTTCCGCTTATCAGTTAAACCACCTTGCTTTTTTGCTATCACCCGTTGCTTTAGGCATCATATTCTTTTATTCCTGGACAAAGCGTTTTACCGCGTATTCCCATTTTTTTTTAGGGCTGGCATTAAGTCTTGCCCCTGTTGGCGCGTGGGTTGCCGTCAGGGAAGACATCACGATTACGCCTTTAATATTAGGCGCGGCGGTAATATTCTGGTTGGCTGGTTTTGATATTATTTACGCTTGTCAGGATATTGAGTTTGATAAACAAGCCGGTCTTTTGTCCATCCCTGAAAAGTTTGGAGTAGAAAAAGCATTAAAATTGTCATCTTTATTTCATTTCATTATGGTTACTTTTCTGATGCTGTTATTACTTACAAAACAGCTTGGATGGGTCTATTTATCAGGTATAATTATTGTTTCTGCTCTTTTATTGTATGAACATTCAATTGTAAGGCCCAATGATTTATCAAAGATTAATGTGGCATTTTTTAACGTTAACGGGCAAATAAGTGTTCTTTTGATGGTATTAACTATTATCGATTGTACGCTTGTTTAAGAAGTCGTCATGAACAAAAAATATATTAAATATTTTGCTTTAATATTGATATTAGTTTTCCCAATTTCCTGCGCCAAAATAGTTCCAACAAAAAAGCGCAAAAAACCATCTAAAGTAATAATAAGGAAACCTTCAAAAAAAGAAATGATAATCAAGGAGACTGAACCACGAAAGGAGAAAGAAAAAAAACGAGTAAAAAAAATTATTCCCGGATTGCCAGCTATATTGCCAACGTATTTTAATAAAAAAGATGGTTCTGATATGGCTTACTTGCATGGCGGTAATTTTATTATGGGTGATAACCTTGGGGAAAAGAATGAAAGGCCTGCCGCAAAGGTATATGTATCGTCGTTTTTTATTGATATATATGAGATAACAAATGCTCAGTACAAAGCATTTAATAATCAATTTGAAGGTGATCCTGCTTCAGAGTGCGATCTTTGTCCTGTTACCGGTATTACATGGGAAGAAGCAAAAAACTACTGTGAATGGGCAGGAAAACGACTTTCAACAGAAGCTGAATGGGAAAAAGCCGCCCGGGGTACACGGCAACTAAAATGGCCATGGGGTAATTCTCCCAGAAAAAACGCGGCAAACATCCTTGCAAATGAAGAATCTCAATCAAATGAAGAAAGCCCTGCCGGTCCTGTCCCGGTAGGGGGTTTTCCACAGGGGGAAAGTTTTTTTGGAGTTTTTGATATGACTGGAAATGTTTGGGAATGGACCGGCAGCCTGTATTTGCCTTATAAAAACAATTTGGACCTTGATGTTCGGTATCAAAAACAATATAGAGTCCTTCGCGGGGGCTCATGGAAAAATATCCTTGAAAATTCACGAACCACATTTCGCCATCCTTTACATCCAGACACGAAACTTCCAAACATTGGTTTTCGATGTGCCAGAGATGCTGACGAATCCACAACTCACAGTATAAAGTCTCGCGATCGTTAGCCCATCCTGCTATAATTAATAGATATCTACATTTCCGGTGTAATTAATGGGCCTTAGCATGAACAGCTAACTCACGAAAAAAGTGTTTCTATGGAAAATGAATACTTAACAATGGTTCTTCGACTGGTTTTTTCTCTATTTGCCGGCGGGCTTATTGGCCTTGAGCGTTCCTACCACGGCCGTCCAGCCGGCTTTCGAACACACACTCTTGTCTGCACTGCTTCCACGGTCTTGATGTTGTTTTCTGCAAATCAGTGGGAGTTTGTAACTGATTCGCATATGAAGACGGTAAGGATTGATCCGACGCGGATGGCGCAGGGTATTATGACAGGTATCGGTTTTCTTGGTGCCGGCGTGATAATGAAAGAAAATTTAGCTATACGAGGCTTGACGACTGCCGCTTCTATTTGGATGACAGCTTCCATCGGGATCATTATTGGCATAGGTTTTTACTTTCCGGCCGCAGTAGCTTTTTTGATGACATTAGGAGTACTGTCTTTGTTTCGATGGATTGAGGATTTGATTCCATCCCTCTACTTTGGAAGGCTCTCAATACGCTTTTTGCGAAATGAATCCATATCAGAACAAGAATTATGTGAAGTAATAAATAAACACAATATTACCTGTACCAACCTCAGCTATCATCTTAACGAAAAAGGGAAATCCTTTCAATATCAGATGACTGTCCGGTCAAAAAAATCAGATAGTTTTCAGAAACTGGCCGAAACTTTGAATAAAATGGATCGAGTGCACGAATTTAGTATTGTGCCGACAGGCGATTAAAAAGTTTACTGCTTATTGACAGTGATAGCCATTCCTTGGCCTTTTAAGATTTTAATTAATATACACTTCCATTCTTTTATTAACAACAGAACTGTGAATGGAATGATCTTCTTTGATGAAATATTTTCCTCCGAATGGTTCATGAGGTATTTCTTTTAAGAACCCAGCTGAAATTAACTCTCCAAGATTCGACGGGTATGAACCGGTTTTAATGCGATATTGATCCCGCATATCTTCGAGAATGAGAATATCTCTCTCCACTATTATTTCATTGATTCTTTTTATTATATCTTTTTTTGCTTCTTCATTTTTTGTTGAACGATAAATCTCCTGTAAGAATTTAATGGAAATTTCAGGATCTTTGGCATTGGCATAAAGGCGGGAAACCAGTAACGGGAGATACCGCGGGTATCCGGGGTATTTAGTGGCTTCTTCCAGGTAACGCGTGGCAGCAGCAAAATCCTTTTTATAGTACATGTAATTAAAGCCAAGGAAAAAAGGAATGGTCCAATAACGTTCATGAGTTTTAGGAACATTGATCATTCCTTTTTTAAGAAGTTTAATACTTAGGTTCTCATCTTTTACCCAATAGGCAAGCGCTACTCCGCCAAATTCATAAGTATATTGAAAGTAAGGATCCAGGGTCGAAACAATATCCAGAAGATGATAAAGCCATTTGTAAGACTTATCGGTCTCGAAGTGATCTCCAAAATAAACTATCGCTTTAATCCATAAATAATCGGCAAAAAGTTCATCGTATGCCAAAGCAGCTCCCTTCAAAAATTGCCCGGATGGAAGGTACTTCATATCTTCAATCTTGCTGTAACGGGTTCTTGTTTTGTCGATTTGTGTTTGAGACAGGAAAACAGCGAAGTAAACGACGAGAAAATAGAGAAAAATAACGGTTATTCTTTTTTGTGGAGACGCTTTTTTCAGAAACGCCGCAAACATGTCATATTCTCATTGGCATTACGATACATCTGTAATTTTCATTATCGGTGGGAGTTATCAGGCATGAACTGTCAGCGTCTTTTAATTTAAAGACAATTTTTTCTGCGTTAATGACATTTAAAATATCCATGACATATTTGGCATTAAGGCCGATAGTTATGTCCTTTCCTTTATATTGAACATCTATTTCTTCTCTGGCTTCTCCAAGTTCTGAATTATCTGAAACAAGTGTCATAATGTTTTTTTGCACCCCAAACTTTACCATCCTGGATTTCTCATCTGCCAAGATCGCGACCCGTCTAAGAGCATGAAAAAAAAGTTCAGAATCAATAACAACATTGTTGTTATTATCATCCGGGATTACCTGGCGGTAATTTGGAAAACGACCATCGATCAGCCGGGTTACTAAAATCATTTTATCCATTTTAAATGCCGCATGGTTTTTTTCAACAGAAATGTTGATAGTCTTTTTTCCGTTAGCTTGATCAGAGTCACTGGCCTCTAATATTTTCAACAATTCCGCCTGCGCTTTTTTTGGAATGATTATTTCTACCTTATCCTTTTTATCAAACCCATTTGATTTTTTAATAAAAGCCAGGCGGTGTCCATCGGTTCCCACCATAGAAATGTCTTTCCCTTCAGACTCAAGCAAAACGCCGTTTAATGTATATCGGGTTTCGTCCGTTGAAATGGCAAAATTAGTTTTTCTGAGCATTTCTTTCAAAAGATCAATCTCAATGGCCAGATCTTTTTCCTCTTTGTAAGCGGGAAATGCAGGATATTCCTCAGGCGGAAGGCAGGCAATTTTAAAAGTCGATTTTTTACATGTTATATTTATCCAATTATTTTCTTCATCGCTCTTTAAATGAATTTCTTCATCAGGAAGTTCCCTGGCAATTTCATGAAGTTTCCGGCCACTAACAGTAGCGCTACCCTCTGAGATTATCTTTGCCCCGTAAGACCCTTTGATGCCAATGTCAAGATCTGTAGCAAAGATATCAATGCCGCTTGACTGGGTTTTGATTAAGATATTAGACAGGATAGGCATTGCGCCTTTGGTGTCTACAATGCCCTGTACTTTCTGAAGCCCTTTTAAAAATTCCTCACGTGAAATTTTAAATTCCACTATTTCCTCTCCGCAAATGTATGCCTAACTTCTAACATAAAATTAAAACACTGTCAAAACTAAAAATTTTGAATTTGGACAAAGCCAGTTTATAATTGACAATAACAATTGATTATTTAAACTTAGCTATAGTCTTTAAATCGTTCAAGTAGGAGATGCGTAATTCGCGGTCCACCTCTTGAGAAACTATGAGTAACTGGTATGTTTATATTGTCAGATGTTCCGATGAAAGTTTTTACACCGGTATCACCAATGATATTGAGCGGCGCATTAATGAACATAACAATAGTGATCTGCTCGGCGCACGATACACCCGCAGCCGATGCCCGGTGAACCTGGTCTATCAGGAATCTCTGGCCTCCCGGTCGGAAGCAACCAAGAGAGAGTACAAAATAAAAAAGTTAAGCAGAACAGAAAAAGAAGCGCTGGTAAAGAAGATCCAAATTGAGGGAAAAAATCAGTTGCCGGGAACTACTAACAATTAAGAATAAAAAAACCTATGAAATTAAAATTTAATACTTTATCTACCATCATACTTGTAACAGGATTATTTTTTATAATAGTCGGTTTGTCTCAAAATATTTATGCTGATAATTCAGATGTGGATTATAATGCCCTGTCATGGAACGCGGAAGATTTAAATGCTCAACAAAAACATCAACAGGTTATAGACCTTCTAAAACCTTACGCGGAAGATAAAAAAAATAAAAGCGCATATTTTTTCAATGAACTGGGAACGGCATACTTTAATAAGCAGGATAATTTAAATGCAAATAAATATTTTTTGATTGCGCATCAACTTAATAAAAATGACCCGAAAATCATATATAATTTAGCCAGTTCCATTGCGCTTTTAGAAAATTATGAAGAAGCACTAAAGCTTTTTAATTTAGCTGAATCAAAAGGTTTTGATAAAAGATTGATCAGTGAATGGAGGGTTTGGCTTAAGAAAAAGATGTGAAACAGATGTCAGGGGCCGGTTATCAAGGGCAGCTAACAATTAATAACAAAAAATCTGAAAGTCTAATAAACATTTTTATTTCAGAAAACGTAGCGCGGCAAGTTCCCGCAACCAAAAATGAATTTAACGTACCCCAAGGGCACTTCCTTCGGGCGCAAAGGGCGCCGAGATCACAGAGAAAATTAAAAAAAAAATGATTTTCCTCAGCGTTCTCCGCGAACTCTGCGGTGATAAAAAATCATTCTTCGTGGTTAAATAAAAATGAATGAATCAGAAATCGAAAGAACCCTTTATTCCCCCGGAAAGATATGAGACCGTAAGAAAGGAAATTATTTCCTTTCTCAAGGAGCAGACTCTGACCATGAAGGAAATATCAGGCTATGTCCGGATTTCTGAGAAGGAAGTTTCCGCGCACCTCGAACATATAAAAAAAACAATATTAAGGGATAATCTTAAAATGGTTGTTGACCCTGCAACATGCAAGAAATGCGGTTTTGCTTTTAAAAAAAGAGAAAAGCTTAATAAGCCCGGAAAATGCCCCCTTTGTCACGGTGAATCCATAGAAGAACCTGCTTATTCAATTAGATAGAACATCAATAATTCTCCGCATAGTATTCAAAGACACTTAATACTTATTCTCTATTCTTTTCAATTTTCATGAGTAACGGTGGAAGGAAAAGAAAATCTGCCAGGAGGGCAAAGGTAATGGCGATGGCAGTCAGAAGACCCATATCAGAATTCAATTTAAACCCTGAAAAGGAAAGAAATGAAAATCCCACTACTAATATAATGGATGTAGTCCATAATGCCTTACCTACAGTATAAAAAGAGTAGCGGACAGCTTGAGCGGCATCCATTCCGTGTTCCCGTCGAGCTCTAATGTATTTACTCAGGAAATGGACTGTATCGTCCACTACTATTCCGAGACTCATAGCTGAAACAATAGACAATGCCAGACCGACCTGACCTACTAAGAGTCCCCACAATCCGAATGCCATTCCCGCTGGCGCGAGGTTAGGGATCAGACTGATGATTCCAATCTTGAAACTGCGTAGAGCAAAAATCATGATGCCGGAGATCAAGACAAGGGCCAAAGAGGTTCCTCCTAACATGCTGACGATATTCCGCATGGAGATATAGGAAAACATGACTGTGGGTCCCACGCCAAAGCTGACCATATAGGGCGGGCTATTTTTTTTTAGCCACTTTTCTCCCCTTTCCGCGATCTCCCTGATTTGTTTTGAAGAAGTCTTCTTAAGGGTAAGGGTAAAACGTGTTGCCGACTTAGCTACATCGATCCGGTTGTTAAGATCCATACCAAAGGGGAGAGACATCTCATAAAGCAGCAGGTATTGGGCCGCCAGTTCCTTATCTTCCGGTACTTTATAATAAGCGGGATTATCTCCATGCATATTTTTATTTAGGCGTTTCATAATATCGGTAAAGCTGGTTACATGCCGTATCTCCGGTTGTGCCCGAAACCACCGGGTAAATTCTTCAAGTTTTTCCAGGTATTCCGGTGAACTGATGCCGCTCTCTTCACCGGCGCCTACCGAATATTCGATCATATCAAGCCCTGTCAGGTTTGCCCGGACAAAATCAGTGTCTCTGCGGAAAGCGTATCTTTCGTCGAAGTATTCTGTGAAAATATCATAAAGCTCTATCTTCGTTATTCCTGCAAAAAGTACCAGGATAAAAACAGTCATTCCCCGAAAAAGGAGTCTCCGATTATTCACGACAAAGTCACCAAACCTGACCATAAATTCTTTTTTTCTTCCTGTAAATACTTTTACACGCATTGGCAGGAAAGACATAAAAGCAGGCAGAAATAATATGGAATAGAAAAAAGCTGCTATTACCCCTGTTGCCACAATATTCCCAAGGTCATTAAAGGGGGGCGCGTCGCTGAAGTTCATGCACAAAAAACCGATTATCGTGGTTATGCTTGTAAGAAAAACAGGCTGCAGATTGATGCGCATGGATTCAATGATTGCTTCTCTCTTGTTTTTCCCTTCTCTCATTTGATGGAGCATGCTAACCAGGAGATGAATGCTGTCCGCTATCGCAAGGGTCATGATAATAGTGGTTGCTGATGACGAAGGAGGAGTGATCAAAATTCCCACCCACCCCGCAATGCCCATTCCAGTAGCAACAGACATGATTATAATGAAAACTGTAGTTAAGGTGCCGGGTATGGAACGGAGGGTGAACCACATGACAAGTACCATCACCAGAAACATCAATGGAATGAGAGTTCGAACATCCTGCTGGGATACCTCTCCGAAAGAATTGTTGAGCATTATGATGCCACTTAAGTAGACGTCGAACTCAGGGTGTTTTTGACGGAGATCGTTTGCAAGGGCGCGTACTGCCCTTGCAATCTCAGGAACTTCAGTTTCGGTTTTTCCCGGTTGTTGGAATGTGATGTTTACGGCTGTTACATCACTTTTGGGTGAAATAAGACGATTTATCAGAAGGGGTTCGGAGAGGACAGTTTTTTTTATCCTCTCCAGATCCGCGTCCAAAAGGCCCATGGGATTTTGCACCATATCTTCTACTATTAAATCGTCCTTATCCGCCCGGGTATATTGAAAATTTGTGATGGAATCCACGCGGCTTGAATAGGGGAGCTTCCAACCGGCCCAGGTTAGTTTCTCAACAACCGCGAGGGTTTCCCGGTTAAAAACGTTTCCGCTTTTTGGCGCTATTGCAATTAGTACATTATCAGTTTTTGAAAAGCGCTTTTCCATCTCTTCAAATGCTTTGAGTTGAGGGTTTTCCTTGCTGAAAAAGACCCGGTAACTGGTAGACATTCCAAGAAAACGTCCTCCGCTTGCAGCTAAAACGGCAATGAAGAGAGTTCCAATAAGAACCGACAGCCTGTAGCGTAGCACCGTTTCCGCAAGCTGCTGTCCGAAATCATTTTTTGGCATGAAAAAAATTTAAGAATAACGGAGTAGATAAGATGCTTTCAATAAAAGCATTAGTATATCTATATTTTAGAAAACTCAAAGGGATGAAATATATCAGCCCGGCATAATATACTGGGCATTGCATGGAAGCTATTTTAACTGATGGATACAAGATTAAGATCAAAGGTAAGTTCTTTTCCGGCAAGCGGATGGTTGCCGTCAAGAGTTAAGGTCTTTTCATTAAGTTCTGTTACAGCAACAGCAGTTGGTCTTCCCGGTTCTGGACTAACTTGAAGCATCATACCCACTTCCGGATTAATATCGTCTGGTATTTCCGATCTGTCAATAGTCGCAACAAGGTCTTCCCTGAATTCACCATAAGCCTCTTTCGGCTGGATAGAGATTTTCTTTTTCTCCCCTGCCACCATTCCGACAATTGCGTTTTCAAACCCCGGAACAACCATTTTTTTTCCAATAGTGAACTCAAGAGGATCCTTACCTTCCGATGAGTCAAAAACCTTACCATCCTTAAAAGAACCTTTATAATGCACCTTTACTTTATCGCCTTGCTTTGCCTGGGACATCTTCTCTCCTTTGATGAAAATTTATTTAATATAATTGAAGTTTCCTGCAGCTTGTCACAGGGAAGCTTCAGAGCATAATATCTATACACCCATTAAGTGGGTGTCGCTTGCTAACCCCGCAGCAAGCCACAGGGAATGCTTTCGCTAAACACTTTGAGCCATCTTAAAGCGATATACTTTAAATTACAACTATTAAATTCCAGAAGTTGCAGTGAGTTTATTTCTAACAAGACCAATTAAAAACGTTACTTCTTCGGATTTTAAGAAAAAAGATACGGCAAAATAAAAAATTATTCCTACTGCAATGTTTCCAAAAAGAACTCCGGCTTTTAATAAAGTATTTGCTCCCATGTCATAAAAACCGGTATTTATCCAGTAAATTATAAAACCCATCATTATTGATGATACGGCTAATTTGATTGTGGAAACGAGTATTGTTCTCCCCTTGATGCCGCCAATCCTTTTTCGCAAGATAAAAACCAACAGTATAACGTTTAACAAAGAGGATAAGGAAGTAGCCAGAGCCAACCCGCCATGTTGCAGCGGACCCATTAATAAGAGATTAAGGACAATATTAGTAATCATGGCATAAACGGCTACTTTAACCGGTGTGACAGTGTCTTTTAATGAATAGAAAGCAGGAACAATTACTTTAACGCCTGAAAAAGCGCACAACCCTACAGTATAATAAAAAAGAGCATGGGCTGTAGCCACGGTGGATTGATGCGTAAACTCTCCCCTCTCAAAAAGCAGATTGATAATTGATTCTTTTAAAATGATTAAACCAATGGTCGCCGGAATGGTTATAAACAGCACTAACTGTATGCCAAAGGACAAGGTATCTTTTAACTTATCCATCTGATTTTGGGCTGCTTGCTGTGAAAGGGTCGGGAGTATGGCTACGCCTAAAGCTACAGCAAATATTCCCTGGGGAAACTGGACCAACCGGTTGCCATAATACAGATACGATACAGAACCTTCAGGTAGAAGCGATGCGAGCAAGGTATCGACAAAGATATTAATCTCCATAACAGCCAATCCTACAAGAGATGGAAGCATGAGTTTTCCGATCTTTATAAGTCCGGGGTGATGAAAATTTAGTGTAGCCTTATATTGAAGCCCTCTTTTAATTAACGCGGGTAGTTGAATGAAAAATTGCAGTATCCCTCCCGCTACAACTCCAGCGGCAAGGGCTAAAACAGGTTGTTCAAGGCGGGGAGCAAATAGGAGAGCGGCAAGAATCATGCTGATATTCAAAAAAACAGGACCAATTGCGGGAATAAAAAAAACCCGGAGAGAATTCAGCATCCCCATTGTTAGCGCTGCCATCCCTACAAACAAGAGGTAGGGGAACATGAATCGGGTGAGCTTAACTGTCAGGTTAAACTTTTCAGCAGAGGCATGAAATCCGGGTGCAATAACACGTACTATGGCTGGAGATAAAATAATTCCCAAAATTACAGTGACAAACAAAATTAACAAAAAAGTGTTCAGTAAAATATTTGCTAACTTCCATGCCTCATCTTTGTTTTTTGTAGTCAGGTATTCGGTAAAGATCGGGACAACAGCCGCGGTTAATGATCCTTCACCTAAAAGCCTGCGGAGGAGATTGGGAATTCTAAAGGCGACAAAAAAAGCATCAGCCGCCATTTTCGTTCCAAAAAGGTTAGCAATGATCATATCCCGTACAAACCCAAGGATACGGCTGATAAAAGTTGCTCCACCTACGGCACCTGCTGCACGTGCAACATGCTCACTATCATTCATAAGTTACCGGATTGAACGACCAATTTTTAAAAGATGCGAGATAAGCTAATGCTAAAATAGCAAAGATATAAGTAAAATCAAGGATTGATTAAGGCTTTCTTCTGTAATTTATTTTGGACAAGTTTGGTTAAATGCTTGAACCAACAAACCTCTTTTGTTAGGCAGGAACACAGCAGAAAGTCATCTGCTTTTTCCCTTGCTTTGAAACGCACATCTCAGTTATTATAATGAATACATAACACTGGTATTATTTAGTTTTAATCCCAAAGTTCTTAATAAAATCAATGCACTAGAGAAAGTAAATTAATGGATAGAAAAAAAAAGAATGACCAGGAAGACTTTAGGTTTTTAGATTCGGCTAAACAACAAATCGATGGTTTGTCGGAACGTCTATTTGAGATTCTTGCTCTGTACAATCTGAGCAAGAGTTTGAACATTGCCCTGGAGATAGACAGTATCTTAATTGAAGCCGAAAAGTTTATGAAAAAGTCCTTAGGTATTGATGATTTTTCCATTTTACTTCTTGACGAAAAGGGAAAAACGCTTACGACCTGGACTGCCAACCATTCCTCCAAGAAAAAAATAAAAAATGTCTCTTTAAAAATTGGAGAAGGAATATCAGGTCTGGTAGCCCAAGATAGAAAGTCTATTCTGGTTAAGGATATTAACAAAGACAGTAGGTATCTTCACTACAAGGGGGAAAAAACCGTTTCTGGCTCGTTTTATTCAGTTCCTTTAAAAAACAAAAATAAAAAAGTTATTGGAGTCTTTAATATTCATAGAAATAACGTTGATGGTTTCAAACAAAGCAGTTTAGCATTGTTTAATGAAGTAGCTCTGCACATAGCTCAGGCCCTTGAAAAATCCATCGTTTTTCAAAAAATCCGCAAACTCGCAATTACTGATGATCTCACTCAATTGCATTCGCGAAGATATTTTATGGATGTTTTTGGAAAGGAGATTAGCAAGGCAGAACGGAATCAAAGTGTTTTTTCATTGATTATGGTTGATGTGGATCATTTTAAATTTATAAATGACACTTTCGGTCATCCTGTTGGTGATAGCACCTTGAAAAAACTGGCGTCTATTCTTAAATCAAATACTCGTAAGGGAGATATAACGGCGCGATACGGTGGTGAGGAGTTTATTGTTTTACTCCCAGAAACGAGTGAAAAACATGCGGTAGGTATAGCTGAAAAAATTAGGCATCAGATAGAAAAATGCATAACAATTAAACGAAATAATCAATCTCCTCAAAAAATAACGATATCTGCAGGAGTTTCCAGTTTTCCCGAATTCGGGAAAACAAACAGCGAACTTTTGACCAGTGTTGACGAATGTCTTTATTTTGCAAAAAATGAAGGGAGAAACAGAGTATATAGTGCCAGCCAAAATGAAATCCTTGCAAGAGTTAAGGGAAAAAGGATTAATGAACGCCACTACGTTACACTTAAGCTTTGCAGAGGAGTTATCCCGATTCAATTTATAGAAATAAATATTAATAACCAGTGGAAAATTTGTATGCTCGATAATATCAGCAAAAGTGGATTTAAGGGATGCGTTGAATTTGAGCTTCCTGAACAGAATAGAAAATTGCCTTTCAGGTTGTTTTCCGACGCTGATGTTGCTTCGCATGGTGTATTTAATGGCGTTGTTGCCTATAAAAATCAAATAACAGATGAGAGATATTCTGTTGGTATTGAAGTTATTGATGGACATGAAAAATGGGAAGATTTATTTGACAGAATTTCCGTTTAATTTTTTCAACTGAAGTTTTACCACCTTAATTCATCCTAAATGTTTAGCCATATTCCTCGCCGCCAATTACTGCTCCATTTTTTTTTACTTGTAGCCACCCTGGTCTCTACTTTTTTGGCCGGCGGCCTGGCTTTTGGAGTAACCCTTATTTTAATTTTAGGCGCCCATGAAATGGGACATTATTTAATGACCCGGAAATGGGGTGTATCTTCCACGCTACCTTATTTCATACCCGCGCCACCCCCGTTTATTGCCGGAACCTTTGGTGCATTTATTAAAATGAGATCTCCTATTCCAAACCGCCGTGTTTTGCTGGAGATAGGCGCTGCCGGCCCTATAGCAGGGTTTGTGGTTTGCATACCTGCTCTGATCATAGGTTTGACATTATCTGAGATAGGGGAACCCGATTTCCAACGTCAATTCTCATTTGGTTCTTCAATAGCGCTTTCCTTTCTAAGCAAAATGGTGTTGGGCGTTTCACCGGAGAATGCAGACATTCTTTTGCACCCTATTGCTTTTGCAGGCTGGATTGGATTATTTATTACGGCCTTAAATCTGCTTCCTATAGGGCAATTAGACGGGGGGCATATTATTTACGCTCTGTTTGAAAAAAACTATCAAATTATTTCTAAAATCACCTTTATTATTTTAATACCGTTAGGTTATTTCAGCTGGCACGGTTGGTTTATATGGGCAATTATTGTAGCTGTGTTTGGGTTTCGACACCCCCCGCTAATAGACGAATCAATCCCGTTGACCAGTCAGGATAAAAAAATAGGATTGATCTCAATTGCTATTTTTGTGGTAACTTTTATCCCGGCTCCTATTATTTTTTAGAATCTGTTTATTAATTGCGCTACCATATCATTTCGACCAGCGGGAGAAATCTTCACTCGCTGAAAGTTGAAGATTCCTCACGGATTTTATCCTAACTGAGATTCTTCAGTCGCTTCGCTCCTTCAGAATGACAAAAAGGACTCGAAATGACAGTGAGGCGAAAACACCGGTTTATGGATAGACTCTATTTAATAAACTTTCAGCCGTCAGCTTTCAGAAGGAAAGATAAATACTAAATACTGTCAACTGAGTGCTAAATGTTTTTTTTATTATATTATGCTTGAAAATTTAAATCCGGCACAGCAGAAAGCTGTAATGCATAAAAATGGTCCGCTTTTGGTTATTGCAGGAGCAGGTTCCGGAAAAACAAGGGTGATTACCCACAGGGTTGCCAGGTTAATTAATAAAGATGGAATAAGCCCTTATAATATCCTTGCCCTGACCTTTACCAACAAAGCTTCTTCTGAAATGAAACAGCGGATAGAATCCATGCTTGGTAATAAGAGTTTGGATGCTTGGATTTCCACTTTCCATTCCGCATGTGTGCGTATTTTAAGAACGGGAATTGATCGGTTAGGTTATTCAAAGGATTTTGTCATTTACGATACCGTTGACCAGAATGCTTTGATCAGGGAGTGTCTTGAAGAAACCGGTTTAAGCGATGAGAAGTATTCTCCAAAGGCGATTGCCAATAAAATCAGCCTGACGAAAAACGACCTGATAGAACCTGACAATGATTTTGATGACATAACCCGAAAAGTTTTTCCTGTCTATCAGAAAAAGTTAAAGGCAAACAATGCTTTGGATTTTGACGACCTCCTGTTGATAACCGTAAAACTGTTTAAGTCCGAACCTGATGTGCTGGAAGACTATCAAAATCGGTTTCAATATATTTTAGTAGACGAATATCAGGATACCAATTATTTGCAGTACTTGTTTATTTCTCTCCTGTCCAAAAAATATCATAATATTTGCGTTGTAGGGGATGAAGATCAGTCTATTTACCGGTGGCGGGGAGCCAATATAGAAAATATCCTGAACTTTGAAAAAAATTTTAAAAATACCAAGGTTGTAAAACTGGAAGAAAACTATAGATCCACAAAAGTTATTTTGGAAGCATCCAACTATGTAATTAGCAAAAACAAGCAGAGAAAAGGAAAAATTCTCTTTACGAATAATAGTGCAGGGGAGAGGATCACATACTACCGGGCTTTTAATGAAATAGAAGAGGGAGATTATATTAGCCGAACGATTCTGGAATTTCAAAGAAAGGGGAAAGCGAATTTTAGCGATATAGCAGTGTTTTACAGAACAAACGCTCAATCACGAGTCATTGAAGAGTCTTTAAGAAAATCAGGGATTTCTTATCAGGTAATCGGTGGACTTAAGTTTTACGATCGGAAAGAAATTAAAGATGTTATTGCTTATTGCCGTGTTATTGTTAATCCTGAAGATTCGGTTGGTCTTAACAGGATATTCAATACGAATAACCATGGCATTGGAAAAGTTACTTTAAAGAAGATAAATAATTTTGCCGATGAAAAAAAACTCAACCGGTTCGAGGCGATGAGAGAAATGTTACAATCAAAAGCACTTGCAGGCGCTGTTAAAAAGAGGGTTCAAAAGTTTTGCGGCCTTTTAAGCAGGTTGAGAGAGTTTGCCGGGGGAAATAGCGTTTCCGAGGTAATCAAGTATATACAGGCTGAAACAGGTTATGTTGACAAATTAATGAACGAAAATTCTTTTGAAGCAAGAAACAGAATCGAAAATTTGAAGGAATTAATTACGGCTGCCAAAAGTTTTGAAGAAAATAATGACGGCATTTCTGTCAGCAATTTTCTTGATCAGGCGGCGCTGGTATCAGATATAGATAGTTTTGATGATGAACTCGGTTCTGTAGCCTTAATGACTTTGCATAATTCAAAAGGACTTGAATTTCCTATTGTGTTTATCACCGGTATGGAAGAAAGAATATTTCCGCACATCAGGTCTATGGACTGCGAGGAAGAAATGGAGGAGGAAAGAAGGCTTTGTTACGTGGGGATGACGCGTGCAAAAAACCGACTTTTTTTTCTGAACGCGATGACGAGGAAAATTTATGGCATGGAGCTAACAAATCCACCTTCAGAGTTTATTGAAGACATTCCTCCCGAACTTTTGGAAACGATAGCATCCTCTCAACGCGACCGTGCACCTTTAGCTTATAACCGTTTTCCTCGGAAAAACAGACAACAAATAGGCGATAGTAAGTTTTCCATTGGAACCAAGGTGAGTCATTCGACCTTTGGGAAGGGGATTATTCTGGATGTAAAGGGCAATAATGACGAGGAGATACTCAGTGTATTTTTTAAAGGAGCAGGAAAGAAAAAACTTAAAACCAAATACACCGACCTTAAAGTTTTATGAACAGAATTAACAGATATATTTTTTGTGAGTTATTTCTTGTTTTTGTCATTGCAATACTGGCAACGACAGGCGCTCTTTTTCTCGATAAGCTGCTTTACTTAACAGAGGTAATAATTAACAAAGGAGTTTCATTTAATAATGTAACTAAAATGATAATTTATATTGCTCCTGCTTTTTTGGTTTTAACTATTCCCACAGGAGTTTTAATAGCGTCTGTTGTGACTTTTAGCCGCATTTCCACTGATTCTGAAATTACTGCCTTAAAAGCAGGAGGGATCAGTTTATACCAACTCCTCGTTCCTGTTATGGCTTTATCGCTTTTGGCTTTTACCCTGACGGAATTTATGATGATCTATGGTCTGCCAAATGGAAATCAGGCATTTCGAGAATTGTTGTTCCGGATTTTACGAACACAAGCGAATTATGAAATCAAGTCTAAACTATTTAATGACGATTTTAAAAATATGATTATTTATGTAGACGAAAAAGATGAAAACAGTCCTCTGATGAAAGGAATTTTCATATCAGAGACTACGAAAGACGGTGAATACCGAATTATTAACGCTGAAAAAGGCACGCTTCTTTCCGACAAAAAGGCATTTGTTGTTCAAATGAATTTAACGGATGGAACAATTCACCGACTCGGAAAAGATAAAAAAAATTATCATACATTGAAATTTAAACGATACATTCTTGAAATGGAAATTCCCAAGCCTGAAGAAATCGGCGGCAAGCTGTTAAGAGGTAACAGGGAGCTCTCTATTTCAAAACTAAAAGAGAAAATTGAAAGACATAAAAAAGAAGGCATCACCATTAGCAATGAGTTAGTTGAGCTCCACAAAAAATTTTCCATCCCATTTGCCGCCTTGATCTTTGGTTTAATTGGAGCGCCATTAGGAGTGAAGTGCAGCCGCTCCGGAAAATCAGGAAGTTTTACAATCAGCCTGTTTGTAATAGTGTTTTATTACATATTGTTATTATTTGGAGAGAGTTTAGGCGGTACGGGGAAACTACATCCTTTTTTAGCGATGTGGCTTCCCAATTTTGTTGTTGTAATAATTGCAGGTTACCTGGTTTACAAAACCGCTAATGAACTTCCATTTAAGTATTGGCAATATGCTCTTGATAAATTCGTAGAGTCGTACTATTACGTAAAACGTTTTTTGATTTCTGATATTAGTTTTAAAAAAAATCGCTTTTCTTCTTTTTGTTAGCTGCTAATAATCTCATCTAAAAATACCATATTGCGATGATTCCGACTTGTCTTGCTGTTGGGATAGCTCAAATACAGCGTCTTGACAACATAATTTCAGTTGGGTAGAGTGAAAGTAAATCCTCAGATGATAGAGGCAGGGGATCAAGGTTTAGCCTGATTAAGAGTTAAAAACTTGCGATCCGCAATGCATAGTTTGTTAGGCTACCTGACTCCTCTAAACTGTTACAAGTTTTTACTATTATGAATTCCAAAGAAAAAAATAATAACCAGGACAATAGCAGCAAGTTTACAGAACTGGCAGGAAAAGCAGGTGAATATTTTTTCCCGCTTTATTACTACTGGTCTGGAGACCGTTTTCGTTCAAGCAAAAAATTATTCGGGATGTTCATTCAACAGCTTCAATCATTTGAAAGTTTTTTAGATGACCATGGCGCACGACTAAATAAAAAATGGTTTTATTTTTCAGAACTTATTGCGTCCATGAGAAACCTGGGAATTGTAGCCTACCTATTACATCACATCTTTCATCGCTATGAACATTATAAAATTACGGAAATTGAAAAGGATTCTTCTGATTTTATTAAGGATACCGGCCAAACATTGGAGTTTGTGAATCAGTTTATAAAAAGGCTTTTCATCGCTTGTCTTGAAGAAGCAAAAGAACTCAGGATCCCTGTAAAGGAAATTGTCTCCCCTGAAAAAGAATTTTGTGATATTGAACCTACTCAACCACTTCCAGTTGATTTTGAGTTTAAAAAAGTAGATGGAGAAAAAGAAAAAATATTATCGTTAGCCCGGAAAGTAAGGAAAGTGGCTAAAATGTGCCGGGAAGAAAATCTGGGGTGTAAGTTCTCTTCCGATGAATTATTTGAACTTGTGCCATTAAAGATTAATGAAAAAAAGGCAAGAAAACTAAAAACAATTATTCATGGCGTACAGTCCGATTACGATACTTATGTAAAAAATACGGTTATGGAACGTGAAAATTCCAAACTCAGTGATCTCAGAAGGGCTACATCTATTCCCCTTCACTTATTGGAAGCCGCAAGATGGCTATCTCATTTTTATGAACGCCATGAGAGCGATACCAATCCTAACACCGCTTCTGAAAGGATAGCAGCGATAGTTGATAGAAAAGATGTGTTGGACAAGATTATAAATTTCTGTTTTTATTACAGCAATTACTATATGCAAAAAGGAAACGCACTGGCAGAAGACATAATGACTGCCTACGTTGAAAAAGTTCAGTATGAGCTTCCTGTTCCCAAACCTCTGGGATTTCACGCGAAACCTTCAACTTATGTTTCATTGATTGTTAATGAACACGGAACTGATGTGGAGATGATTGTGGATAGCCAGCGTTTTAATGCCAAATCAGTGATCAATCTTTTGATGGCTGCAGGTCTTATCTCGGACAAAGGTTATGAAAAAGTAATTTTTGAGGGAGATAGGCAGGTTTTAGACGATCTTAAAATTTTGGCGGAAAATAATTATTGTGAAGATGATAAAATTCCTGCGAAATTGAGATACCTTAGAATACTTCGGAATATGCCTCGCGCCTGATACGTTCATGGAAAAAGATAAAAAAGCAATTATAAATTTTATCGATTCGATTAAGCAAACACTGGCCGATATTGCTCTTGAGATGCACGAAAATCCGGAGATGCCTTTTCAAGAATGCCGTTCAATGGAAATCTTAACTTCCTTTTTGACTCAGAATGGTTTGTCCGTTGAAAAAGGTTTGTCAGGGCTCCCCACCTCTTTTAGAGCTTCTTCCGGCAATTATACCGGAAATCCAACGGTAGCGCTTCTGGCAGAATATGACGCTTTACCGGAATTGGGTCATGCTTGTGGACATAATTTAATCGGGACGGCAAGTATTGGAGCTGCTGCGGCAATGCACCATTTAAATTTTAAAATGAACGGGCAACTGCTGGTTATCGGAACTCCGGCAGAGGAAGGCGGTGGTGGAAAAATATCGATGATGAAAAACGGCATTTTTAATAATGTCGATGTGGCTATGATGATGCATCCTTCCAATCAGACCAGATGTGTAACCCTGATGCTTGCCCTTCAGGAAATAAAGTTTATATTTCGTGGGAAATCGGCCCATGCAGCAGCATTTCCATATGAAGGAATTAATGCTCTGGACGGAGTAATTCAGACATTCAACAACATTAATGCTCTGCGTCAACAGCTAAGAGATGATGCTCGTGTACATGGCATTATCAGCAAAGGCGGAACAGCCCCAAATATTATCCCGGATAACGCGTCAGCTATTTTCTATATTAGAGCCCTGGATATCCCTTATTTTAATACAGTTATCAAAAAAGTTATAAAATGCGCTGAAGGAGCCGCGCTATCAACCGGCTGCACTCTTACTACAGAAAAAAAAGATTTGGTATATCACCCTTTTAAGCCTAACTATTCCTTTGCAGACCTGTTTAGAAAAAACTTAACCCTCCTTGGAATTAAGGAGGATTCAACAAAAAAAGAGGGTGGAAAAGGATCTTCAGACATCGGAAATTTAAGCCAGATAGTGCCTACGATACACGTAGATATTGGAATATGCGGCTTAAACACAGTGGCCCATTCCCCTGAATTTGCAAGAGCAGCCAAGTCCGATAAAGGGATTGAAAGAATGGTTTCCGGAGCAAAAGCCCTTGCTATGACCGTTTATGATCTTTTTTCTTCTCCTGAAAACATCAAAGTGATCAAACAGGAATTTTAATGTTTGTCAAAGCTTCAGCTTTGCATCCGTCGGTTTGCCATTAATTATAACAATATAAACCATAAAGCGGCCAAGAGGCCGCAACCACAATTCGTCAGGATAGACGAATTGGATAGGCTACCTTTGGTAGACTACCCGAAGGGTTGAGGCCATGGATGGCCGATGATCAAATAGGGCGCCCGCCCGGTGTACTAAAGCCTTGCATAAGGCGCTGTGCTTTGCATAAGCCGCTGTAAAAAAAACAAAAGCTAAACAGCGGGACTAAAAAAGAAATAACTAAACACCGCCTAAAAAATCTTCCAGAGCTAAGCTCAGCTTTGCTAAAAAAAGAAGGTTTTTTATAGTGTAATAGTATAAAATATTTAAAAGAACTTATGACTAATTTCTATCCCGATAAAGATAAGTTTGCTGACCTTGCTCAAAATCAGTCTTTAGTTCCTGTTGTTGCAGAACTTCCATTAGACGAAAGCAAATCCGCTATCGGAATTTTTGAAGATCTGTTTTATAAATACAAGTACGCCTTTCTATTAGATAGCGGCAAAGGTGGAAAAATGACTGCCAGGTATTCTTTTTTAGGAGGAGATCCATTTCTTCGTTTTAAATATCAGGACGGAAATGCAACTATCTGGAAAAAGGGAAAAACCTTTTCAGAAAAATCAGATCCAATTAAATCCTTTACGGCAATCCTTGAAGAATACAAGACTCCTTACATTTCTTATTTACCTCATTTTTTTGGCGGTGGTATCGGCTATTTCAGTTATGACCTGATTCATTATTTAGAACTACCTTTTGGGATAAAAAAAAAAGGCCTGGATATTCCGGATATCCATTTTATCTTTGTCGATGAAATTATTGCTATTGATCATTTTGGAAAAAAGATCAAATTTATTTGTTTGGCTAAAACAAATGTACGGCAAATCGACCAAATTTATTCTAATTCAATTCTCCGATTGACAGATAGAATTAATCAGTATCATTTATCCCCTTCTAAAGAAAAAAGCTACAACAACAAGAAAAAAAAAGTACTCACAAAGGAAGCTTTTCAATCTAATATTACTAAAAAGGAATTCGAAACTATGGTGAAAAAGGTTAAAACATATCTCAAAGAAGGGGAGATATATCAGGCCAATTTATCCCAGCGGTTTGAAACAGAATTTGATGGGGACCCATTCATTCTTTTCAAATGCTTACAAAAAATAAACCCTTCACCTTTTTCAGCGTTTATAAAATTGGATGATTTTTTTATCGCAAGTTCCTCTCCCGAACGATTGGTTAAAGTTTATAAAAGCAGAATTGAAACAAGACCTATAGCTGGGACCCGACCAAGAGGAATTACATTGAATCAGGACAAATCACTTTCCAATGAACTGCTTTTAAGCGAAAAAGAGAAAGCCGAACATCTTATGCTTGTTGATTTGGAGAGAAATGATTTAGGCAGATTGTGTAAATATGGAAGCGTGAAGGTCAATGAATTTATGATTCTTGAAAGATACTCCCATGTCTGGCACATTGTCTCAAATATTAAAGGCATTTTAAAAAATAATGTTAATTTGAAAGCGATTTTGAATGCCTGCTTTCCAGGAGGCACCATTACCGGCTGTCCCAAAATTAGAAGCATGGAAATAATTAACGAAATTGAAAATATAAGCCGTGGTCTTTATACGGGCTCTTTAGGCTATATTGGTTTTTCCGGTGAGATGGATTTAAATATAATTATAAGAACCGTATTGATAAATAACGGCAAGACCTACTTTCAGGTTGGAGCGGGAATTGTTGCAGACTCAGAACCTGAACTAGAGTTTTACGAAACTTATAACAAAGCCGAAGCTATGCTGACTGCAATTCAAGACATGAGGGATCCATCCAAAAAAGCAGATCATAATTATAATATAATTAAAGCTAATTAAATTTAATTAAAAAAAGTGTTGACTAATATTATATTTATGATACAGTTATATCCTTCTAATCATTAAAAGTGTTTAATTTAGCATAAATTAACTTTTTTTAACTGGAAGGAAATTATGCTCGATAACCATGTAAAGAAAATTAGAGAGTTGCGAATGATGAGTAAAGCTGAACTGGCACGGCAGGCGAATGTTTCAGTTCAAACTATTGACCGGATTGAAAAGGGACATGAATGCCGCCTAGATACTCGAAGAAAAATAATTATAGCTCTGGGGTATAAACTGGATCAAAAAGCTAAAATTTTCCCTGAGGATTAATATGGGGCTTTCAAAAAAGTCACAATTAGTTGGGATTGATATTGGATCTCATTCCATAAAAATTGTTCAATTACTACAAAAAAGAAACCACTTCGAGCTTATGAATGTTGGGCTTGTTCCCCTCCCTGAAAACACATTTGAAGATGGAATGACTGAAAATCCTAACCTTGTTTCAGAAGCTGTAAAGCAGTTAATTTCCTCTGAAAAAATAAAAACAAAATTTACCGTAATCTCTGTTTCCGGAGAATCAGTAGTCATAAAAAAAATTAATATACCTAAGATGAGCGAACATGAATTAGCCGAATCCATCAAAATGGAGGCGGAGCAATATATTCCGTTTGATATCAAGGATGTTAATATAGATTTTGCTATTTTAGGCTCAGCAGTAAAAGAACCGGATGCAGAAAGCGAAGATTCAGGCGAGCAAATGGAAGTTTTGTTGGTTGCAGCCAAAAGAGATATTATTGAACAGAGAGAGAGCATTCTTTTAAACGCCGGCTTGAAACCAGTGGTTTTTGATCTTGATATTTTCGCTGTAGAAAACAACTACAGCCTTAATTACGATGAGAAAATGGATAAGGTGGTTTCTATTGTAAACATCGGGGCCTCTGTAACCAATATTGGTATTATAGAGGGTAGTTCCATGGGATTTACCCGAGACATTCTTCTGGGAGGAAACAAATATACGGAAACCATTCAAAAAGAATTGAAAGTTGATTACGAAGATGCCGAAAAAATAAAATTAGGCTTGGATGTTACTGAAGATAATAAAGATAAGATCGTTTCTATTATCGTGGAGGTTACGGATATTCTTGCTTCTGAAATTCAAAAATCTATTGAATTTTACAGTACAGCAGCAAACCGTAATGTTGAAAAAATCTTTTTAAGCGGAGGTAGTTCAAAGATTTCAGGCATAAACCAGCTTTTAAGTGAAAAATTGGGGGTTATCGTCGAAACACTTGATCCCTTGAAAAAAGTCACCGTTAATAAAAAAATATTTGATCCGGAATACATAGATTATATCAGCCCCTTGATAGCAACAGCGACAGGGCTCGCCATTAGAAGGTTTGATGACAGTGATTATGACCTTACCCTGAAAAACTGATCCACCCTCAAAGTTAGTATTGTGATAAAACA
>CAYMVZ010000019.1:0-28026 GCA_964394335.1 uncultured Nitrospinota bacterium | reverse complement strand
CGACGTAAGAGACAAATCCAAATGCCCCATTAAAAAAAGGATACCCATCCCATGAAAAAAATGGGTGTTTCAAGTGTAATAGAGTGAGAATAAGGTCCACCACAATGAGCAATCCAAGGAATATATAAAAGCCCATCAAGAGTCTTTTTACATTTTGAGGTTTATCAAAAAAATGTCCTTCTTTCATTTCAATCTCCTCTTATCTTAAAAAAAATCCTACGACAAAGAGTAGAAAAAGGTATATACACATACCTGATAAAACGATGTTAAAAATTTTTCTATATCCAGGTTCAGGCTCATGCCCGAGCTCTTTTATCTCTTCTTTATCTTCTTTCTCTTTTTTGTCTTTTTTGTCTTTTTTCAACTCAACCTCCTCCTGTTACGCCTGGTACAACCATTATAGCAAGGTCAAGGAAGAACGATGGCGCAAAAAATAAAATCACAACTGCTACAGCTGTAAGCATCAATGGAACTACCACTGTGGGTGGGGCCTCCCGTCTTTCTACCTTCTCGCCAGGCGGTAAATCTCTGAAATATGCCGCATGTACGATTGGCATAAAATAACAGGCGTTCAGAATTGAGCTAGTCACGAGGACTGCAACCGCCAATTTCTGTCCTGCCTCTACTGAACCAAATATCAAATACCACTTGCTTATGAAACCCGCAAAGGGTGGAAATGCTATTAGAGAAAGAGAGCCTATGGTGAAGGCCGCCATTGTGAAGGGCATCTTTTTTGCGATGCCATTCAGTTCACTCACGTTTTTCTTACCGGACGCTACATAGATCGCTCCCGCACAGAAGAATAGCGTAATCTTCGAAAAGGCATGATTTGCAATGTGCATTACGCCGCCCGTTACGCCGGCGGTAGTCAACAATGCCATCCCCAGAATTATATAAGAAAGTTGGCTTATTGTTGAATAGGCAAGCCTGGCCTTTAGGTTGTCCTTCGACAGAGCAATTATAGAAGAAACAATTATCGTAAAGCATACTATGAGGACCACTGGCCCTCCTACATCGAGCTGTTTTAGCGTCTCCAGCCCAAAAGTGTCCAGGCCAACGCGCAATAAAGTGAAGACACCTACTTTTACAACGGCGACGGCATGTAATAAGGCACTCACCGGGGTAGGCGCGATCATGGCAGCAGGCAGCCAGGGATGCAAAGGCATGATCGCCGCTTTAGCGCCGACACCAACCAAAAACAGAAAAAAGGTGATGGTGAGCAGGGTTTTGTCCGCGTCAGCGGGGAATACGCCGCCTGGTTTAAAATCCAGGGTATCGGAAAGACCGTAGCTCAAAAAGCACGCGAGCAAAAAGAGTTTCGCCATCCCAAAGAGATAAAAGACATACTTGTTCGCCTTGGCATACGCCTCTTCGGTCTCTGAATGTGCCACCAGGGGATAAGCACAGACACCAACAAGCTCGTAACATAAGTAAAGAGTCAGCAAATTTGCCGCAAAGGCCACTCCAATGGTCGCCGACATTGTAAACGCAAAGCAGAGATAGTAGCGGGTCTGCGCGTGCTCCTTCAGGGAACGCATGTAGCCGATGGAGTAAAAGGTGGTCAGGATCCACAAAAAAGAGGCAGTGACAGCAAATAAAACCCCCATAGCATCAACCCGAAACGAAAAGGAGATGCCGGGAGCAATAGAAAAGAGAGTATAGTGCAGAGTATTGCCGTCAAGGACCGGGGGAATCATGTGGAGAACAAAGAGAAACATCAGGGTCGCCGCCCCCACCGACCAGGCTTCACGCGTATTGGGCGACCTGCGGTTTATCACCATGGGCACAGCCGCGAATAAGGCAACGGCAACTGCTGCGAAGGGCAAAATGGAATTAATTGGCATCGCCCTTACCCTCCTCAACAATAGGTGCTTCAGGTGCCTTCTTCACTTCATCAGGATTTATCTTTACTTCTCCGCTCAATTCCTCAACGATTGTTGGTGGCGCAAGAGGTTTCTTTAGTTCATCTGACTCTACCACAACCTCTCCGATGACATCCTTCTCCTCTACAGTTGCCGGTATAAGCGCCTTCTTCTCTTTCTCAGGTTCTACCGCAGCCTTTCCGCTGATTTTCTCTGAAACGGTTGGTGGTGCAAGAGGTTTCTTTACTTCATCAGGCGTCGCAACACTTGCCGGTATAATGGCCGGCTTCACTTCCTGAGGCTCTGTTGCCGCTGATAGCGCCTTGACTTCCTCGACATCTACCGTGACCTCTCCCCCGAGACTCTGGACAAAAGACACAACCATCAGGAGCTCCTGCATGGAAAGACCGATAGGAGGTTTGTTGATTACAGGCATCTCTGCCGGGAAGGGCCTTGTAATATTTCCAGTATAATCTCTATATAAATAATTTTTTGGATGGAGCAATGAATCTATAATAAATTCTTTTTTCAGCCTCCCGCCTATACCGCCCAGGACGGGAGCACGAGCGCCATGAGTCGCTTCTATAGTATGGCAGAGCGAGCATTTACCCTTGCCAAAGAAAAGCTTCTTCCCCTGATGAACCAGATCCGCCCTGGTATTGATCAGCGATAGATCGAACTTCTCCTTCTTTGGTGGATGAGATTCCAACTGCGGGACCGAATAGGACATATAAACGTAAGCGAGCAGGAGCGCACAGGAGGTCGCCAGGACCTTCCAGTATTGGTTAGATCCTTTCGACGCCTGCCCATCAGGCACAGCCGGCTTTTCGACAAGGGAAACAATATAGTGATACAAGGGCGTAAAAAAGAAGTACTGTGTGGAGAAGGCAGGTTGACGCGTAGTATTGAAGGTTGTCCAAACGACCAAGCCTACCAAAAAGAAATAGAGAAATGTGCAGACCGCCGCCATGGTGAGCGCCTCTCCCAGGGCAGGAGAAAAAGCATGAGCGGTGGTATCCTCTAACACCCCAAAAATATGCCAGTGGATACGGGAGGCCGAGCGGGCATATCCCATCATTGCCATCGTGAAGACAATTGTTATGGCATTGATGACCAGAACATGCTGGGACCTCACCGGCATCCTGCCCCAGACCATCGTGGAGGTTTCTTTGGCGCCCTTAAGCATTTGCGCCACAAGCGGCATGACCGTGAACAGGACAAACAGTACTATCAGAACCTGCCATACGGAGAACTTATCTATCCTGACAATGGCCGGAACAAAATAGCCCCAGACCCCGAGTACGATCAAAGCCATGAAGGCCACGAAAAAAAGGAAAATAATAAGATAGTTAGCTGGCTTCGCCCATCCTACCGTCGGCTGCTGCCCCGCGCGCCAGTAAATGAGAAAGCTTATAAAGGAAACCAAAATCATCACGTTCACGGCCGTCATCTTGGCCGACATCACCCCCAGGACACCCAGTATGGGATGATGCGCTCCGCCCATCGCACGGGCTTCCTCAAGGCTCGCCACCAGGCTGTGGGGCGTTAACCATACCATAAAACAAATTAAGATCACCACGAGCATCACCATCATGGTCTTCATGTATTTTTCGGCACCCTTTTCCGTTCTGTAGGCCAGACCCAGCCAGAAGTAGTAATTGGCTCCAAGGAACAAAACTCCAATCAGAACAGCCTGGATGATAAATAACCAGGACAAAAAGCCACCCATCAAGGTGATCCCCATCTGCTGGCTATATATATAGATTTCCCGTGCCAACCAGTATCCAGCGAAGGGAAGCGTAAGCAAACCGAACATCCCGATAAAGTTTCCAATATACCCCATCCAGTCGTAATGGGCACGTTCCTCTTCTGTCTTGGCCCCCAGGTAACGGACGCCCGCATAGGCGCCGACGAGAAACCCGCCCAGGACGATGTTGGCGACAAACCGGTGGATATTCACCGGCATCCAGGTCATGTTATTCATCGCGCTCCAGTTCTTCTCCCAGGCGCCGATACCCTCTGCGAAAACCACGGGGCTGGCCTGGAATGTGGCCCAGGCATTAGGCGTAGCCATGACTAAGAGCGCAACGAGGTTCAGCAGAAAGCCGTAGAACAGGTGGAGTTTCTGACGATCTTTCAATTTCTCAAACCCGGACCAGTAGAGGTAGAGGATGACCATGGAAGCGGCGAACAGGAACACATAAAAATAGTAGGTGGGCCAAAAGATATCCGTGATGTATCTCACGAGCTTGGGATAGAGGCCGATGAGACCAAGGAGAAGGAGGGACCCAAGAAGAGCGGTCATTTCAAAAGCGGCCACGATCAGATTAGTGAACTCATTTGCTAACTTGATATACCGCTCTTCCTTTCCCATGACCCCGATGATATGGCAGATCCAGGCAAAGACAGGTACCCCTAAAACAAATCCGCCAGCGAGGAGATGGAGCTGCGCTACTATCCAGATAAAATTGCGGCTCCCTATTAAGGGAACTTCACGGTAATCCACTTTTGCGACCTTTTCTGCCGCAAAGAGTTCCGGAGCAAAAATGAGAACCGAAGAGAAAACGGCTACTCCGAAAGCTATGAACTTTAGGAGATCTCTACGCATAGAAGGCTGTCCGATAATTGTCATTCCAGACTTCATCTGGAATCTCATACTGTTAAAAACTCCCATAAACCTATGCGTAGTGCTCCTCTTCACCTTGTATTGCCATTGACTATTCCATTCTTTTTTTTCTTCGCGCCGAGATGCTCATTGCAATTCAAAAACAATGAGACAGTTCACTGCGCATTTATTAGGAACTATTTAAATGACATCAGAAAAGGTTTTTTTACCCTGGTATGCTTCTGCAGTCTGTCGTTATCCCAAGTAGATATGCCAAAATAATAAGACTTTCCTGTATCAAATTGAACATCGTTTGCGGCATCTCCGGTTTTAAGCTTTCTACCAAACTCCAAAGTCCAGGCCGCCTCTTCCTCATCGTATTTTCCACCGGCATTAACATCGCCACCGCTTCCTTTTGGTCTGGATAAAAGCCATCCCGGGATAGTGTCGCCTTTTTTAATTTTGGACATGTCCAGGGGGACTTCATCGCCTTTAATAAGGAAAGCTTTGTTCGGCCCTCCTTTAGGCATCCATTTTGGTTTATCACCATCTTTGTTTTGTACATATCCTAACGCTTCATCCCCTTTTTGCGCGGCGGCAACCCTTTTTGGCTTGTCCGCCTCTTCAGCTACAGCTATATTGGTGGAATCCTGAAACCAGTCATCCGCATAATTTAAAGGATTTGTGAGGGAGGATTTCCACATCCAGACATCGGTTTTCTGATCCGCACCGAGGAGATACATCTTATCTTCTTTCTCAGGGGAGTGACAGATTGTGGCGCACCCCTTCTGCACAAAGGAATACTCCTTCCCTTTTATATTTTTCTTAATTTGTGTTGCGTCCGTTATAGGCCATTGGAAAGCAAACCGGTCCGTATCGGCTGCCCATTTTTCATCTACTCTCTCCTCCTGTTTAACAGTCCACTTGCTGCCGTCATAGACCCATTGATCCATGTTTATGGAATGATCCAAATCTCCAACCACCTGGATAAGGAAAAAAATCTCACTATCTGTATGAACTGACTGTACGGTTATTTCAGGTCCATCCTCAGCCTCAACAGCCACTTTTTTTGCGCTTTTCCACTGCGCGTCATCACCGCTGCCGTCGACTTTTGGAGCGGCACCTACCTTTGAAGATACCAGATCGTGAGTGTCCCCAGCGTAAAGGGGCTGCGCTAAAAAGCAAGCAATAATCGCAATAAAAAAACCAGCTTTCATTAGATTTCCCATGCTACCCACCTCCTAATTAAAGTTAAAGGCCAACACAATAACAGAAAACTTTCCATTGCACAACAGTTTTTTCTTTTTTTTATTATTTCAAAGACGACAAATATTTGACCAGAATTGCTCCAGTTTTTTCGTCTATATTATATGCCGGCATTTTTGAGTCGGTGTTCACTGATAAAGGATCTTTGATAATCTGCCACATCTTATGGGCATCATGTTTCAATCCAACCGTTGATAAATCACCTCCTGTGGAACCGCCGTTTTCATTTATCGCGTGACATCCCGAACAACCATATTTTTTATAAACTTTTTTTCCCATCAGTTTATCCCTTTTACTGGCTTTACCCGCTTCTATTTTTTTGACAGGCAAAGTTTCTTTTGTCCTTTTTGCTTTTGAAAAATCAAGAGGAGGCGAGTCATGCTTGTGAAGAGTCCGAATAAAAGCTGCTATGGTGAATATTTGATAATCAGAAAGTGTGTATTTAAACTGTGGCATCAGGGCTGATTTGTCTATCCCTAACCCGCCGTCAGCAATAGCTGTAATTAAATAAGCATTATCTTTCGTCTTCATGTATGGTTTTTCAACATCACACAAATCCCTGGGCCCCGGATCCATTTCTGCGGCCTTAACATTTGGTCCATTACCCAGGCCCTGCTCCCCATGGCACTGCATGCAATATCGCATAAAAAGTTGCTTCCCCATGGCCTCCTCCTTTTCACCGGCAAAGGAAAAAACTGGTTGGAAAAGCGCCAGCATCAAAATAATTATTGAACATAAAATTCTCATCCTGATCCCCTCCTTAAAATAAATTAATAAAATAATTTTTTAGTTGTTTGTTCCTCGTTTTTTTTTGTTATTTCGAATAACCATTAATTTCTAACTTAAACATCCTAAAAATCTGCGTTTATCTGCTGTAACAATTTAGATTCCCACTTTCGTAGGAATGACAAAATAAGCAAAAATGTCATCCCCGAAACCATAACATGTCATTCCCGCACGCTTTTAGCGGGAATCCATAAGCGTTGACAAATTTTCATGGTTCCAGGGTGTGCCGTAAAGCGGCATGACCACTGCGTCCCAACCAACACTATGCCGCTTTCCGATAGATTTCCGTTAATGCCGCCATAGCTATCCAATGATTTGCCTGCTGTTTGTTATTTTTTATAACTCCAATTAATTGGTCCACAATTTCGGGATTCCCAATATTTTTCAAGGATTGAGCTATCTCTTTGCGTAGTTCCCCGAAATTCTCATAATCATATAATGAACCCAACAAAAGTTCTATTGCCTTACGATCTTTAAACGTACCGAGATTTACAACAGCCTGCCTTCTCACCTCCCTTGAATCGTCCTTTAACACTTCCAGAAATACTTCCAAAGCTTTTGGAGTACCGATTTGTCCAAGAGACCTGACTGCTGCTTCACGAATAAATGGATCTTCGTCCTCTTTTAAAATTTTACAAAGCAGATCGATTGCATCTTCATTTTTGATTTTACCCAGGGCTTCTAAAGCGGCAAGTCTCATTTCTCGTTGTTCGTGATTAAGGAATGGCTCAATATTTGTAAAGAACTCTTTTTTCTGCATATTTCCAAGCGAGATGATTGCCTCTATTACCAAATCCAGATCATCACTATCCAGCAGAGAAATTAAGACATCAATGGACTCGGGAGTTGAAATATTTCCAAGAACTCTTGCTGCAAATGTTTTTTTATACTTTTCCTGAACAATTTTCATACCCTCATCCTCTGCCTTATCTTCAGCCTCTTCATCAGTGCACTTTTCATCTATTATCTGGTCCGTTTCAGCAATTTCTTTTTCCTCATCAGCATGTTCATCTTTCTCCTCTTTTGAATTTTCATCTTTGACCTCAGATATCACTTCATCATTGGTTTCAATGTCGAATTCATTGTTTTCCCGGGTTTTATCTTTATCATTCTCAGGTTTTGCCCCGTTAGAAAGATGCTCTACTGGATTTACCTCTTTTTTATTGGAATCGTTTTCACCTTGAACTTCACCTTCATCTTTTTCCTCTTCAGGTTCATCAAATACTGAAATAATAATGGATCTGGCTTCCGGCAACCTGATCTTTTCCAGGGCAACCATTGCTGAAAGGATGATCTCTTTTTCATTACTCTCAATACTCTTTTTTAAAACCTCCAGTATTTCAGGGCCTCCAATTCTTGTAACAGCATGAATTGCAGTAATGCGGGTGTATACTTCCTTTTTAATGTCTTCTATAATGGCATAAAGCGGTTCTAATGCCTTTTTATCCCCAATTTTTCCTAAAGATTTAATCACTTCACACTGAACAAATTCATCCGATTCTTTTAATAACTCCAGAAGTGGGTCAACCGCTTCACTGGTTTGCAACTTTCCCAGAACTTCAGCGGCTTTTTTTCGTACATTTCTAACAGGGTCCTTGAGCATAGGAAGAAGATGCTCAATTACCTTAGGATCGTCAATTTGTGCAAATAAACCTGTAACTTCAGCCCTCACCTCCTGATCCTGATCCTTCAATAAAAGAGCAAGGGGAACAAGGATATTTTTAGGGTCTCCAACTTTTACCAGAGAACCGGCAGCGCTAATCCGTACATCTGCATTCTTATCAAGCAGGGTATTTGTCAATACCTCAACGGCTTTTGGGTGGTCTACATCTCCAAGAAGACCTGCGATGCGCTTTCGGAGGAGATCATCGGAATCCTTAAGTAATTTAATTAATATATCCACAGCCGCCTCATCTTTTATGCTAATCAGGGCGCGAAAAATATCATGGCTAATATCCTGGGCAAATTCATCTGTAAGATATTTAACAAGAGGGTCTACAGCCTTTGGGTCCCCAATCTTCCCAAGAGCTCTAACTGCTTCGAGATGCACGTCAAATGACGGATCAAAATCCATTTCATCCTCCAAATCCTCATCCGGCCGATACACAGCATCATCATCCTCAAGCGCTTCAATTAACCGGTCTACTACCTTCTTATCAGTTCTGTCGCTAATCTGGCCCAAAGACCTGACAGCGGTAATAACAAGATCTCCGTCTATGGCTTTAGTAACGTCTAACAGAGGATCCAATGAGTCTTTACTTTGAATTTTACCGAGGGCTTCCGCGGCGTCTATCCGCACATCCGGATCCGGATCATTTAAACAACCAACCAGGTCTTTCATGGAAGAACAAATCCCTATTTCTCCAAGCGCCTGGATGGCCGCCATCCTGGTCATAGCAAGTTTGCCTTTCAGGCACAATGCAATCGCATCTGCTGCTTCTATCTTTTTTGACATCATCTTTTCTTTTTAATAAGGTTGTAAACTACAAATTGCGCGAATTACACAAATTTATTCGTGTAATTTGCGAAATTTGTGATTTAAGGAACCTCTGATTAACTTGTCATTTCGAGTAAAACGAGAAATCTTTCTCTTGGTGATGGCAATACAATCAATTACTTCTCAGATTTCTCACTGCGTTCGAAATGACATAAACGGACTTAATCAGAGGTTTCTTAATATTTATTTTAAATTTATAAAAAAAGAGGGGAGTGAAAACTCCCCTCTTTTTTGTGAATCAGCATAGCATTAGTACTTTATACTATGTCTCTTCTTGCCCAGGAGAATGCACGGAATGTCTTCTTGTAAGGAGATTCTCCTATCTTTTTAACTTTGCCCACACCAAGCTTAAAGCGGTACCTGTTGGTAACCCAATCAGGAACCATTGGAACAAGGGCATTAGCCGGTTGATGTGGATTCTGGAAGTAGGTCCAGGTTGTACCCTTCCTCACAATCGGTGTAACTATTGCAACCCCTGTTATAGATGCCTTGGTTAGCTTGATATGGCCCTGCTTCATCAGGTTGGAGAACATGAAGTCTCCACTGAAGACTGCCTGATTATAGTCTTTTTGTATAGGCACTCTATCACATGAGATAACAAGCTGATCACCACTCTCAATTCCCCTTTTCTTTGCGTCTTCAGGATGAATCTCAAGCCAGTTTTCAGGGAACCGCTGGGTAATGTAAGGCCGACGGAACATATCGTCGAAACCAGACTGCCATATTTCATTAATACGGCCGTTGGTTACCCAAAGTTCATCTCCCTTTGGTCTCCACCATTCCCAGAAATCGGAAAACTGGTTCCACGGAGATTTCAGCAGGTTCAACTTACCGGTCTGGGATTTGTATTTCAATTCCAGCTTATTAAAAATGGTGCGTTCTGGATGTCCCGTTTCCGGCAACTTCATTTCCGTATCATGCTGTCTTACCGTAGCGAATAACACACCGCCACGCCACTCAAGACCTTTTAGCACTTCCTGCTGGTCACCGGCATATTTTCGGCCCGGCCTGTTTATTCTTGGGTCTTTACTGTTTGCATAGGCTTTATCCATAATGCGGACAGGTGCCTGGATTCCTGTTGTACCGAGCTTTCCGAGCAGTTCATGACCTTTCATGCCATTTTTCTTTGCCATCCATACAATCGAATCATAAGCTACCCTGCTCTTTCTGCTGAATCTGGCAGTTTCTTCAAAGACCTGGTTGGAATCTTTCCAATCAAATCCCGGGAATCCCATTTTGGTGGCTATTTGCGCCGCAATCCACCAATCAGGCTTTGCGTCGCCCGGGGCGTCATAGAATTTCTGGTAAAGCCGGCACCGGCGTTCTCCATTAGCCCGCGCGAAATCTACCTCGCCCCATGTTGCGGCTGGAAAAACAATATCCGCGTATTTCACTCCAATAGGATCACGAAGATAGATATCCCAGTTGGCAACTACCATACCACCGCTGTCCACTCGCTTTTTCAATGTAGAAATGATTTCGGCCTTGTTAAAACTATGAACTTGATGGGGATTCTTTCGGGTTTGACGGTTAAAGGCATCTCCAATTCCTCCCTGGGAACCGGCCATTCCGCTTACCCACGTACAACCAACTACATTTGCAAAGCGAACATGCCCGGAAACAAGCCACCGGTCAAGATCAATAGGTTTCTTTCTCCGGCCCTCGTTCTTTTCCGGCCCTTTTGTCCTGATGTACTTTCCGCCGCCTCTGCCACCACGCTGGTGACCACCTAACCGGCCGATCATCCGTCCCGGTCTTCCGCCGGTTCCGGTAATAACAGCCAGACTAGCAATCGAAACGGTATTTCCATAATTGTTTGACCAGTAGTTTCCTTTTTCCAGCGCAATGGATACCTTAGTCGGTTTTCCTTTTTTCTGTGACATCATTTCCGCGGCTTTTTTGATCTTTGCTGCAGAAACCCCGGTAAGTTTAGCGGCTGCATTCAGCTCAAATTCCTTTTGCTTAAACAACCATGTTTTAAAGCTTTTCTTACCGTTGTCATAGCCGCTGGTCTCAAATTTACCCCAGGTAGATCGCCACTGCCATGGAGAATTACGTGTTCCCTGTCCAAAGCCGGAATCTGTCTCCCACTTATTGTTAGTCCATTTCTTGATCCACTCTTTATCAATCCCGTCCATCTCAATAATTTGCCGGGCGATTGCATTTTGAAGCACCGTATCTGTTCCCGGGATCAATTGCAGGAAGAGTCCACCGTTTGCTTCGGCAAAAGCCGCACCCATTGTTCTTCTGGGCAGGACCATAATTACCTTCATTTTTTTCTTTTTTATTGCCGGCATTATCCATTCGTTCCACAGGACGGTTTTTGTTTCATATGGGTCTGTGCCGGAAATAAATAAAGTATCCGCATTAGCCCAATCCCAGTAAGAGGGCGCGAATTTCGCGTACCCGGTGTCCCGCAATCCTATTGCGTCTCCTCCTGGTCCCGGCTGATCATGTGGCGAAAATGCCGCCGTTCCAATATGCCGCAGAGCCAACTTGGTCAGGGCGTAAGTATTTTCCCAGTACTGATAGGAATACTGTTTATGCGCCCAGGCATTCGCGCCATATTTGTCAATGACATAATTGCTTAATTCCGCAAAAATGTCCGTGGCAAGATCCCAGCTTACCGGCATCAATGAGTCAAAAATACGAAGCATTGGCCTTTGCAGTCTATCCCTTGTGGGTGTATTTGGGTTATATGGCTTTTTAGCAATACAACCGCCTCTTATGCTGTGGTCTCCATTTAAGTTTACAGCTCCGGTTTCAGCATCAGCAACGACTATTATGTTGTGAGGCTTACCATTTGCCATAACCACATTGTGATTATTCGGTCCATACCAGGCAGCTCCTGAGCCTCCGAGAGGATCCAGCGGGAAGTCCGCGAGCAAGGCATTATCATTTGCACTCGGCCCTCCGTCTTTACCCAGGGGCCATCTATAAACTTTATAACCGCAAGCGACTATACAATAGTCACATGCTGTGGTAAACACCTCCGCATTGGGCGGCGGTATTGGTACGCTATCTTTTGGCAGATAATATTGTGTCATGAATTACACCTCCTTTTTATTTTATAAGTTACTATGTCGTCCATAAATTAAACCCATGATGCCAACGGCATACACATCGTTTCCCTCAACCTCAAGTAATACCTGAGAAATGCTTTCCGTTGAATGACCGCTGATAACTATTCCATGCCTCGTTAAGTCAAAGGTGGTCTGATGATACGGGCAGGGGCCTATCGCTTTATCTGCTGCCTTGTATCCTCCATCCAGCATTTTGCCGCCCATGTGTTGGCAGAAATTATTAAAAGCAACTACATCCTTTTGGGGGCCTACTCCGCCGCCACCTTCTGTACCTAATTTAACAATAAAGCTACCAGAGTATTTTTTGGTGTCCGGATATTTAAACTCAACAGGTTTCCCTGTTTTCAGACTGCTCAGTGATGCTATTTTCTGCCTTGGATAGCCGGTTGTTACCGCTTCAACCTTTTTTGCTCCCAATCCGGGTATCCCGGTCAGAACAACAGTTGCTGTTGCAACACCGCTGGCCAGAAGAAACTGCCTACGATTTGAACATAGAGAAAAACATTTTTCCTCTTTCTTTTCCATGAATTTCACCTCCTAATTATTATTTAGCAACTAAATTATTTTCTTGGCATCCAGTCCGCCATCCTCTGAAACTGAGGAAGCTTTGGAGTCGGCAATACCATAGGATCGGCGGTTAAAGCCAATAAAAAGTTTTCCAGATCCTTTTTTTCATCTTCCGTTAAATTCAGTTTTTTCATGATGGAAGTCTTTGTACCTGCATACTTATCACCATAGGGTGTTATTAGCTCTTTGGTAAACTCATTTTCATCGCCACCTCTATCGTAAAAATCAATGACTGCACGAAGCGAATCCAACTGGCCATGGTGCATAAATGGCGCGGTAAATCTGGTAAACCTTAAAGGCGCCGTGCGAAATTTACCTCTGCTTGTCAATTGTTTATCTCGGAACCACATCCCCGCGTCATCCTTGAATGACCGGAAAATCCATTCTGAATTTCCTTTATTGCCGTATATTTCCCAGCGCAGGTTTATCTGTACGAGCGGCATCGCATCCTCAGGATCCTCACCACCATCAAGACCTTCTCCTCTTTTTACACCCAAATTGTAAAACTTTTCATCCGTCAACATCGGACCGTTATGGCATTCAAAGCAATTCGCTTTTCCTTTAAAAATGTCCATCCCTCTTATTGCGGAGGCTGACATAGCGCTTCTATCCCCATTCATATATTTATCAAAGGGGGTATCGATTTGAGACATATATCTTTCGAAAGATGCTATAGCCCGCCATGCATTTTGCAGTATAGGCCATCGGTCTCCGAAAACCTCATTAAAGCGTTGGACATATTCCGGTGCCAGTCTTAAGCGAGCCTCTCCTTGATCTCTTTCCAGGTTTCCAGCGCGTGCCGCTCTGGCAGCAGACGGAGCCTGGGCTTCCAAACTTGGAGAAGAGCCGCCCCAGAAAAGTTTCTGTAAATAAGCGTTATTCACAATTGTTTGAGAATTCCGCCAGTGCGCTGTTCCCGGATAACCTTTGCTGTGCGCTTCGTTCGTTCCCCATCCCTGCAAAGGATTATGGCAATCGGAGCATGCAGAAGGCCCCTGGTCGCCAGACAATTTTGGATCAAAAAATGTGAGATAACCTAATTCCTGTTTCGCATCCATTTTGGACGGCCAGACATTTTTTTTCACTGTCGGGTTATCCACCGGATATGGCGGAGGCATTAAAGCTGCCAATGGCATATCAAAATCCGGATCTCCTTCGGCGAATACTGTTCCCACAGGGGAGAATATCAGTATTGCAGCGAAAGCGAGCAAAAGAAACATTATATTCTTACTGCTTTTCATAAATTTTTCCCCTCCTTTCCCTCATTTATAATTTTTAATTGTATAATCATTATTAACCCAATTTGGCAAAGGCTGGTAATCCAGATCAGGTTTCGTGTATTTTACTGCCGCGCCGATATCATCACCACTCAGAGCAAGCAGAAATTCTTTTAACTCTGCTTTTTCAGTATCTGTCAGGCGCAACGGCACCATTGCGGAATCTTTTAATCCGGGTCTGTCCGGTCCGCCGCCCTTGTTGTAGAAATCTATGACTTCATCCAATGAGGCCATCATACCATTATGCATATAAGGAGCGGTGTATTTCAGTTCTCGCAGAGTAGGGGTAGCGAACTTACCCATATCTTTAGCGTCATGAGAGACGGTCATGTAGCCGGGGTCCCGCCTTAAATTCATAATATTCTCAAGTCCCTGGGCAAAACCCAAAAGACTGATTAAAGTTATGTGGCGGACAGGATCTTTAAAAACTTCCGGGTTTTCCGGAACACCCGTATTATGCGGCTTGCCATCTGTAAACATCGGACCGTTATGACACCTGACACAACCCGCTTTTCCAAGGAAAAGATCAAGACCAGCTTTGGCTGTAAGACCAAGCTTACCCTGGTCAAAAGGAACATTCTTTGAAGTAAGGGTCTTTAAAAATTCAGGGATCGCCTTCCTGACTAACCCATTGGAAGGTTCTTTTGACCCAAATGCACCATTAAATTCTATAACATAAGACGGAAACTGTCTGAGTCGTTCCTGCATGATCCTCATGTCCATGTTCATCGTCTCGCTCGTAACCAGGGCGTCGCGGGTCATGTCATTGAGGTTAGTTCCCATTCTGCCATCCCAATGCCAGGGGATGCGTTTGTTGCGCAAAACAGATTTACTCCCTTTATAAGCGGTATTAATTAAAGTGGGAGCATTTCTGAAGTGAAGCATACTGATATAAGCATCCGACAGGGGCTTTCTGGTTGTAAAACCGAGTTTGTGGTCATGGCAGGAAGAACATGCAAGCTGCGCGTCACCTGAGAGCTTAGTATCGAAAAAAAGTTTCCTTCCAAGTTCCGCTTTTTTGGCATTAATTTTTAATTTTGGCAACGGACCAATGCTCGCGGCCTGGACGGTTTGAGACAGCACAAAAGCTGTTACAACAACAGCAACTATGCATAGAAAGCTTTTATAAGCTGCTTTTTTTGTTTTTGCTTTCATTATTTTAAGCCCACCTCCTTCTAAAATTTTTTAAAACCAATAATAAAGACTTTTCTATCTTCTCTACGCTTTGAACACTACATCTATAACTTTTCTCTTATAATCTCATCTACCACCTCCTTCAAATTAAATGGAATAAATCATTCTCTTTTCAGCCTCATTCCTAACTAAATAAAAAAATTTGTCTTCTGAATCGTTTTATATTGATCCCTCGTATAACCCATTTAAGACATATTATGGAAAAATTTAATACAAAGGTAAATAGATAGCCGTACCCCTTTCGAATGGGTAGCTCTATTCATTTTTGCTACCAGTTTCATGGGTAACACTACCTATTCTAATAGGTAGTGTTACCCGTTTTTAAGACTAATTCTATGCTATCTTACTCCCGCTTGAGGTTATTAAGGTCTTTTATAGTTTTGATTTGTTTTCAATGGCAAACTTGAGAAGGGCATTTAAACCTTTTAAGTTAAGCTTATGACGGATATTTGCCCTGTGATTTTCTACAGTTTTATAACTGATAATTAATTTGTTGGCGATTTGTTTACTCGTTTTGTTTTCAGCTAAATATTTCAAGATTTGTTTTTCAGCAGGAGTAAGATTGTTTATGGTAGGTTTGGCTTTAATGAAAGACCTCCTTTTCCTTTCCAGTTTAATCACATAGTCAGTAAGTGACGGGCTAATATAAGATTCACCGTTGGACACACGTTCTAATGCTATAATCAAGTCTTCCGTAGAACTTTCTTTTAGTACGTAGCCTTTTATATCCAAATCAATTGCTTGGTTGAAAAATTCTTCGTCTGTGTACATTGTCAAAATAATTATTTTTACATCTAAATTAAGGTTTTGAATCTTTTTAACTATTTCAAACCCTGACAAATTTGGCATAGAAATATCTAAAATTGCAATATCCGGTTTTAGTTCTTTAATTTTGTTCAAAGCCTGCATTCCATCAGTGGCTTCAGCAATTACATTAAATGAAGAGAGACTTTCTATTGTCCTAATTAAACCTTGCCGGAAGATAGGGTGGTCGTCAGCGACTAATATTTTTTGTGTATTCATAAGATAGATCACAGAGTGGCCAGGGGCCACAACCAAAAGGGCTACCGCCCGATGCCCAACAAAAACTTTGTTAAAAAACACACTTTTACAAGTTTGCAGTACAGATGTCTAAATTAAATAAGTCTTTTCCGCAAAAGGGCCAATAAATAAAGGGTTTTCTCCATCTGAGGTATTTTGAGACATGAATTTCAATTTGGACAGCACATCTCTTTTTTTAGCTATTATGCATCTATTTGAGATACTCCAAAAAAAGTAAAACATGAAAATACAGGTTAATTGCAATCTGAGCTAATTTGGACAGCATATGACTAAGTTAAAAAATTTTAGGTATCACTCTAATTTAGACAGTTATGAAGATTGATATAATAAAAAAATTATTAATTGGTTTAAATCACTATATGTATAAATATATTAAATAATATCTAAAGTATTTATGTTTATAGAAAAAGATACTCCTGGCTTTCGCAGTTAAAAAGAAAAGCAACAAAATATCAATGGCTTAGCAGTAAGTGGTCGGGTCACTTCTTTTTTATTCTAAGCGAAGCATGACATAAAGGTAAATAGACAGTAGCACCTATTTTGAATGGGTAGCTCTATTCATTTTTTTAACTAATGTTATAGGTAGTTCTACCCTTTTTTTTGAGATTAGTTTTTTTAATATAGGAAAAGCTACAATGATAAGCGGAGGAAATACGATTGCGGTAAAAGATTTACGCTAATATTAGATCTTTTATAGTTTTGATTTGTTTTCAATGGCAAACTTGAGAAGCGCATTTAAACCTTTTAAGTTGAGCTTATCACGAATATTTGCCCTGTGATTTTCTACCGTTTTATAACTGATAAATAATTTCTCGGCGATTTGCTTGCTCGATTTGTTTTCAGATAAATATTTCAGGATTTGCCTTTCAGCAGGAGTAAGATTGCTTAGACCGGGTTTGGTTTTAACTAAAAACCTCCTTTCCTTTTCCAGTTTAAACACATTGTCAGAAAGTAACGGGCTAATATAAGATCCACCATTGGACACACGTTCCAATGCTGTAATTAAATCTTCTCCAGCACTTTCCTTTGAAATATATCCTTTTATATCCAATTCAATTGCCTGGCTGAAAAATTCTTCTTCTGTGTACATTGTCAAAATAATTATTTTTACATCTAAATTTAGGTTTCGAATCTTTTTAACTATTTCAAGTCCTGACATTTTTGGCATAGAAATATCTAAAATTGCAATATCTGGTTTTAATTCTTTAATTTTGTTCAAAGCCTGCACTCCATCATTAGCTTCAGCAATTATATTAAATAAAGAGTGGCCTTCTATTGTCTTAATTAAACCTTGACGGAAGAGGGGATGGTCGTCAGCGACTAATATTTGTGTATTCATAAACAAATAATCATAAAAATTAAAAAAATTGATTTATATCGATAATATACAAATTAATATTTAACCATAATGAATCTTTGTTTAAAGAGAAAAATTCTCCTTTTTCGTGCTCGTATTGTTTCGACAAATTGGAATAATTATTTTCAAGGTTGTCTCTACTCCTTTTTTAGAATCAACCTGAAAAGAACCGCCAAGCATTGTTGCTCTCTCTGCTATTCCTTTTAGCCCAAAACCTTCAAAGGCAGCATTCTGTTTTTTCTCTTTTTTGTTATCAAACCCCTCACCGTTATCTGAAATCTCAAGATAAATATTTTCTTTTGAATTTTTTAGTCTTATAATTGCTTCACTTGAATAGGAATGCTTCACGATATTGTTAATTCCTTCCTGAATTATTCGAAAAATATTAATTTCAGTTTCAGGTGGGATTTCAACATCTTTTACATCAATTTCCGTAAATATATTTATTTCTGAAGTATTTAATACCCTTTTAACTTGGGATAAAATAGCATCTTTTAGCCCAAGTTTGTCAAGTTGTGGTGGACGGAGATTGTAGGCAATTTCCTTTATTTCTTTAAGAGTTTGCGTCACTATAGAAGAGGCAAATTCCAAGATTTCACTGTTCCTATTATCTTCAGAGATGGTTTTTAAATATCTCTTTATTTCATTTTTAATAACAAGCAAATCCTGCCCCAGACTGTCATGAAGCTCAGCAGCTATTCTTTTACGCTCGTTTTCCTGGGATTCGACAAGTTTTCTTGAAAATTCCTTAAGCGCTGCTTCAGCCTGTTTGCGCTCAACTACTCGTCCGAGCTGCGTGCCAATATTTGCCATCACTTTTATAAGTTCCTCATCCGGTTCAACGATGGCATCCATGGAGAAAAATTCCAGCACTCCCACAACCTCAGAGGCCTTTAAAACCGGAAAAGCAAATCCTGATTTAACACCGATATTTTCCGCCAATTTCGCTCTTGGAAAATTTGAATCTTTGGTTACATCAATGATCCATGCCGGTTTTCCGCTGGATAAAACTCTCCCCGGCAATCCTTCCCCTAAATTGAAAGAAGTTTCTTTGGTAACTTTTTGAAAAGTTTTAAATTCCTGATGACCGCTGAGATGCCAAATATCTGTCGGCAGCAATTTTTTTGGATTATCTTTGGCTGGCATGTAAACATGTCCAACCGGCCAGCGAGTATGCTCACAAACCAGGTCGATACAAGTTTGCAGAGCCCCTTCCACGGTTACAGACTCATTTGCTGAGACAGCTACCTTCTGGAGCAGTAGCACGAATAATGTTTCCCTTTTAAGTTCCTTTTTTAGTTCCTTACTCAATTGAAGGAGATGTTCACTTTTCATTGCCTTACTCCGCCACTTTCCCCCCTTGTACATCAAAGCTGATATTCCTACTATAATTATGGTAAGGAACAAAGGGACATTGTTATTTCTGCTATGCTCAATAATCTCTTCTATCTCGGTATAAATTTCTACAGTGTATTTATGTCCTTTTATTTCGATGGGAAGTTTAACTGAAACAACCTCACTCTTTGAAAGTATTTTACAGGCATTATCATAGTAAGGAATCTCTTCCTTTGGCCCATAAATTTTGTATAGTTGACATGGCTCATTACTCCGCTCATTACTCCCGATAATCTGTCTCTCAACAATCTGCCCCCTCTCGTTCCTCTTCTCATTCCACATTCTGATTTTGTTGCTTTCTTCCAAAAAGTTATCAACCAGGTTAACTAATTCGGGAAACTTAAAGTTTACCACTATATAGCCTCGCAAATCCCCTTTTCCGTAAAAAACTTTCATAATAAATCTTACGGTCACGTACCGGGGTTCTTCAATTTTTCCTTTTTCTTTATTGAGATCAATCGCGGAAACATATACTTCACCTTTTTCTAACTCTTGCGCCTTCTTAAAATAATATCTACCGCTTTTATCCTGCAAATCAACTTCCGGCACTTCTATAGCCTTACCGTTTTTGAAATCTACTCGAACCTTCTCCATCCCTGTTTGATCTAAAATCCTCATCTGAAGAATAACACCTCGGCGACTCATGATGAGCAAAGCAAAATCTTTGATAGTATTCTCATTATCATTATTAGTGAAATGATCAAGAGTAATCCCTTTTGCGGCCAAAAGCATATTGTGGAACCATTCGTCCGGATTAGCGAGTTTGTCATTGAGATTTCTTCCATTCAATTTCAATATCATCCGATTCGCTCTTACCCAATCTTCTTTGTCCGACCACTTTATGTATTTATCAGCAGTGAGAAAAACAAATAAACTAAGTAACCCAAGACATATCCACCGAGGGGTTTTCTCTTTTCTGATGAATCGATGAAAAAAACCGATCTCTTCTTTTAGGTTATTTTCCCCATCAGGAAAAATAGAGCTGTTAGGATAGCTTTCATTCTGCCAGTTTTTACTCTTTAGTAATGTCATATTACTGACAAATTTAAAAATTGTTATCTAAAAAAAAGGAATATATGTGAAATGATTTTGTAAAAACAAAAGTTAAATGAATATCAGATATCACTCTTGTCCAAAAATATTTTTAAAAAGATGTTGAAAAAGTCTTCCTTATGGGTCGCTGTATTACTAACTTGCAAAACATGTTTTTTAGCAAAGTTTTTTTGCTCTCCGGAGCGGTAGCTCCATTTGGTTGTGGCCCCTGGCCATGCTGTGATATTTAGGGAGTATACTACAAAAAAACATCGGAAACTACAACAAGTAGGACAATTTATAGTACGCCATGCAAGCCTATCTTATTCAATACAATAGCGTTATTGAGAGATGATGCATACAGAAACATTACCATTCAAAAATGATGGAATAATGGGTTCTGGGAAGCTGGGATTATGGCCACAACTGGTTTGAAGCTCTGCGTTAGCAGAATTTCGAACCATTAAGTTCAACTTTTTGTTTTTTTTGCCCTGTAAGGACATTTAATATTAAATTAACTATGCTGAACCTACGGATTGCAGGTTATAATAGAAGACCGTGAACGGTTACTTTTTTTTTAAAACCAATAATCAAAAACTTTTATTTCTTCTATACACTTCTAAACTCTACTAAACTCTACACTTTCAACTCTCCATAATTTTTTTCCTTGTGTTCTCTTGGCACCTCCCCTCTATATAATTATTTGGAACCACAGTGAGGCAGGCCGCAACCAAAAGTGCAACCGCCCATCTGCTAACAAAAATTGTGCTTAAAAAAACACGATTTTACAAAATTGGTAGTTCAGATTTCACCGATTACACTGATTTTTTATTAGTCTAATCAGTAAAAATAATCTGTGGTTCCGGTTTTTTCATCAATCAATCTATGAAATTATGTTCTTACATTTTTAATTCAAACGATGCGGACTGGGAAGCTCCACCACTAACAGTTACCTTCTGTTCCTGTGTTCCAAAAGTTGGGTGCCACGCGACTACTTTGTAAGTTCCCGCCGGCACATTATCAATTTTAAAACTTCCATCCGCTTTGGTCATGGAGAAATAAGGGTTCGACAGCACCATCATCCAGCCATGCATGAAATTATGGATATCACATTCCATTTTCATCTGGTTATCTTTTTTCACTCTGATTTTCTTCTTGAATGTAAATCCCTGGTCCGGCTGACCGACATTTAAAATGGTCTGAGTTGTACCATCGAGTTTGCTCAATTTAATCTTTCCTCTATACTCATAAGTATGAATATTGTGGCCAACTGGATCAAGGTTAACTACTTCCACCTTACTCTTATTTTTCATGACGCTGATATAAGGCACGAAGGCACACCCTTTTTGATCAAATTTAAAATTGGTGTTCGACCATTTTTTACCGGTTTTAATATCCGAAATATATACAACGGCATCCAACAGCTCTCCACCGCCTCCAACTGTCCATGGATCAATAATGCGAACTCCTGTTCCGCAAACCTCTGGATTTTTTTCTTTTACGATTTCCGCATGAGCCGGTTTAGCGCCTTTAAAAACAACTTTCCCCTCTATCGCACCCCCACCGGAAACAGATCCTTCTTTGTATTTAATTTTAACTCCCGCTTTAACATCTGTTCTGTCTGCAAACACATTATTTGCGGAAAAACCTACCATTAAAAATAAAGCAAATAAAACAATAAAAATCTTTCTCATTATTCTTTTTCTCCTCCCTTATTTAAATTCTGTTAATTTATTAATTAATTATTAAAAAGCCAACTTGCAAAAAAGCAAGTTAAAAGTCTTTTTTTATATCAACCGCTACTCCCCATCCACCTCCTTTTTTCAATTGCAATTGACACATTGATTTATCCACCAATAGCGGACATCACCCGCTTATTGGCTGTTGAACCATTTTCATCAAAACGATGGATAGCCGGTTTATCCCATACTACAGATTGTATATGTTCTTTCAAATCTTCAACCGAAATTCCCGGCCTTCTTATGAGTGCCGCCAGATCGACCTGGTTCTCATGTCCCAAACAAAGATGCAATTTACCGGACGCCATTAAACGAACCCGGTTGCATGTTTTACAAAAATGCTGACTGACAGCGCTTATAAACCCAATAAATAAACCGTCTCCCTTAACATACTCGTACCATGCGGGTCCCGGCCCTTTGAATGTTGTTTTTTCCAGGGAGAAATATTTTGCAACTTTTTCATGGATTTCTTTGGTAGGAATATGTCTTTCCTTCACCTCTGAAGAGGTCGTCCCGATTGGCATAAATTCTATCAGCCTGAGGATAAGCCTTTTTTTCAAGCAGAATTTTATTATCGGTATTAATTCATCATCATTGATACCCCTCATAACCACCATATTTATTTTTATAGGCGTTAACCCGGATGCAAGCGCAGAATCAATTCCTTTTAAAACCTTTTTTAAATCCCCGCCATTAGTAATTTCTTTAAACTTGGCAGGCAGTAAAGAGTCGAGGCTGATATTGAGGCGATGAAGGCCAGCGCTTTTTAGCAAAGGGGCAAACTTTTCTAAAAGGATCCCGTTAGTCGTAAGTGAGATATCTTCTATCCCGGACAGGCGACTAATTTCTTTTACTAAAAGACAAACATCTTTTCTTAACAGAGGTTCTCCGCCACTTAACCTTACATGGGATATGCCAAGTTCAGAAAAGGCTCTGATAATCAGCAGCGTTTCATCAGGTGTTAAATAGCTTTGGCAGGAACTAAAAGCATTATCCTGGTTTGACCTGCAATAAAAACAGTGAAGATTACAGGACTCTGTTAGAGAAATTCTAAGGTATTTGATAGTTCTATTAAATTTATCTTTTAGCATATCTTGCAATCAACAAGGCCACACTGCGTCAGTGATGCCTTTAATGCGGCATTATTGCTATTGATAATTTGAGGAGTAACAAACTACACCAAGTAAATTTTTGTGTCAAGTCCTAATGTCAGGAAAAAGCTATTATTTCTATTTTTCTTTTAACATTGAATATAAATCTTATTAATACAGCAATATATGCAATATCAGCAGGAATAAGATTTAGATTAATTGATTTATCTATTTAAAAAAATAGAGTTAATACATCTTTTTTGAATTTTTATTAATAAAATGAAACGTTACCTTGTTTGAACTCGATATATTGCCGATACTGTGCTAAAGTGATTCAATAAAGAATTGAAATATTATTTTGATATATTTAATTAATATATAACCTCTTGGTAGCTTTGCCATGGAAATTAAAAAAAAAATGAAATTATATCGACTATTTTGATTATATTTTAAGGCTTTCTTTTATGTTTAGAAAAATTATTTATTTTATATGCTTTGTTTTTTTTATTAATTTTTTTCTTTACTCAACTACACTACTATCTGTAGAGGCGAAGGGGACATCTAAAGATAAGAAAAGTAGAGTACGGGTTGTAAAGATGACTAAAGAAGATATCAAGATACTGGGTAAAGAATTGGCTCAACCCGGTGAATTCAGGATTGAAGAAATTAAAAAAGCTCTAACAGCCTTACATTATAAAGAAAATATCCTGCTAACATGGAGCAAGACAAAACCGGTTTTTGGCAAAAAAGCCTCTGCCCATTTTGCTCCTTTAATTCAGAGAGCTTTACAAAAAGTAAAACCTCATTATAAGGTTAGTTTTTCAATATATAGCTCGAACAAAAAAACTTCTGGTGACGTTTTTGCTAAAAATGACACGCTCATATTTAAGCTTCAGATTATTGATGGTATTCCCTACATTGATGATTTTAGTTTAAAAACAGAAACTGAAGCGGATGTTATAACCAACTGGAAGCTTATTCCCGGTTCAAAACAGCAGTTTTATTCACACAAAGGTTTTTTAGGGATACCGAAAAAAGAAAAAACCATGGTCGAAGCAAAATTGAAAAGAGTTAAAGGCAAAGGAAAGGTCATTATTAATACTCGAGAGAAAATTATAACCCCGGAACAGCCTGATAAACAGAGAATACTTGAGAGAAAACTCCGCTATCTTAAAGATCTTAAAAAGCAAAATCTAATTACTGAAAATGCCTACAAAAAGAAAGTTGAGGAAATTTTGGATCAGCTGTAAGATTATCGAAACACCTGTTCGAATCGAAACACTTGTTTTAGATAAAACGTTAGCTGTTTTAATATGAATCAATATTTTCTGTTAGCATCAAAACCATTTTTTTGCTAACTTTTTGATTTAAAATGATAATCAATACTTATAGTCCTCCTGGCACAGAAACTGCTCATAACACATAAATGATTCTTTACGTACGTTTTAGATTTATCTCTACGCTATACACTACACTTTACTTTATTTTTCTATAACATCGCTACAAAATCCTGCTATATTTGTATCTATTTTTTTGACTTGAATCTCGTAATAAATCTGTTTAAGCTATATAAGATTTATTAAAAATTTTTTTAGGAAGGAGGAATAAAAGGTGAATAACTTCAAAAAAGTTTTAACTCTTTTTTTGGCATTTTCTTTTATTGTCGTAATGTCCGGAGTTTCGTTTGCAGGACACCCATCACATGGAAAGAACGCATGTAACCCATGCGCTAAAAATGCTTGTAACCCTTGTGCAAAAAACGCTTGTAATCCTTGCAACCCATGCGCAAAAAACGCATGCAACCCTTGCGCAAAAAATGCTTGCAACCCATGCAACCCATGTAATCCATGTTACAAGCATAACCCATGTGCAAAAAACGCATGTAACCCGTGTGCTAAAAACGCATGCAATCCATGCGCTAAAAATCCGTGTAATCCATGCGGAAACTGAGAAATAATAATGAGCTGCAATTCTTATGAGTGTGTATGTTAAGGAGAAAAAATGGAAAGTTTTAAAAAGACATTATCCTTTTTTGGGGTAATTGCTTTATTTGTTTTAATCCCTGCGATTTCTCTTGCCGGGAATCTCGAGCTTTACGCAAAAAACGCATGTAATCCTTGCGCTAAAAATGCTTGTAACCCATGCGGAAGAAACGCCTGCAACCCCTGTGGAAAAGGGATGAAAAATGCGTGTAATCCATGTGCGAAAAACGCCTGCAATCCATGTGGGAAAAGGATGAAAAATGCGTGTAATCCTTGTAATCCATGCGCTTCAAAACCTCCCAAGCCAATACGCGATAAACATATTACCAATTACTCTAAATTGGTGGCTATGGGTGAAAAATTATGGAAAAATGTCGAGCTTGGGAACAGCGGGCTAAGTTGCTGGGATTGTCATGAAGATTATGAAAATTTTGATCAGGAAACAGTTGGGCCATTTCCACATTTCGTAAACATGCCGAATGATATTGTTACTCTGGATCAAATGATTAATTTTTGCATGATCAATCCCATGGAGGGTAAAAAGCTGGATTCCAGCAGCATAGAAATGACAGCAATAGCGGCATTTTATCGGGAGTTTATTAAGGAATATAAGCCATTTGTAGCTCCAAAAAATGCTTGCAATCCGTGCGGTAAGAAAAAAATGAGAAACGCCTGTAACCCATGTGGAAAGAAAAGGAAGAATGCTTGTAACCCATGTAATCCCTGCGGTAAAAGGTAGTTTTTTAATATTACTTTTTTTAACTACAATGTTCATATCAACAGTCCAGCCAACCATTGGCTGGGCTGTTGATTTCTCTTTTAAAGAACACTGGAAATTCCCCATTCCCCCACAAGGCGACCCGCCAAAAAATTTCTCTGATCTTGAGGCTTCTCTGGACCCTGACGATTGTGGTTCTTGCCATGAGACCCAATACGAGGACTGGCAAACTTCACGGCACAGCAAGTCCATGGGGCCGGGAGTTGCAGGGCAGCTTCATCCTCCGTGGGTAAATAATCCTTTTGCTTGTACGAACTGCCATACCCCTTTGGCCGAACAATCCTCTAAAAAAATGTCGCACAATGGACGCCTGACTAAAAATCCAGATTATTTGCCTGAATTGAGATCTCAGGGTCTTATCTGTGCCGGATGCCATGTACGACGTCATGTTCGCTATGGGCCGAAACCTTTATTGGGGAAAGTTAATGATCCGCCTCATAATTCATTTGTTGAAGTAGAAAATTTTGGGAATTCTGAATTTTGTAAACCATGCCATCAATTTGGTCCCGGGGATAATCGTATTAATGGCAAGCTCCTTCAAAATACTTATGAGGAATGGAAAAACAGCCCTTATTTAAAAAAAGGTATACATTGCGCTGATTGCCACATGCCTGAGCGACGGCATCTCTGGCAGGGCATTCATAGCCCGGAAATGGTTAAAAAGGGGGTAAAGATCAAGACCACACGCGAAGGAGCGAATGTATCTCTTAAAATCACTAATAGTGGAGTTGGTCATAATTTTCCAACTTATGTAACACCTAAAATTGTTATTCGGGGTTCGGTATTTGATAAGAACGGGACAGAGGTTCCTCAGTCAGTGGAAGAAAAATTTATCGGTTGGAATATCCCTGTAAATCTTTCCAAAGAATGGTATGATACTCGTATACCGCCGGGAAAGACGTTGAGCGAAAAGTTTAAAATCAATCCAATTGCTACTGGAGGCAAGTTTCGAATTGTCATACGTGTTTTCCCTGATGATTTTTATACCCGTTTTTTTAAAGCTTTGTTAGACCATCCGCCAAACGGGATAGACACAACTAAAATCAGGGAGGCATACAATGAAACGCGGAAATCTAACTACATCCTTTTTGAAAAATATTGGGATTTGTAGTTTTTTTTGACAAGATGAACAGGATTGACTGGATTTTTTTAGGGAGTAAAAAGTCGAGCAAAGCAAAAATTTTTCAATAATCTTATTTATCTTGTTATCCTGTCTATTTCTTTTAATATGAAAAAATATTGGAAAATAATTGTGCCTGTCGCTATAGGTTTTGCGTCAATGAGCTTGCACTTCCTGTCGGTAAAGGACACCACCTCTGATCCTGGTTTAATTTTTGATATGCGGGAAATTTTGGGTAAAACATTGACGGATGATGAAATACCAGATTACGCCCTTCTGTTCGGACCTTTCGTTAACAAATCAAAAGCAGGACAATTCCCGGATATAAGCGGTGATTTGCGTGCCTATAATTTTAAATACGGCAGAATTGAAACAATTGGTGGAATGATTTTCGGGACCTGGTATTTATTCAAAAGTTCTTTCGCCCACTTTAATGGTTTTGAGCCGCTTAAACTCCCGGTTCCCATGAAAGAAATTGCTCTGAAGAGCTTTGGCTTTCCAGCGGACAATAAAAATTTTAATTCAAATGACCGTGCTTATATATGGGAAGATGAATTCAATATCAGGCAGCTCCAGCTTTATCGGGAGCCGTCAGGTGAAAATACTATTGTCAGTGTTCAAGCGTATTTAGTTATCCCCTGGGAAGGTTTGGGAAATTTCCACCAAAGAATGCAAAAAAAACCTGATCAAAGCCATAAAGAAACAGGAAAGGAAAATATAATTATGTAAAGCTCAGAGCTTTACGGGATACCACGCGAAGTACCCCACTATCTTCTAATTCTTTTCCATGATCTTTTCTGAAACCCGTGTTTTTAAGAACTTATCAAGAAAGATTTGAGTTTTATTATTACATATGGTTAATTGTTATAAGTGTATGTTCTCAATAAGTCGGGGTAAGCGAGACTCCTAATGTTTGTCATTCCCGAGTGTTCCTAACGGGAATGACTAGAAGGGTGGTTTCCTCAACTCTGCATAAGGCGTTGTAAATGACAAAAACTAAACAATGCCTAAACTTTTTGAGATGTTACTTATAAGTTAAAAGTATTTGCGAAGCAAACCCGGGAGAGATGACCGAGCGGTTGAAGGTGCACGCCTGGAAAGCGTGTGTAGGCAACCCCTACCGAGGGTTCGAATCCCTCTCTCTCCGCCAGGAAAGTTTTTTTGTTGAAGCTCCCCGCAGCAAGCTGCGAGGAATCACTCGCTAAACACTTTCAAATCCTTTAATTTGAGTTTCTTATTTATTATTAGAATTTTATTAGGTTGGGTCTCACGCGACAGAGAACTGTGAACCCCGTCAGGTCCGGAAGGAAGCAGCGGTAAGCAATCATCTTTG
>CAYMVZ010000018.1:0-28644 GCA_964394335.1 uncultured Nitrospinota bacterium | reverse complement strand
CTTTCCTCCCCGTGCTCCCGCACGGGGTATCCAGGGTTGTTTTCTCATGAAAAGATAGCAAGTGAATTTTCGGATGAGCAGAGGGTTACTGAGATTTTTTACCACTACCAATTTTGGGACAACCTGTCTATTACTCCGGATATACAGCTTCATAAAAATCTCCCGAGAACCGAAGCCCGGAATATAACTATTTACGGAGTTCGCGTGCAACTCGATTTTTTTTAATTCCTTAATTGTCTTGACACTTTTAATAAAATTGATTATACATTTAATCAGCTACAGGTTCTCGAAAGAGGAAAACAGGGAATCCAGTAAAAAACTGGAGTGGGCCCGCCGCTGTAATCAGGGACGAACACCGCAAATAACCACTGTTCAGTCAAATGAATGGGAAGGAGCGGTAAGTAGGATGATCTGAGAGCCAGAAGACCTGCCTGTAAGCAGGTAATTGAAAGCCCTGTGAGATAAGGCTGTCAATACTGACAAACGTTTGAGGATTAAAAAGGGAAAATCCCCAAACTCAATTATGAGTTTGGGGATTTTTTTTTGAGCCCGATACTAATAATGAGTGCAAAAGAAAGCTTGACTATAAAAAATGAGTTTAAAGAAAGCGATAAGAATGGTGTTTACCGCGCAATTTACTCCCGACGCGATATTCGAGGTCAATTCCATAATGATACGATCTCGGAAGAAGTGTTATCCCGTATTTTACATGCTGCTCATCACGCTCCATCGGTCGGCTTTATGCAGCCGTGGAACTTTATCTTAATAAAAGATATTAAGATTCGTAAGGCTGTTCATGAAGCCTTTAAACGTGCTAATTCTGAAGCAACCTTGATGTTTTCAGAAGATAAAAGAAAAAGTTATCAAAAGTTTAAGCTGGAAGGAATTTTGGAATCACCTTTAAATATATGCATTACCTGTGATAGAAACCGCTTCGGACCCGCAGTCATCGGACGAACCGCAAATCCGGATATGGACATGTTTAGCTCTGTTTGCGCCATTCATAATCTATGGTTGGCTGCAAGGGCGGAAGGACTTGGAGTCGGCTGGGTCAGCATTATTCATAACAGGGAATTATCTAAAATTTTATGCTTGCCTGAAAATATAGTGCCGGTTGCTTATCTTTGCGTTGGTTATGTCACCCACTTTCCTGTAAAACCTGAACTGGAGTCCGCAGGATGGTTGCCCCGCTTGTCATTGGAAAAACTTATTTTTTGTGATCAATGGAAAACTGACTGCCAAACAAATTGGCCGGAACTTTATGAAGCAGTCCAATCACACAGGAATTGTTATCAGGAATAGTATATACAATAAAAAAAGGGGGTGAAAATGATGGAACAAAGTATTGAAAAAGAACAATCTTTTTTCGCAGGATTGTTGCCTGCATTAATGATTTGTGGGGTAGCCCTGGCAATGGTTATCATTGTTTATGGAAGCGAATCTGTCGCACCGGGCGTACATGACACCTTCCATGACGCCAGGCACGCTATAGGCATGCCGTGTCATTAAATGCATTTAGAGAGGATAACAGGATGATTGGGATTTCTGATTTTTTTTTAAATCTACATTTATTAACCTGCAACTAAAATCAACTTTATCATGTTAATCCTGTCAAAAAAGTCTATTGAAAAAGATTTGGAAAGAACGTATGAACTACCATTATTTTGATTTGAAAAAAGGGATTGGTTTAGGTGCTGCTGCCGGTATAATCTGGGGTTGGATTGCCTTGGCGTTAAATGCAATGAGCGGCGCCTTTCCTTTTGAAAATAGCCTGCTTTATAACTTTGTTACTTTTTCGATTGTAGGCGCTGTTTTTGGCATAGTGGTCGGAGGGTTTATGGCTGTTTCCCAGGAACGGCTTCCATTCAAGAGGCCGTTCCCTAAAGCTGTTTTACTTTCTACCTCTTTGTGGTTAATACTGCGCACCGGCGGTTTTTTCCTCTCCCTAACTAACCCGGAGAGATATCACCCTGCAATAGATGAAGCCATCCAGGGATTGGTATTAGCTGTTATATTAGGATGTATCCTTGGTTCCCTTTGGGAGATTAAACAAAGGACAGATCATTGATTCATTAGAGTCTCACTTTGATGAGAGGGCAAAAGCAGATACATCGTAACCATTAAGCCACTCAAAAGGGTTATGCCTGAAATCAAGAATAGACACCTTCTTTTGCTTTTTTGGATTACAGTCATCATTCCTTCATTCCAATTGGCACACCGTGGCAAGCGGCCACAACCAAATGGAGTTACCGCCCCAGAATTGCAAATAAACCTTTGTTAATAAAACAAGGTCATGCAGGTTAGTAGTGCTAAGGATTTCTACAAACAAGGCTTAATTAATAAAAAACTACTCTTTAATGAAAATCATCATGTTTCATCTCATGATGTTCATGCATGTCCTCCTGATTTTTTTGAACAGGGACTTTGAGCTTTATCTCTCCTGCATGTCTGAATTTTAGTATTAGATCAATATGATTTCCAACTTTAAGCTGTTCCTTCAAATCTACAAGCATCATGTGATTGCTGCCCGGTTTTAATACAGCAGTACCATGAGCCGGTATAGATATGTTTTGTACCGGATGCATGAACATCATGCCTTTTTCCTCAGTTATGGAGTGCAGCTCAACGACTTTTGCAACCGGAGTTTCAACTCCCTGCAAAAGATCGTTTACAGGACTGTCATTTTGTAAAGTCATATAGACAGCACCGTTGCTGGCGTTTGGTGGAGTTGCTCGAGCCCATGCTTTTTGCACCTAAATTTTGGCTAAGATTTCAGGTTGGCTGTCTTTGTGATGATACTCTATTGAAGCTGCAGCGACAGGGGAAGAATTAAATCCTACAGCTAACATTAAAAATACGCTTGATGCAACAGTTTTTATAAACATTATGTTGCTTTAATATAATTTGTGGCAAATTCATATTTTGATGCTGCTCTTGTGCGCAAAGAATTTCCCTTTACGCATGAAAATATTTAAACAAATACTGTCATCTATCAACCGCAAATTATTTACTACCCACCATCAACCGGCATCCGCCTGTGTTGATAAAAATCGACAATGGCATCTGTGAAGGCTTCGATAGTGTAATTTGCAGGAATGATAGAGACGTTCAGACCATTCTTTTCCGCTGTTTCAGCGGTTATTGGACCTATACAAGCTATAGTAACACCATTCACAAGATTAGAAATTTCCTCTTTTTTGAACATACTTATAAAATTGGTTACTGTTGAAGACGAGGTAAAAGTAATGACACCAACCTCCTTATTTTTTAGCATCTCTCGAATTTCACCGGTCTTTCCTTTGGGCTGAATGGTTTTATAAGCGTCAACTACGTCAACTGTTGCGCCCAATTTAACCAGTTCTTCCGGTAACACTTCTCGAGCTACAGCAGCCCTTGGAATCAAAATTTTCTTCCCCCTGACTTCATTTGAGCCTAATCCCTCAATAATGGCTTCCGCCTTGTACTCTGCCGGAACAAAATCAATCCTGAGATCAAATTTTTCCAAGACTTCCGCTGTTTTAGGCCCAATGGCACATAGCTTGATCCCTTTTAAGCACCTGACATCTTTTTGATTTTCTTTTATTCGCAGAAGAAAATTTTTAACGCCATTCGCAGAGGTAAAGATAAGCCAATCATACATCTCAATATTTTCAATTGCTTTATCAAGCGCTTCCCAGCTATCTGGAGGAACAGTTTCGATTGTTGGAAACTCAACGGGACAAGCCCCTTTTTTTTCCAGAAGTTTGGAAAAATTACTGGCTTGATCATGGGCCCTGGTTACAATTATCTGTTTTTTAAAGAGAGGTTTAGTTTCAAACCAGTTTAATTTTTTATTCAATCTAACAACATCCCCTACGACAATAATTGAAGGTGGCTTAATTTTTCTTTTTTTGGCCAGCTCTACGATATTTTCAAGGGTTCCGATTATAGTTTCCTGCTTATGCGTCGTCCCCCAGCGAATAATACCAACAGGGGTACTTTTATCCCTGCCATTATTGATCAAAGTATTCACAATATTGGGTAAATTTATGACTCCCATCAAAAAAACAAGCGTTCCTATTCCAGTGGAAATTTTGTCCCAGGCAATCTCCGAATGCTCTTTTTCAGGGTTTTCATGACCGGTAACAAAGGCTATTGTTGATGTGAAATTTCTATGGGTAAGAGGTATACCGGCATAAGCAGGGACTGATGTTGCCGCGGTAACTCCGGGCACAATTTCAAAAGCGATTCCCGCGTTGACCAGTTCTTCTGCTTCTTCCCCCCCGCGCCCGAAGATAAAAGGATCACCCCCTTTAAGGCGTACAACCAGATTGCCTTCTTTAGCTCTTTTAAGCATTAACTCATTAATTTGTTCTTGAGATAGTGTGTGGTCTCCTTTTTTTTTGCCAACAAAGATCTTCTCAGTATTAACCCGTGTGAAATCCAGAAATCGCTCATTGGCAAGGTAATCATAGATGATCACATCTGCCTTTTCTATCCATTCCTTCCCTTTTAAAGTGAGAAGACCAGGGTCTCCTGGTCCGGCGCCTAATATAATGACTTTACCCTGTTTATTGGTCATTGATTATTTGATATTGGGTATCGGTCATTGGTCTTCTTTTTCAGCCAACAACCTACTGCCCGCATCCGTTATCTATAAAAGTATTTATTTTACCATATTTTTCTAATAGCATAACTAAAAATATCTCCTCTTAACTTGACATCCCTTGTTTTTGATTTTATAGATGGAAAACAGGTATAAACCTCGTTAGAAATGCTTGATGTTTGTTTCCTAATTTGAAATTTATTCTGTTCAGGTATTTCTAACGAGGTAAACACAAAAAAATATAACCTTAGAAATCTGCAAAGAAAGGAATGAATTATGGGAAAAATTATTGGTATTGATCTTGGGACAACAAACTCCGTGGTAGCCGTTATGGAAGGTGGAGACCCCAAAGTCATTGTAAATGAAGAGGGAAACACAACCACACCTTCTGTTGTGGGCTTTTCCAAAAGTGGAGAAATCCTTGTAGGACAGGTAGCTAAACGACAGGCGGTTACAAATCCGGAAAATACTGTGTATTCAATTAAACGCTTTATGGGGCGACGTTATGATGAAGTATCAGAAGAAATGAAGATGGTGCCCTACAAAGTCATAAAGGGCTCTAACGGTGAAGCAAGAATATCTACCAATGGAAAAGAATACAACCCTCCTGAAATTGCTGCAATGATTTTGCAAAAACTAAAAAAATCAGCAGAAGCCTATCTCGGAGAAAAAGTTACCGAGGCGGTTATTACTGTCCCAGCCTATTTCAACGATAGTCAGCGACAGGCAACTAAAGACGCAGGCAAAATAGCAGGTCTTGATGTAAAACGAATCATTAACGAACCTACTGCTTCAGCTCTCGCTTACGGTCTGGACAAGAAAAAAGATGAGCTTGTGGCCGTGTACGACTTTGGAGGTGGAACTTTCGATATATCCATTCTGGAAGTCGGTGACAACGTGGTGGAAGTTAAAGCCACAAACGGTAATACTCATCTGGGCGGTGATAATATTGACCATAAAATCATTGACTGGTTGGTTGCAGAATTTAAAAAAGATCAGGGTATTGATCTGAGTAAAGATAGTATGGCTTTGCAGAGACTTCGAGAGGCGGCGGAAAAAGCAAAAATGGAGCTTTCCACCACTATGGAAACGGAAATTAACCTGCCTTTTATTACTGCTGACACCTCCGGGCCAAAGCACTTCAATGTGAGGTTAACCCGGGCAAAATTTGAACAATTGGCTGATGATTCAATTCAAAAATCTCTTCAGCCTTGCCATAACGCATTGAAGGACGCCGGTATCTCCCCCAATGACATTCATGAAGGTGTTCTTGTAGGAGGTTCAACACGGATTCCCAAAGTACACGAACTGGTAAAAAACCTTTTTGGCAAGGAACCTCATAAAGGCGTAAACCCGGACGAAGTGGTTGCATTAGGCGCTGCAGTTCAGGGAGGTGTATTGTCCGGTGATGTGCAGGATATCCTGCTGCTCGATGTAACCCCACTGTCTCTCGGCATTGAGACCTTAGGCGGGGTAATGACCAAACTCATTGAGCGGAATACCACCATTCCAACTAAAAAAACAGAAGTTTTTTCTACAGCGGCAGATAACCAGACCAGCGTTGAAATTCATGTCCTACAGGGTGAAAGAGATATGGCATCTACCAATAGAACCCTTGGCAAATTTCATTTAGTCGGTATTCCCGCAGCACCTCGCGGCATTCCGCAAATCGAAGTGACTTTTGATATAGATGCTAATGGAATTGTCAATGTTTCAGCCAAGGATAAAGGAACAGGAAAGGAACAAAAAATAACAATCACTGCTTCCAGCGGATTATCTGAAGATGAAATTAATAATATGGTTAAAGACGCTGAATCCCATGCGGAGGATGATAAAAAAAGAAGGGAAGAGATTGAGATTCGCAACCAGGCTGATTCTCTAATATATCAAACGGAAAAAACATTTAATGAACATAAGGATAAACTGCCGGAGAATGATAGAAAACCGTTAGAAGAAGCCATTGAAAAAGCTAAAAAAGCGTTAGAAAGCAATAATACCGAAGAAATCAAGAAAGAAATGGAAAACTTAACACAGGTTTCTCATAAATTGGCGGAGGTAATGTATAAACAGCAGTCAGAACCAGCTTCCCCAGGACAGACACCCCCAGGAACCGATCAGGGCAAGAAACCATCCGGTGATGATGTGGTAGATGCTGAATTTGAAGATTCCGGCAAAAAAGACTAAATATATTGTTTAATAAAGTGCCCGCTTAAGTTATAATAAGAAGTTAGTTTTAGAAACATATTTGCTCACGGATTAATGCGGATATTCACGGATTTATTTTATTTTCTTATCCGTGTTCACCCCGTTAGATAAATGGCAGTGCTTATTTAACTTGGTAAAAGTAAAATTATTTGTCTATCGGGGTTCATCAGCCTAAATCCGTGAGCTTTTTTTTTCATAGAAATTTCTGACACAATAATTTGAAAATGCTTTGTTTATTTATAACCTTTTTTTAAGGAGAAGGGGATATGAGCAAATATAGTCTTATGGCAAAAGCAGAGGAAATTATTCCAAACCGTTTTATATTATCAAAAGTTCTTACTAAACGGGTAAGTCAATTAAACAGTGGCTACAAACCGAAGGTTGAGGTTGAGGAAAAAACTCCTCCTATGGAAATCGCATTAAAAGAAATAATCGAACGAAAACTTGATTTAGTTGGTGTCGATAAATCAGAAATACGGACATAAAATCTTTTCCAAATTATGATTCAGGCTGAAAATCTTACTAAATTTTTCGGGCAGACTCAAGCCATCAGCAATGTATCATTTTCCGCAGCAAAAGGAGAAATTCTTGGCTTTCTTGGTCCTAACGGAGCAGGTAAAACAACGACAATGCGCCTCCTCAGTTGTTTTATGCCTCCTACGAGCGGAAAAGCCAGAGTAGCCGGATACTGCGTAATGAATGATTCCCTGGAAGTCCGCAAGCGCTTAGGATACCTGCCGGAGAACGCTCCCCTTTACACACACATGACTACCAGAAACTATCTGCACTTTGTGTCGGAAGTTAAAGGTATACCGGCACATGAGAGAAGCCGGAAAGTAGAATGCGTACTGGGGGATTGCGGGTTGCTGGAAGTTTCCGGCAGGATCATCGGAGTCTTATCAAAAGGATACCGCCAAAGAGTGGGAATTGCGCAGGCGCTTCTTAACGATCCTGAAGTTTTAATCCTTGATGAACCTACGGCAGGTCTCGACCCCAAGCAAATTATAGAAATTAGAGATCTAATTAAAAACCTTGCAGGGGATAGAACTATTATATTAAGCACTCATATATTGCCTGAAGTCAGCATGATATGTAGCAGGGTTATTATTATAAACGACGGGATAATCGTTGCAAAGGATACTCCTGAAAATCTCATGGATCAGCTTCAAAAAAATACACGGATTTATGTCCAGGTAGATGGTCCCCAACAGCAGATTTCCGAGAAATTAGGAAATATAAAGGGGGTCGTTAAGGTGGTAAACAAGGAATCAACCAACGATTCTGTTTTTAGCTTTATGGTTGAAAGTGAGGGAGATATTGATAATCGAAAAGCCATCGCTCAAAAAATTGTGGAAAACAGATGGGGATTATTGGAAATTAGAGCGGTTAAAATGACCCTGGAAGATATTTTTATTAAACTGGTTACCACAGAGTCGGAGTAAGCGGTCTTTATTAATACCATGAAAAACTCTTATTACATATTCAAAAAGGAAATGACAGCCTACTTTTACTCTCCTATTGCTTATGTGGTAATTACTATTTTCATTATCATCTCCGGATATTTTTTCTTTAACATCATGTCTTATTACAACTTTATCGTTTTTTCTGTAGGGATGAGAGCCAATCAAATGGGATCACAATTAAATGTGGTGGAATTAATTTTAAAGCCTCTATATAGCAATTTAGCCATCGTCCTGCTATTGATAGTTCCCTTACTCACAATGAGGCTTCTTTCGGAGGAAAAAAAGCAGGGCACCGCTGAACTTCTTTTTACCTATCCTATTCGCGACGGAGAAATGATTATGGGCAAGTTCGGGGCTTGTCTTGCTGTTTATGCAATCATGTTGCTTACAACTTTTGTTTTCCCGGTCATGATTCACTTTTTTGGCTACATGGAATGGGGACCTGTTTTTTCATCATATCTGGGGCTTTTATTAATGGGATCTTCTTTTATTTCCGTTGGAATATTGCTTTCATCAACCACGGAAAACCAGATCGTAGCCGCTATTGCAACATTTGGAATCCTTATGATTTTATGGGTAATTGACGCTGCGGAAAGATTTGTCGCACCCGGGCTTGCCGTTGTCTTAAAAGACCTCTCAGTTATAAGTCATTTTGATAACTTTGCTAAAGGGGTTATAGATACAAGAGATTTGATTTTTTACTTGAACTTTTCTTTTCTATTTATTTTTTTAACACTGCGCTCTATTGAATCCAAAAAATGGAGGGGAGCGTAAAAAAGCTGTCAGCTTGTATCAATCAGCTTTTTGCTTTTAAAGAAATTGTTTAGCCGATAGCTGAGCGCTGACTGCTGAGAACTGATTTTAAATTATGACCAAACTAACTTTTAAGTATGGCATTAACACTGGTATTGCTATTTTTCTTGTCATAGGGGTTATAGTACTTATTGAGGCAATTTCATTTAATCATCATCATCGCTTGGATCTCACCGCTTCCAAACTTTATACCCTTTCCGACCAGAGCATAAAGGTATTAAAAACTCTTCAAAAAGACATAAAAGTCATCGCTTTTTTTAATGAAACTCAAAGAGGAGAACAGCAAGCCTTTCAGGATTTGCTTGATCAGTATGTTTACCATTCTTCCAGATTCTCTTACGAATTCGTTGACCCTGATAAAAGCCCTGGAAAAGCAAAAAGATATCAAATATCCAATTACGGCACTACGGTTGTAGAAAGTGAAGAGAAAGAAGAAAAAATATCTGATACCCGGGAAGAGAAACTCACTAATGCCATTCTTAAAGTTACCCACAAAGGCAAAAAAGTTATTTATTTTTCCAAGGGACACGGCGAAAAAAATATTGAGGATATTAATGAGTCGGGTTACAACTTCGCAAAAAAGGCTATAGAGGATTCTAATTATGAAATTAAAGATCTCGTTCTACCGACCACAGAAACCATGCCTGAAGATTCCAATCTCCTGATTATTGCCGGGCCGAAAAAACCGATTTTAAATACTGAATTGGAAACGCTTAAAAAGTATATTGAAAACGGCGGAAAAACCCTTTTAATGATAGATCCAGGAACAGCTTCAGAACTGGTTAGTTTTTTAGAAAAATACGGAATTGATCTCCAGGATAACATCGTTGTCGATAAAATAAGCAGAATTTTCGGCGTTGACCCTTCCATGCCGGTCGTAACCCAGTATGGCAAGCACCCCATAGTGAGAGGTTTTTCAACTGCCACTTTTTTCCCTTTAACACGTTCCGTTGATATGACGGTTAATCCTGTTAACGGAATAAGGGTAACCTCACTTGTAAAGTCCAGCCCTAACTCCTGGGCTGAAACAAACAAGGACCGCTTCAAAAGCGGAGAAGCCGTTTTTGAAGAAGGTAAAGATATTAAAGGTCCTGTCTCAATAGGGGTAGTGGCTTCTCTCAATGAAAAAAAGGATGAGCCTGAGTCATTCAGACATAGCTTTGATCCGAAGGAAGACAAGCCTGAAGAGGATGAAAAAAAAGAAGGAAGAATCGTTGTGATCGGTGATTCGGATTTTGCGTCCAACTCCAGAATTAACATTCTTGGAAATAGTGATTTTTTTCTTAATATCATTAATTGGCTGCTCGAAGAGGAAGATTTAATTTCTATACGGCCCAAGCAGTCAACCGGCCAGGTTTTTACCCTCAACAAAGTCCAGCAAAAAATGATTTTCTGGATACCTCTGGTTGTGATGCCAGGCCTGTTTATTATCTCCGGTATTACTGTTTATAAGAAGAGGAAAAACATGAAATGAGTCTCAAGAAAACATTCCTTTTCTTTTTGATCTTTGCCTTTATCGGAACCTACTATTATCTAATTGAAATAAAAAAAGCAGAAAAAACAAAAGAAATTGAGAAAGAAGAAAAAAGGGTTTTTTCCCCTGTAAAAAAAGAAGAAATTTCTGAAATAACATTTGAAAAAGAAAACAAAAAAACACTCCGACTCTCGAAAGTAAATAATACATGGAAAATTAAGGAACCCGTTGAGGCGAATATAGATAAAGATAGTTTCGATGTATGGATAGATTATGTGGCAAAAATCCCAAAAGAAAGTATTGTTGCAAATTCCGTTAAAAATATAGCAGAATTCGGACTCGACAAACCTTCCTTTACCGTCCATGTAAAAACAGATGATGGCAGTGACATGACTCTCGTCTCAGGGGATGAAATTCCAACCGGCAATATGTTTTATTCCAAATTAAAAAACAAAGATACTATCTTTATGATCGCTTCTTATAATACTGTTGGAATCGATAAAAGCGCATATGAACTCAGAGATAAAAAAATTTTTCACTTTAAAAATGAAGAAGTAGAAGGATTTAAAGTGGCAACAATGGCAGGGAATTACTCTGTAGAAAAAATGGATGGAGTGTGGCAGGTCGTAACACCTGTAAAAGCACCTGCTGATGCTGAAAAGATCGCCTCTTTATTACAAAAAACAAGAATCACTGATATCAAAAAATTTATTTCTGAAAAAGCAGATGATCTGGATTCATACGGATTAAATGATCCTTCAACTCAAATCTCCTTCCTGACTGGAAAAGATAAAGCACCACATTCCCTGGCTTTTGGAATAGAAAATACTGAAGAACAAGGTGTTTACGCGAAAACCTCTTCAAAAAATAAAGTGTTTCTAATAAAAAAAGAATTCTTAAATGAATTTCCCTACGGGGTTAATGATATTCGCGATAAAAGCATTTTCCAATTTACTAACGATAGGATTAATAAAATTCAGTTTGTCTTTCCCGATAAAACTATTACTACTGCAAAAAATGAAGAAAATAATTGGGAAATTATTGAACCAAGAAAAACTAAAGCTGATAATTTTGAAGTGAATTCCGTATTAAACACTCTTAGTAGCGGTAAGGTGATAGACTTTATTTCAAAAAACAAGGAGAAGAAGAATGCTTTTGCTCTGAAAAATCCCAGACTGACTGTTAAGCTCTTTGAAAAAGACAGCGCCAAGCCTAATACCATCTCTTTTGGTGCGGATAACCAGGAGAGAAAAGCGGTCTATGCAGATACCGGTAGTCTTGACGAAGTTGTTCTAATTGACAATGAGCTCTTCAGCAAATTAGATATAACTGAGATATCTCTCCAATATAAATACCTCCTGCTTATAAATGAAGACGAGACTGCTCGCATTCACATTAAAACCTCAGACAAGGAATACCTCATATATAGAACGGAGGATAAATGGACCATCGAGAAACCTGAAAAAAAGAAATTAGAAACAATCAAAGTAAAAGAGGTTCTCTGGAATTTAGGAGATGTAAAACTTACTGATATTGTAGAAAAAAGTGGAAAACCAGACTTATCCGCTTTCGGTTTGCAAAATCCAGCAATAAAAGTTAATCTACAAGATGATAAGGGAAACGACCTGGAATCCCTTTTTATAGGCACAAAAGTAAAAGAGGCGAACGTGCTTTTCGCAATGACAGATAAATCAAATACCATTTATTCTATTGAACCGAAGCTACGTGATGAAATGATGAATAGCATAAAAGCATTATTAATAAATCCGCCGCGAAGTGACACGAAAGAGAACTAAGCAAATATAATAGAGGAGAGAGAACGGAAGATAGCAAACAGGGTTGGCATGGACAAACTCGTTTGTCCGTATGGTAGAATTGATAAGAAGTAATAATAGCTTAATGAAGTTTGGCATTCTTCACACGAATAAAAAAAAATGATGACTAATAAACGAGATTATTATGAAATTTTAGGCGTTCAGAAAAACGCATCCGAGTCTGAACTGAAAAAAGCTTATCGACAAAAAGCGCTGCAATATCATCCGGATAAAAACCAGGGAAACAAAGAATCTGAAGAGAAGTTTAAAGAAGCAGCAGAAGCTTATGAAGTTCTAAAAGACCCGGAAAAGAAAAACCTCTATGACCGGTTCGGGCATGAAGGATTAAAAGGAGCTGGAATTGGATTTAGCGGATTTGAAGATGCCTTTTCCTCTTTTGGAAATATCTTTGAAGATTTTTTTGGGTTTGGAGGAAGCAGCCGGTCACGTACTTCAGTTCACCAGGGAGCTGACCTCCGGTATGATATGAAAATATCCTTTCTTGACGCTGCTTTTGGAAAAGAATTGGATATCTCTGTTGAAAAAAAAGTGGGGTGTTCCACTTGCAACTCCACCGGAGCCAAACCAGGCACCAGCCCTGAAACATGTTCGCATTGCCATGGTGCGGGTCAGATTTCAACATCTCAGGGTTTTTTCAGCATAAGAACTACCTGCCCATACTGCCATGGACAGGGACAAGCTATAAAAACACCATGCAAAGATTGTCGCGGTACAGGCTCTGTACTTAAGCCGAAAAAGATAAATGTAAAAATTCCCGCTGGAGTTGATAATGGTACCAGGCTCCGTCTCCAGGGAGAAGGAGAACCGGGCAAATCTGGTGGACCCCCGGGAGACCTCTATGTCTTTTTACGCGTAGAACCTCATGAAATATTTGAGCGGGATAAATATGATATTTATTGCAAAGTCCCTATTTCATTTTCTCAAGCGGTTCTCGGAGCGGACATAGATATCCCGACTTTGAACTCATCGCACAAGCTCCGAATACCGCGAGGGACGCAAAGCGGAGCTGTTTTCCAGCTTGAAGGAGCCGGTATTCAGCACATTAAAGGCTATGGCAGAGGTCATCAGATAATCTCCGTTTATGTTAAAACTCCCACAAGTCTTACAAAGCAACAGGAAGAACTTTTAAGAGAACTGGCAAAAATAAGCGGAGAAACTGTTTTAGAGAAAAGTAAAGGGTTTTTCCAGCGCCGCAAAAAAAATAAATAAAATCCTGTCAATCTGCGTTTATCCGCATCCTGTAAAATGAAAATTGATTCCTACTCTTTTGGTAGAATTATCATAGAAGGGAAGAGTTATGACAGCGACGTCATCCTGTACAAAGGTACTGTTTATCCTAACTGGTGGCGGATGAACGGCCACTTGTTCCAAATTGATGATATTGAAAAACATCTCAAAAAGAATCCAAAAAAATTATTAATCGGCACGGGATTTTCTGAAATGATGAAAGTTGATCCCGAAGCCAAATCATACTTAAATAAAGCAAGTATCGAAGTCATAATAGAATCCACTTCAAACGCCTGGAAAACTTTTAATTCCTTAAGTGACGAAGAAGATGTCATGGCTGCCTTTCATCTCACCTGTTAAAACTATTCAGATATCTCTTTGCTTAATTTGGCCTTGATTTATTTCTACAAATAATTTGTAATAACTCGAATAAACTATCAGCATTCAGCGATCGGCTCTCAATATTCTGACTTTTTTTACTGTATACTGATAGCTGACTGCTGAAAGCTTTTCATATTTATACTATTGCTATGTAAAAGCTTTTTTTTTAGACGCTGTTTAGTCGTTGTTTTTTTTAGTCGCAGTTCGGTTTTTCCTTTTACTGCGACTTATGCAAAGCACAGCGCCTTATGCAAAGCTGAACATTTTTTTTTGTTTGCTGAGCGGAAGCTCAATACGGTAGCGGAGCCTCTCCGCTTTATACTATATGCGGCAAAACTATAAATCATTACATGAATTCATTGCTCGATTGGAAAAGGAAGGTGAACTTGTCCGGGTAAAGAATGAGGTATCACCTATCTTGGAAATTACTGAGATTGCGGACAGGGTATCAAAATCTCCAGACGGCGGAAAAGCGCTGCTATTCGAAAACGTTAAGGATCATTCCATGCCTATACTTATAAACGCCTTCGGAAGCAAAAAAAGAATGGCTATGGCTCTTGGCGTTAATAATATTGAACAAATCGCTTCTGAAATTAAAAAGCTAATAGAAACTAAACCTCCCCAAAAACTTTCTGAAAAAATTGGTTTAATTCCAACATTATTTGACCTCATCAAAATACCGCCTAAAAAATTTAAAGGAGCAACCGCCCCCTGTCAGGAAATGGTTTTAACCGGTGATAATATCGATCTGAACAAACTCCCTGTCATCAAGTGCTGGCCCCTGGACGGCGGAAAGTTTATTACTCTGGCTGTTGTTTTCACTAAATCACCGCTAACCGGTAAGCGAAACACCGGCATGTATCGTATGCACGTATATGACAAAAATACTACAGGAATGCACTGGCATATCCATAAAGACGGAGCCGGCCACTTTCAGGAATATAAAAAGCTGAAGAAAAAAATGGAAGTAGCAGTAGCTATCGGGACGGACCCCGTTGTTACCTATGCGGCTACCGCGCCAATGCCTTCCGGAGTTGATGAATTGCTGTTAGCAGGTTTTATTCGCAAAAAAGGAGTGGAATTGGTTAAGTGTAAAACAGTCGATGTAGAAGTACCGGCTTATGCGGAAATTGTCCTCGAAGGTTATGTTGACCCGGAAGAAAGCAGAATAGAAGGACCCTTTGGAGACCATACCGGCTATTATTCCCTTGCCGCGCCCTACCCTGTTTTTCATGTTACAGCCGTTACTCACAGACATAAACCGGTTTACAGCACAACCATTGTCGGAAAACCTCCTATGGAAGACTGCTATATGGGAAAGGCAACGGAAAGAATTTTTCTCCCAATGCTCAAAACTATCAACCCGGACATCAGCGATATTTCTTTACCCTGGGAAGGGGTTTTTCATAACTGCGCCATTGTAGCGATTAACAAGCGTTATCCATATCAAGCCAGGCATACCATGAACAACCTTTGGGGCACTGGTCAGATGAGTTTTTCAAAAATGATTCTCGCGGTAGATGATTGTATGAATATCCATAATTATTCTGAAGTAACAGAACACCTTCTTAACCATATTGATTTTTCCAAAGATTTATTTTTTTCGGAGGGAATTCTGGATGTCCTTGATCACTCAGCACCTAAAGCTTTATTCGGTTCGAAGCTTGGTATCGATGCAACCGGGGCCGAGAGATTAAAGGATGATATCCCTGATATTCCATCTGATAAAGAAATTTTAAAGTTTGCAAAAGAGATTTCATCAGAGGTAAGGGATATTTCTGTTCCTGTCAAAAACGTAAAGTCCCCCATACTTTTTATTTCCCTAAAAAAACTCATCTCTTATGCTGGAAAAAAAATCGCACAATCAATTTTTAACGATTCCCGGTCCGCCGAATTTAAAATCGTAATGGTATTTGACGAAGACGTTGATGTAAAAAATATTTCATATGCTGTCTGGAAGTTTTTTAATAATGTGGACCCGAAACGAGATTTTCATTTTATCGATGGAAATCTCGGTATCGACGCTACACGCAAATGGAAAGAAGAAGGCTACCATAGAGAATGGCCTGATGAAATTGAAATGACAGAGGATGTTAAGAAAAGGATCGATGAAATATGGGGGAAACTCTATATTTAAAATTGCAAATTACAGATTCCAGATTAATTTGGAATTTGCAATATGAAATTTACGTTTTGAAATCTAAAATAGTTTCCACAATGCATTGCTTAAAAACAACTACTATTATCTTCTCTCTATTTCTTATTAACCCTATTGCTGCAACTGTTTCTCAGGCAAATTCATGCCCTGACCCAAAGATGGCCTTCATTGCTGCCGGAAAATTTATTATGGGGAGTGATAAAAAAGAAAAGGAGTTTGCCTATAATCTGGACGGCGGCACAACCCGCAAATACGGCTGGTATGACATTGAAGTAAAGAAGACAATTTTCCTTGACGAATATTGTATTGATCAAACCCTTGTTACAAATGATGAGTATCTGAAATTTATAAAAAAGACATCTCATCGTTATCCCTTTATCTCACCGGGCAACTACCAGAAGCAGGGCTTCCTGGTTCATCCGTACAAAGAGGTGCGTCCCTTTCTCTGGAGCGATAAAGGATACCCGAAAGGGCTTGGTAAACACCCTGTTGTTTTAGTAAGTATTGATGATGCCTCAAAGTACTGCAAATGGAAGGGAAGTAAATTCAAAAAAGATTTTCGTTTACCCACAGAAGAGGAATGGGAAAAAGCAGCCCGCGGAACTAAGGGGAGATACTTTCCATGGGGAAACCAGTGGGATCCTGCTAAACTTAACAGTTGGAAAAGCGGACCATATTTCACAACAGAGATTGATAAATACCCGGGTGGAAAAAGTCCTTACGGTCTGCTTGACGCCGCAGGGAATGTATTTGAGTGGACGTTAAGCAAGTTTCCAAATAGGAAGCATGTCGTGAAAAGTTGTTCATGGGACGATTCTCCGGGTATTTGCAGACCTGCTGCCCGTCATGGTCGTCCTTCCCAATCACGCCACATCCTGATAGGTTTTCGGTGCGCTGCAAAAATGTATCAGCCCTAAGGTAATTTAGTGGCAAAGCTGAGCTTAGCTTAGCAAATCACTTTTGGGGACGGCATCGCACCGTGGTATATTAAACAAAAACATACTCAGAAAAATGATATAAAATGAGCAAATTTGATTTAACAATTATAGGTGGCGGAGTTGCAGGTCTTGTCACGGCAAGCGGCGCAAGCCAGTTTGGGGCAAAAGTAGCTCTTGTTGAGAAAGAGAAACTTGGCGGGGACTGCCTCCACTATGGTTGTGTGCCAACAAAATCGCTTGTGCACACGGCAAGAATTATTTCATTACTGCAAAGGTCTTCAGATTTCGGTTTAAACCCAATAAAAGTCGACTTTGAATTTAAGAAAATTATGGACCACATGAGATCCATCCAGAAAAAGATTGGAAAACACGACGACCCTGAACGATTTGAAAAAATGGGAGTGAAACTTTTCTTTGGAAATGGATCATTCACAGACACCAGCACATTTGAGGTAAACGGAGAAAAAATAAGAAGCAGAAAGTTTCTTGTCGCCACAGGCTCAAGGCCAATTACGCTTCCCATCCCCGGTCTGAATAAAGTAGATTTTTTAAATAATATTAAAATTCTTCAGTTAAACAAACTTCCTGAATCTCTTATAGTCATTGGGGCCGGCCCAATCGGGTTAGAGTTTGCACAGGTTTTCAGCAGGTTTGGATCAAAGGTCACCATCCTCGAAAAAGTTGGACAAATATTACCGAGAGAAGATAAAGAATTGGCAGTTTTATTAGAAAATGTGTTGAAAAAAGAGGGCATCGAGATAAATACCTGCGTGGACATAAAAAAAGTGAACCAATCTAAAAATAAAAAAATTGTTGAAGCGGAATGTACAGGCACAAAAAAAATATTTGAAGCAGATGAACTTCTGGTCGCCATAGGACGCGCTCCTAACATTGAAGATTTAAACCTTGATAAAATAGGTGTTAAAACTTCTCCATCCGGAATAGTGGTTGACGACACTATGAAAACTACTGTTCCGAATATATGGGCCTGCGGGGATGTAACAGGGATGTTCCCTTTTACTCACATGGCGGAATACGAAGCAGGGCTGGTTGTCTCAAATGCCTTATTCCCATTTATTAAAAGAAAAATGGATCAACGGGTTATTCCCTGGACTACCTTTACCGATCCAGAACTGGCAAGGGTGGGGTTAGTAGAAGATGAAGCAAGAAAACAAAATGACAACATTAAAATTTACAGGTATCCTTTTAAAGATCACGATCGTGCTGTTATAGACGGAGAGACTGAAGGATTGATAAAACTTGTGTGCGACATGAAGGGAAAAATTCTTGGCGCCAGTATTTTTGGCGTCTCCGCCGGTGATTTAATCAATGAATATATATTTGCCATGAAAAACAACCTGCCCGTTCAGAAAATATCCGGCACAGTGCATATCTATCCTACAATGGGACAAATAGTAAAAAGAGGTGCGGATCAGTATTACAGGGAAAAACTCTTTTCAGGCTGGTTTCCGAAACTGTCAAAATTCTTAATTAAAATGGGAAGGTTGTTTTAAGTAAACCATCATTTTTTCATACCCCAAAAGGCCTACTTCATTTCAAATTTTTAAATGCACCGTCTGTGTCGATGTTTTAAATAACAAAAAAATAGTTACAAGGAAAAACACAATTCTCGTTTTATTCTATGTTAATACAATTTTATAGAGTAATAGTGTATGGGAACAATGGAAATCAGCGTTTTTTTTCTGCTCAAAAAGATTTATTTTGCCCTTCTAAAGTATCTCTCATTGCAGGGGAAATGAAGATATTATCGAGGTTGAATTTTTTTAGTTCCTGACATAAGGTTTTAATCTTCTCCTCCAGGGAAACTCTCGAATCAATAATAATGAGTGTGTCTCCTTTTACAGAGCACATGCCGCTTTTAATTACAAACTCATCATCCTTTAAATTTTTAAAAATGACTCTAACGGATAATCTTTCGGCAAGTTCAACAAGACTTTGAAGGAGAGAATCGTTAGAGATCACATTAAAAAGAATAAGGTTTAAATTGTCTAAAATGAGAAGTGAGCTAAATTATTCGTAAAAAAAATTGTTGGCTTTTTTAACTTTTAGCTTTAGCTCACTTTATTAGGCAATCCGTTTGGTTCTGGATTCGCACCGCTAAATATATAAGTACTGATAGTTTCTATACCATTACTTGAAAAATATTCTCATAATATCGTTGTAAAAGGCAAAAACCATCAAAGAAATAAGCATCGCTATTCCTACCTGCTGGGCAATTTCTCTTTTCTTTGCTGTAACCGGTTTACCAAAAACAATCTCAATTAAAAAGAAAAGAATATGACCACCGTCTAAAATAGGGATTGGAAGAAGGTTTAATATTCCCAGGTTTATACTGAGGAGCGCAACAAAAAACACCAGATTCAAAATACCTATCTTTGCCTGTTCTCCCGCCATTTGCAAAATCAGGATCGGGCCCCCAATTGTATCCGCAGGGATAACCCTCTCAAATAATTTTTTTATGGCAACAACTGTCAGATAAGTTATTTCCCATGTTTTCTGAAACCCTTTGTAAGTGGCAACAACCGGATTATAACGTTCGATAATAAAGGTTGATTCCGGCTCAATTCCTATCAGCCCGACATTAATCTCCTCACCGAACAGGTTCTTTGTCTTGCGAGATTCCGGGATAATAACTATGTCAAATTCCTTTTGATTTCGGCTTATCGTAAAAATCAGTTCTTTATCGGGGCTATTGTGAACAACTTCCCTTAACTCATCCCATAACCTTATAGCTTTCCCATCAATTGCAGTAATTTTATCTCCGGTCAACAGTCCGGCTTTTAAAGCGGGAGAAGCGTCTCTTATCTTTCCGATGCCAGCACCAAGCGTCGGCACTCCGACCATGTATACGAGCGTAAAAATTAAAACGGCAAAAAGGATATTAAAAATCGGTCCCGCGGATACAATGGCAAGTCGCCGCCAGACTGACGCTTCTGTAAAGGAATGTTCTTTGTCTTCACATTCTTCCCCCGGGTCTTCCCCAGTCAGTTTGACATACCCTCCTAAAGGAATAACGGATAGCAGGTATTCCGTATCGCCTATTTGCTTTCCGTAAATTTTTGGTCCAAACCCAAGGGAAAATTTTTCAACAGCCACACCAAGTTTTTTCGCTACTATAAAATGGCCAAATTCATGAACAAAAATAAGGGCGCCAAGCACAATTACCGCGGCAAAAAAAGTGTGTCCGTAACCTAAGAGAGTTGCTAAAATTCCGCTTCCATCAGCAATCATCACTGTTGAAAAAGTAGTAAGCATATGTTCTAAAAACCTCCGTTTATGATTTTAAAAAAATATTTTCTGTTAATTATTAGACTGGATTTTATTAAAAATTGGTCTGTAAAAGAGTAACAAGTTTTCAAAATTTTGTCAATAAAAGGGATTATGCTTAATTTGGTGAATGAGATTTCTTTAATTTTTAACCTCTCTTAAGTCACCTCTTTGGCAAGAAGGGGAAGTGCGAAGCTCAGGGAGGTCTTAAAAAATTTCTTCACATAGCTAATCGTATATGAACAACGGCTTGTTAAAAGTCTAAACAAATTTATTCTTCTTCACCGGCTTGTTTTTCCAGCTTTTTGAGACGCTCTTCATATGCTTTAAGCTGATCTTTGATCTCCGGTAAACGCATAATCATAGCCTGAGTTCTCAAAAACTTTCCATAGGGCATAAAAGGGTTTCCAAAAACCTGCTGATTTGCTTCCACATTCTTCCATATACCAGTGCTGGCTCCAACAAGGGTGTTGTCTCCTATTTTAATGTGATCCGATACCCCAACCTGACCGGCTAATGTTACATGATTGCCTAATTCCGAACTTCCGGAAATGCCTACCTGACCGACAATAATACAATCTTCTCCAACCTTCACATTGTGGGCGATCTGAACAAGGTTATCGATTTTGCTTCCACGTTTTATTATGGTTTCTCCTAATGTGGCGCGGTCAATAGAAACATTAGAACCGATCTCCACATCGTCTTCTATAACCACTTCCCCAACTTGCGGAATTTTGTGGTGTTTTCCTTTGTCAGGCACATAGCCATACCCATCACTCCCAATCACTGTCCCGCTATGAACAATAACTCGTTTCCCAATAAAAACCTTATGCATGATTGACACATTGGGATAAATTACGCAGTCATCTTCAATTACAGAATCATCACCAACAAAAACACCCGGGTAAAGAGAAACCCTGCTACCTATCTTTACACGATCTCCAATCACAACAAAGGGATAAATGGAAATGTCTTTTCCAAGATTACCGTCCTGACCGATAACAGCTTGTGGGTTGACCCCTTTTGGGGCAGAAGATTTTGCATGAAAATGTGAAACAATCCGACTGAAGGCGTAAAGAGGATTTTCCACTATAATAACAGGCATAGAGCATCCTTCTTGTTGTTTTGCCAACACCATAGCGGACGCCCTGGTTTTCCCGATCTCAACAGCATATTTCGGATGAGCAAGATAAGTAATGTCACCGTCCTTAGCGTCCTGAATACCGGCGACTCCGGTGAGCACTGTATTACCGTCCCCGATAACCTTGCCGTCAACTAATTGTGCTAATTCTTTTAAAGCTGTTTTCATAATTTAATAGAACGCAGATTTTTGCAGATAAATGCGGATAATTTTTCTGCTGGTTCCAGGTTAAACTTGGAAGCAAAACGTACTTCCGCTCCAAGAAGAACCTGGAGCAAACAGGAAATGTTTAATATGGATTATTCACTTTCTTGGTTTTCACTAACCCTTTTTTCTACATACTGGACAACATCATCCACAGTTTTAAGTCCCATAAGATCGTCATCAGATATCTGAATATTAAAATTTTCCTCTAACTGAAATACAAGCTCAATCGTATCCATAGAATCCAGGCCGAGTTCTTCTCTCAGTTGCGAACTTCCCTCAACCTTTATGGATTTGTTTTTTACATAGCCCGATAGAGCTTCGGTTATTTTTTTTGCAATATCGTTTTCTAACACGGAATGTTAATTATACAAAATTTTTATAGTGATTTATATTTTTTTTAACGTTGCCTACGGATAACAGCTGAGAAATCGCTCGCAAAATGATTTTCAGACTGTTTGGCTCTGTTTAATACCGTTTCTGTTTTTTATTTTTTATTAGCTACCTCTTCTTCCAACTTGATAAGAGTTAAGGCTACGTCTTTATCGAACTGTGTTCCCGCGTTACTATCAAGCTCATCAAAAATTTTTTTCTGTTTTAATAAGTCACGATAAGGACGACTCGAATTCATGGCGTCATAAGCATCGGCAACCGCACAAATCAGCTGAACGCAAGACATATCTTCTCCAGAAATTCTATCCGGGTACCCTTTTCCGTCCACTCGCTCATGATGGTGCCTAACAATGGGGATTGCGTTGTCTAAGAACTTTATTGGCATCAGCATTTCGTATCCAATTGCAGGATGCTGTTTAATGGCTTCATATTCTTCCCTCGTAAGTTTATCCGGCTTGTTGAGAATGCCATCACTTATCCCTATTTTTCCAATATCGTGGAGAGAAGCGGCGTATCTTAGAGTGTTTATCTCTTGTGAGGTTAGCTTCATCTCTTTTGCTATTGACATCGAATACTCGCTCACCCGCTCAGAATGGCCCTGAGTATAACGACTTTTTCCTTCAAGAATCAGCGCAAATGAACTCATGGTACTTAGATAGCTTGCTTCAAGATCTTGAAACAATCGAGCGTTATCTATAGATATGGAGGCATGGTTTGCAAGTATTGAAAGGAAGTGTAGATCGCTTTGAGTGAAATGCTTATCTGTTTTCGGTTTATTAATGTTTAAGACACCTATCAGTTTTTTCTTTTCCTTCCTATGAGCATAGAGTAGTTCCTCGCTGTTGGCTCCAATCATGGGAATGCTGATGAATGATTTGTCCGGTAGATGATGACAGAGTTTCTGAAACAGAGGGTGCCTGGTTACATCATTTACGAGTATCGGCTTTCTATCCGCGGCAACCCGGCCAGCAATCCCTTCATTTATTTTTACTCTGCATTTTTCAACGATACTTTTCCTAATTCCAACAGAGACCGTTATGAACAGTTCTTCCTCTTTCTCATCGAGAATCATTAATGAGCCCCTGGTCGCACCTGTATGAAGTAATGCAGTGGTTAAAATCAAATGAAGCAGATCATTCAAATTAATGGTTTTGGTCAAATCGTTGCTGACTTCAAGCAGGGATATGGTTTCTTTTAGTCTCGCGTTTTCACTGCTTAATCTAAACCTTTCTAACGCATTATCAATCGCGATCCGCATCTCATCGATTTTGAATGGCTTAATGATATAGTCATACGCGCCTTTCTTAATCGCCGCCATCGTTGTTTCAAGGTCGGCAAAGCCGGTCATCACCAAAACCACTAAGTCCGGGTACTGTTGTTTTAAACTGTTCATCAGTTCAAGCCCGCCCATTCCAGGCATTTGGATATCCGTAATAACAAGATCAAAAGTATTTTCTTTCAACGCTTCAAGAGCCTTTGTTCCATTCTCAGCAGAATGAACTGAATAGCCCTCCCTGCTTAAATAATCGCTGAGAAGGGTTCGAATTGTCCCTTCATCATCGACAACCAGGATATGTTCCTTTTTATCCATAATGTTTTGCATTAAAAAATTTTATTCTCATCAATAAAGCAGGTTTTAGTTATCGAAAAATAAACTGTGGTTAAAATCAGTAACCATGTGGTAATTTTTTTAGCATCTTTTTTTACCATTGAAGCTCAGACTGTCCGAAAACTAAGATTCTAAGCAAAAGAGCGGATCTTTATACAATCAATAATTTTTCCAAGTTCACACCATCCCTGCGCTTCGCCTTGTAAATCAAGTCGTAGCGCTTCCCCTCCTTGCCAAGGAGGGGATTAAGGGGGCATGGATAAATATTTTTTTCCGTTGTCAGTCATTTTCAGACAACCTGAATGCGCTCGCTAAGCATTTTCAAACTTACGCAAAATCACTGTGGAATTATTGCTTCCAAAACCGAATGAGTTTAAAAGAGCTACCTTTATATTTTTTTCTACTACTGTCCTGTTGATCAAATCCATTTCACATGCCGGATCAGGGTCATCATAATTGAGATTCGGGTGCATCGCGCCATCTCTAATGCTTAACGCGCATACAATCGCCGCTATAGCACCTGCCGCTCCAATGGTGTGCCCCACCAAGGTTTTGGTGGCATTGATTACAATCTTTTTGGCATACTCTTTAAAAAGTAATTGAATGGCTTTGATCTCAACAGGATCACCAATCGGAGTGGATGTGCCATGAGCGTTAATATAATCCACCTCATCCCCGGATACTTTCGCATCCTCCATAGCCAGTTCCATCGTCTTTACCATCTCTTTGCCGCTCTGTTCCGGGATTACCATATGAGAAGCCTCGCTGGTTGATCCATAACCAGCAAGCTCCGCATAAATTTTTGCATTTCGTTTTTTGGCATGTTCCAGAGATTCCAATATTAAAGATCCTGCCCCTTCTCCCATAACAAAACCGTCCCTCAGCTTATCAAAGGGTCTCATTGCCTTTTCTGGCTCGCCATTACGTGTTGAAAGTGTACGCAACGAGCAAAACCCGGCCATAGCCAGGGGAGTAATACAGGCATCTGCACCACCGGCAATCATTACATCTACTTTTCCCCACTTAATGAGGTCAGCAGCTTGTCCAATAGAATGCGCGCTTGAGGAGCATGCGGTAGAAGTTGTAACATTTGGTCCCTTTACTCCAAGCAGTATAGCGATTTGACCGGATGCAGCGTTCAAGGTAATCATCGGAACGCTGTTCGGGTTCACCCTTTCCGGCCTGCCCGAATCGTGAAGTGCTGTGATCTGGCGCTCCGCCATTAGCATCCCCCCCATCCCAGAACCCATAATGACACCCACCTGGTAAGGGTCTTTTGTATTAAGGTCAAGACCGGAATCATCAAGCGCCATTTTCGTTGCTCCTATACAAAAGTGAGCAAACCGGTCCATTCTGTCCAGATTGGCGTTGGGGAAGTATTCCAGCGCGTTATAGCCCAGTACTTCCGCGGCAATGCGGGACTTGTATTTTGAAGCATCGAAACAGGAAATCTCCTTCACTCCACTGGTTCCGTTAAGAGCGGCCTTCCAGAACGCGTCAATCCCGTTTCCAATGGGTGAAACTATTCCAAGGCCTGTAATGACTACTCTGCGTGACATATAAAATTATATCATAATTTTCAAAAGTTTCATAAATACTGAATATACCGAGCAAAGTCAATAAATATTTACTCGGGCAAACTCGTCGGTGGAGCTAAGCTTAGCTTTGCAAGCTTAAGATGAGTTTTTATTCTGGATGCCCGATACAAACACTCGGGCATGACAACAGAGGCATAGTGTCATTCCCGACATCCCGAGATGTCATTCCCTAACACATTTATCGGAATTCAAGTCTTTGCAGCTACTCTTCTGTGAGCGAATCTGCGAAGCCACGCTCAGCGGGGCGACGCAAAATCCAAGCCGAGTTTTGATTCTGGATTCCCTATAAGCTTGTCCTCACATGCGAAGTAAAGTTTTTTTCTCAATAACCTGTTTGAAGTTATTAAAACTTAAAACGATCTGCTACCAAATATTTTTGACTTCACAAATCTGATTTGCTAAATTCGTGCGCATGAACTCCACTTTTGTCATCCTTATAGCTATCGCTCTCTATTTTATCTTCTATTTCACATACGGAAAGCACCTTGAAAAAAATGTTGTCAAAGCGGATGAAGATAATGAAACTCCGGCTCAAAGGCTTTTTGATGGCGTCGATTACGTCCCGGCAAACAAATACGTGCTTTTCGGACATCATTTCGCATCAATTGCGGGGGCGGCACCAATAGTTGGACCTGCTATAGCCCTGGCATGGGGATGGCTGCCGGGTTTATTGTGGGTATGGTTCGGAAACATCTTTATCGGCGCTGTCCATGATTATCTCTCGCTTATGTCATCCGTAAGGTATGACGGTCGTTCCGTTCAGTGGATCGCCGGGAAAATCATTAAGGAGAGAACAGGATATGCCTTTTCCTGGTTTGTTTTGTTCGCGCTCATCCTTGTGGTCGCGGCCTTTGGAGCAGTTCTCGGAAAGATTTTTGTTGCTCAGCCTGCTGTCCCCACTGCATACTTTTTAAAAATCATTGCGGCGCTTATTTTAGGCGTTTTAATGTACAGAGTAAAACTCGATTTCAGGCTCGCCACCATAATAGGCATTGCCATGCTCGCTACAGCTATATACCTGGGAAAATTCTTTCCCATCTCTCTCTCCTATGAAGTCTGGATGGCAGTCTTTTTTTTATACATAGTCATAGCAGCTTCCATTCCTGTAAATATTCTTTTACAGCCAAGGGATTATTTAAACGCGTGGCTTCTTGTAACAGGACTCATTATCGGAGGGTTATCTCTTTTAATCGGATTCGATACCATTCAAATTCCCACGTACACTGAATGGAGCGTCCCCATCATCGCTGGGAAAGATACTCCATTCTGGCCGGTTGTGCCATTGATCATAGCCTGCGGTTCTTTGTCTGGATTTCATTCTATGGTTTCATCAGGCACAACGGCAAAACAATTGGAAAGTGAAAAGCAGGGATTATTCATCGGGTATGGGGCTATGTTTACAGAAGGTTTTCTTTCCACAATAGTCATAGTATCCATCGGCGTCTTTGGCTATTCTATAATGTCACCGGATATCGCAGAAACTCTGAAAAGTTCGTCAGCAAATTTCGCTGAAGGTTATGGAAATGCGCTTAAAAGCGCGGGAGGACCTGTCGGCATATTTTCTAAATCCTTTGCCATGGCATCCCATGAAGCTATGAACCTCCCCATGGATTTTATGATTATCCTTGCCTCCATGTGGGTATCCTCCTTTGCCATGACAACATTAGACACGACCAACAGAATTGCTCGGTATGCCTTTTCAGAAATACTGGAGCCTGTAAAAGATAAAGCTCCACAGGTCTATAGCATTTTAGCTCAACGCTGGGTCGCATCAGCTATTCCAGCCGGGATAGGGATTGCGCTGGCATGGTCCGGGGCATGGTCCATCATATGGCCTGCGTTTGGCGGCGCTAACCAGATGCTGGCTTCTATTGCCCTGATTACCTGCGCTGTATGGGTAACAAAAACTCTGGGAAATGCCAGGGCATTAAACGTACTCATACCCGCTCTGTTTTTGTGGCTAACCGTTACCGTTGCCTTAATCTGGTACATGTTTATTGCAATACCTGCTTTCATGGAAAGCAATCCGCTACAAGCAGTAATACTGGGGATTATGATGACAGTAATGATTCTCCTCAATCTCCTCCTTATCATGGACTTTTTTCTAATTTGGAGTGACAAGGAAACAGCAAAAGCTTAATTTTACCGCAGAGGGCGCAGAGAAAAGCATGAAAGACAAAAAGCAAAAAATATTTAAAAATATTAAGAAAGCAATTGATGGAATTGGAGAAGGTTTAAGATCGAGTTCCACTCAGGCTATACAATTTGAACTGAAGGAGTTGGAGAATGTTTTTTGTCTGCTTGTATTAGGCTCATTCTCGGGTATCCCCTCCCCTCCTGCTTTTTTGAGCCTTAATCTTTTACCTCATCTGGAAAAGGAAATCCAGGTGATGCTCTCCCGAAGCAAAAACATTGACGATCCTTTAGGAGATATCTTTAGCGTATTCGATGTGGGATAAAACAGCGGTCAGCAGTCAGATTTCAGCTTTTTTTCCTTGCCCCTTCAGCGCTCTCTACTGTAGAGCGTCAATGCCGAACTGCACGAACACCCAAGTTGCGACAGCGGTGTCGTTCGAGCTCAGTTACAAAACCATCAAGAAAGTTGATGGTGCGGGCATTACTGGATTCAGCAGTCTCGGTTAACCAATACCAGTAAGCCGCTCCGTCCGAAAAGATTGTGTCTAAATGAAGCGGGTAATGGTGGTCAAAGCTAATATCGCTCCAGTAAGATTTATCATAAATTGACATTAACTCTTTCTCTTCAGGCATACGCCAATCGCTGAAACCACCTGTTTTCAATCCACTCACATAAGTCTTCGATTCATACCAATTCAGGCATTTTCCTGTATCCGCGTAGCTATCCTTTTTCGTCCACATCAATCCTGTTCTGATATCTTTGATAATGCCATTTCCATTATCGATAAGATGGCTGTCTGGTTTATTAGCCTTGTCATGAGAAGCAACTACAACTCCATGCCCGGCAAACCCTATAGCAATAAAAAGAATGCTCAGGAAAAGAGGAAACAATCTATTGAAGAAAAAATGGGAGTACTTTTTTCTCATATAAGAACTCCTGCAGCAACATGATGAATAGAAAAAGAAAAAACAAAATTTGAAGCTCCCCACAGTACCAGGCTGTGTCGCAATGTCATTCTAAGGCGTTAGCCGAAGAATCTCTTTTTAAAACTGGTTAATTTTATGAGATTCTCACGGAGCCTGTCCTGAGCGAGATTCTTCAGTTGCTTCGCTTTCTTCAGATTGACAGAGCGAAGGATTCAGAGTAAAGAACCCCGTGCTTCCGCACGGGGCATTAAAAACCTAAATCCATTTGC
>CAYMVZ010000017.1:0-28797 GCA_964394335.1 uncultured Nitrospinota bacterium | reverse complement strand
ACGAAGACAACAAAGACCAGATAATTACCAGAGACAAAAATGGTGTCTCTGTCCACGCCCCGGGATACACGGACACGCATCCCCTCCCCATAGAGAAGTGGGAAGTTGTAGACGGGAAGTTTAAGAAAATAGTCTGGCCCTTTTGGAGTAAAAAGAAAAAGAAGATTGTTTGGAAAGGTTTAAAAAAGGTGGGCAAAGTAGCCAAAAAAAAGATTGAAACACGATCATCAGACGGCCGTTATATAGATAATGGAGACGGTACAATCACAGATACAAAATCCGGCCTGATGTGGACAAAGAAGGACAGCTATGCCGATCTTGGAAAATGCCTGGATTGGAATGATTCGACGGATTATGTAAGCAAATTAGGTACCGGGGGATTCAAAGATTGGCGGATGCCTTCGGTCAGTGAATTAAAAACGATTTACGAAGAGTCGAAATCAAGCAACTTGTCTTATGATCATAATCCAAAAGTCCTGCTTCACTTAGATTCAATCTTTGCAGATGGAGCTGCTTATTGGTACTGGTCGTCAGAAGCTGCCAGGAAATGTTGCGCTGTCGAATTCCACTTCAACAGCGGCAAAATTGACGATGACGCCCGTAAGAGCTGCAACGACAGAGGGGTTCGTGCTGTACGCCTCGGACGTTGATCCTTTGATTATTTAATACTGATTATCTTTCTCAATCAGCACAATATTATTTTCTGCTTACTGGACAAGGTTATTGTGGATAATCCTGGTCAAATAAATTATTTTTTTGAGGATTTTTGAAGGGATTTTATCTGATCTTCAAGTTTTTTGGATTCGCTGGTTTTGTGCCGTATTCAATGACTGCTCGCGATTTAAATCGTACAAAAGAAACAGCATATAAGGTAAAATCGCAACTATTTTTAAGTTCAAAATAGTAGAATCTATTACTTAGAGGAGAGTACACGATGAGAGAGTTAATTGATAAGCATATTGACTGGTATATTGGCATCCTTGGTATTGTTAGTTCAGTTTTAATTTTGTTTATTGACTGGTATGTGGGTGTAATCGGTTTTTTTGCTATCGGTATCATATTGATGATTGGGTTGAAGAAATAGGATTTTTGCCTTAACAGGTTTTAAAAAATCTGATATTGCAATTTGTTTTCTATTTGGCGTAGCTGAATGGTGCTCTGACAGGAAAAAAATTTTAATTATTGTAGGAGGCATTTTTTAGTGAATATTGCAAAAATATTTTTGTACAAAAAATCATCCCTGATTTTTATCGCCTTATTTTTCCTGTCCTTTTGCTATATGGGATCCCATATAATTTTCCCATCATCCCCTTTTATATCCATAGCTGAGGCAGAAGAAGGAGAGGAAGCTGAAGCTGAGGCAGTTTCTGTTACTGAGGCGAAAGAGGGTGAGGAAGCAGCAACTGAGGAAGCTGCTGCTACCGAGACACCAGAGGGAGAAGAAGCTGAAGAAGCTTCTGCTGATGAGCTAGCTGAGTTAGAAGAAGCTGAGGAAGAATTTATAGAAGAGGAGGAGGAAGAGGAAGAAGAAGCTGCAGTAGGAGAAGAAGTACCGATGGAAATCCCAATGGGTACTGAGCCGTTTCCAGAGTTTAAAGGGAATCCGGAGAACCCAAATAGAGATATGGTTAAGAGAGAAGATTATAACGATCTTCCGGTCAACAAGTTTAATTTTGGCCTTTCAAACAGGAACCTAATCTGGGTTATCGCTCAGCTCCATATCCTGTTCGCGTCATTTATTCTCGGCGTTCCGCTATATACTGTTATCGCTGAATGTCTATTTTGGAAAACCAGGGATGAAAGGTATGAAAGACTGGCTTATGAAGTAACAAAAGTGTTTGTAATGTGTTACAGCTTTACTGCCCTGACCGGCGGGTTTTTTGCTTTATGCCTCATTGTTTATTATCCGACTTTTACTACCTGGTTCTTTCGTGGTTTCAATGACCTGATAACCTTCTGGTACCCCATGTTGTTTCTCATAGAAACCGGTTTTATGTATCTTTATTATTATACCTGGGATCCTCTCAACAAGGCCAACAGAAAAGGCCTGCATATTCTCATAGGGATTTTATTAAATATAGCGGGGATTTCGCTCCTTTTTGTTATGGACGGTCCGGCCGCTATGATGACAACTCCCCCCAAAATTGAGGGCTCCATTAAAGAGATAGCAACATTTGGAGAATGGGCCTGGTTTAATAATTATTCATGGATGCCCCTCAATTACCACAGGCTGGTTGGAAACCTTACCTTTGGAGGTTATCTTGTCGGGGTGATCTCGGCAATTATGTATATTTTCGCGAAAAACGACGAAGAGAGGGCTTATTACGATTGGCAGGGATATACTGGAAATACTTTAGGTGTTGGTTTTCTGCTCCCGCTTCCGCTGATGGGATACTATCTGTCCAGAGAATTATACGCCTATGATCCGAATATCGGCATGTATATCATGTCGGATCGCCTTTCCATGTATATGGAAGTCCAGGCGGTACTGGTTGGCTTTCTGTTTATTGGCAGTAGTTATTATATATATGTGAGTATGCAGCGTATTCAGGGAGATCCAAAATATTTAAGATGGGTAAAAATAAACTTTGCGATTATGCTTGTTTGTGCCGCTCTCTGGTTTTGCCCAAGGCATGTCTTTGCCACCATGGTGCCGGAGCCGGGTATGATCCCGGAGGGTATGGAAAAAAGTGAGTATATGGATATCATGGAATTATCCGGTGACCTTGCCTTTATGGGCGTTATGGGAATAAAAAACAAGGCTGCTTTTGGTCTGGTCTTTGTTACATTTGTCAATTTTGTCTTATACAGGGTAGCCATGAGAAAAGGGAAAATAGTTTGGGGAAAAATTAATCCTATTTCTCAGATATCATTAATCTTTTTAGCATTTTCCGGGATATGGCTAATGAGTTTAATGGGAGCTGTCAGGTCTCTTGCACGTAGAAATTTCCATGTTTACAGGGTTTTTAAGGATATGACAGTAGATGCCTATACTCCTGCTTTAAAAGACGCATCACTCTTAATAACCGAGATAACTCTGGTATATTTTCTGATCCTCAGTGGGGTTATCTGGCTTCAATTAAAAGTAGGAAAAACAGAGGGTGGTCATTAGTCAATAGTTGTTGATCATTTGTGCTTACAGGAGGAAAAATGAGCATCTGGTTTAAAAATGTAATTGGGTATATTCTTAGTGCAATAGTTGTTTCTGTTGGCACCAGCTATGTGGGTTTTACGTATCCTTTCATTTTTATATTTAATCTCTACGTATTTGCCGGCTTTCTACTTTACGTCCTTCTTGACTTGCCACCCTTGAAAAATCCGAAGAGCACTGGCGGAAGATTAACTCTTATACTCGGGACTTTCTTGTTAGGCGGGGTTATTTACACTGTTGTCAGCTTTGCTTTACCCCAGTTCGATCCGAAATTTGAGATCGCAAAGATTAACAAGCCTCCTTTTGTAAGAGTAGAACCCGGCCCGAAACTCATAGAGGCAGGGAAAGAGGTATTTATGGCCAATAAATGTATTAATTGCCATAAGGCTTCCGGTGAAGGCTCTTCTGACAGGGGACCGGATTTTGATTTATGGCAAATAGGGCTTCAAACTCCGGAATATTTAAAAGAGCATATTTTGGATCCAAAGAAAAAGCAGTCAAAGGGATTTGAAGATGAGAAATCAAAGAAAGCCATGCCGGCTTATTTTGGGGAAGAAATTTCCCCTCCGGAAATGGACGCATTATTGGCATTTCTCGGAACACTCTGGAATAAGGAAAAGATGCCTGTGCGGGGAATGGGAGAAAACCTTATCCCCTGGGATGAAGATCCTGAAATGATTGCCCTTGGCCAAAAGGTCTACGAAGGAGAAGTTTATGAAGATCTGAACTGTGCTGTTTGCCATGGAAAAGATGGTGTTGTGCTTATGGAAGGGGCTCGCGATTTGAGAAACCCCCTTTCTAAATCAAGAAACCACGACAGACCATTGAAAGACTGGACCGATTCAGACTGGTTCAAGAGCGTCTCGGAAGGAGTGGAAGAGACCCCAATGATGCCCTGGATAGATGACTATCCCGCTTTGGCCATGTGGCTTGCTCTTACTTACGATAGCCAGTTTCATAAAAAGCCGGAAAATCAAAAACTTCCGCCGCCGCCGCCGTTAGTGTCAATAGATGAATTGTGGTGATTCAACGATTGGCGGATGCCTGCGATAAATGAAAGTGTTTAGCGAGCGCATTCCCCGTAACTTGCAGAGCTAAGCTCAGCTTTGTTGCGGGATTAGCGAGCGAATTTAAATTGGTTTTGTGTCGTATTCAATGACTGCTTGCGATTTAAATCGTACAAAAGAAACAACATATAAGGTAAAATATCGATGAGATGGTTTCCTATATCCTCGAACTCACCCAATTGGATGTGTAGAAATTCTAACGATTCCGCTGTTAGTAAAATTGCCATTGCAATCCAAATCGCCGATCATTTATTACCTTCCTGCCTCCATGGGAACCGGGTTTTTTGAAGGAATAAAAAGCCTATCCACAATTTTTTCGATTTCTTTATCATTCCAATTTTGCAACATTTCACCAATACGCTTTTCTTCAATAATTATTTCCAGACCATGAGACGCTTTTAAAGGTTTATTTAGCGCGATAAGTTTCATCGTCTCTTTATCATCCTGAACCTGCTGTTCCGTTAAAAAGCCCTTCTGCAGAAAACGTTTTTCGAGCTTTTCTCTTTCAATACTTTTAAAGGGAATCTGGTTTTTTACAGTTTTCCCGGCATCTTCTAAAAAAAGTTTTGGCAAATAAAATAACTCTCTCATATCTTTTTTCAAATGGGTAAGCTGAGTTGCGGATAATGAGCTGTATTTATCCAAAACATTCCAGAAACTATTATAAACTTTCTTTAGGTCTCCGGGATTGCTTGCCACTTTAAGGACAAGCTCTCCTAATTTCTGTTTATCTTCCGAAGAAATAGTATCTACATGAGTTGACTCAACACTCGCTTTATGCCATGCCACTAGAGATATAAGGGATAGTACAATCAATATGGAAATGATTATTAAAAAGTTTTCTTTGGTGCCAGGGCTGTCAGTTTTGGCAGAAGGCAATAAATTTTTTTTGGATTGATTCTGTTTTTTCATATGCACCAAAACAGTACATGGGATAAGGATGACAAAATCGTAGAATAAGCAGAAAAAATTTTTAATCAATTACTTCAAGCATGCCTTCCATGCCTTTTGACCTGTGTTTTATGAAGAAGAATACCTTTTTATCACAATAAAAAAGATATTTACCGGTTTTGGTAGGAGTAAACTTTATAGTTTTAGGTTCTGAAACAAAAAGCATAGACTCATTAATGTTAATTCCTGCCTCCGGAGCTTTCAGTATTATATTATGTATTACGTATTGGGATTTTCTGATAAGCTTAATTTCTACCGGTACATTAACTTTTACAGTAATAAAATTAGGAGAAAAGTAGTAGTCACCTGCTTTCATCTCAATCACTTGAACACCATCATTATTTATCTTTGCTGTGAATGCCTTTTTTTGTCCACTAACCCCATTTTCCAAAAAAACTAATAAAATAATTAAGATCATTGAGATGGATCTTAAATATTTTAGAAAAAAATTGTTTTTAAAGTAGCCAAAATATTTTAATGAAATCATATCTGTTTTATACTAAGGAGAAAAATACAAATGGATGTTTGCGTCTCGGAAATTTCATAAAGCGGAGAGGCGCCACAGCCAAATTGGGCTTCCGCCCTGAAGAACAAACAGAAAAAACTTCCTCAGCTTTGCCACGCTTAGCGGGGCTTTGCATAAGGCGCTGTGCTTTGCATAAGTCGCAGTATAGGAAGAACCAAGCCTTGCATAAGCCGTTGTAAAAGATAAAAAACAAACAACGACTAAACTGCGACTAAAAAAAGAAAGAACTAACAGCGTCTAAAAAAAGAAGTTTTTCAAAGTAATAGTATAACTTTTGAATCAGACCATAAAGTAATTTACAAAGTAGTTTAATTATTATACTCACTGATTGCAAGAATTACCAAACACATTAACTTTAATCATATGAAAAAACTAAGGAAACATCTCCCAAATATTATTTATATATTTATCGTGCTTCTTTTAATAGAGGTCGGTTATAGAATCATGGTGGGCCAGATGAATATTAAAATGCCAGATCTTTCAAAGGAAAAGCCTGAAAAACTATATACCTTATCATCTATTAATCCGATAGAGGTAGGGCAAAAATTAACAGATACAGTAATATATACTTTTGAGGCAACTGATACAGATAATTGGGTATTTTTTGATTTTTCCAGAGGAAGTGTTATCTCAGATATAGCCAGCCCACGGGCACCAAAGGGTTGGGATCTGGCATTTAGCCGGGCTAAAATTGCTTCTAATGGGGGAGACAAAAGTAGAAAAGGGCAGGTTTCAGTCGCAAAACTGGAGACCATAGACTTTGATTCCGTAACTCGGGTTCCTGAAAACGCGAAATTTATAAAAAATATTAGTCCTCCCTCGATACCTGATACTAATAATGCTAATTTAGCGAAATGGTATAAATATAGTTTCTGGGACCATTACCTTAAGTCACATAAAAATGTGTTTATAATAAAAACCACTGAAGGGAATTACGCCAAAATGCAGGTTATCAATTTTTATTGCAAGAAAGAGGAAAAAAGAATAAGCAGTTGTTACACTATACAATATGTCTACCAGGGAAACGGTAGCAAAAGTTTTATGAAAGGCGCAAATGAATCAAGAGGTTAAGAAAATCCTCTGCAGATATTATACAAATTCACTTACACTGACTTTGCGGCAGGTATCACACAAACGATTGTGATCCCCTTCTGAAACAAATTTTCTGCCACAGCGAAGGCATCTGCGGCCTTTTGTTCGTATTTCTTTTAAACCAGACAAACGCCTGGTTTCATTTATTTGATCAATGTCATATCTTTTAGTTTTTTCATTTTTTTTACCCATTTGGATTCCTTATAAAAAAGGTTTCTAAATTTTAAACCTGAATCTTGCACCAACAGCATTTAGCATGTTGCAGGCGAGGCCTAAAGGATTGCCCTTGATATTTCTATGATTTCGGTCTTCGTGTAAGATTCAGGTATAAAACTCTTTTTTCCCCGCTGGTTAAAAGTGAAAAGTTAACAAAAAAATTAAGAAAACTAATTTAACAGCAAAAAAGTCTTTAATTTTATCATATTAAAACTAATATTTCAACAATACCTTGAAACTTTTTTTGCTTTTCTTGGGAGATTGCTGTATAGTTTTTTTATTGAGAATACGATGATAGAAAATACTCTTTCAAAGATTTATAATGAAAGTGTTTAGCGAGCGCATTTAAAATAAAATTATACTCTACACTGAAGATTCCCCGTAGCTTCCTACGGGAGCTTTAATAAAATCATGTTACAAACATTTTTTTACTTGAATGTACTACTGTTAATTCATCTGCCTTCATTGAATACCTTTGCCGCAGAATCTCAAGTCATTAAGACAGATCCTGAAGTGAGCGCTGTTTCTCGTAGCAATGACAAGCCTATTGAAGGAATGATTTTTATCAAAGGAAGTTGTTTTAATATGGGAGACACATATGAGGTTGGAAGTTCGGATGAAGGACCTGTCCATAAGGTATGTCTGGATGATTTTTATCTTGGGGAGCATGAGGTAACACAGGGGAAATGGCAGGAAGTAATGGGAAATAATCCGTCTTCTTTTAACAAATGCGGAAAAGACTGTCCTGTTGAAAAAGTATCCTGGAACAATGTTCAGGAGTTTATTAAAAAGCTGAATATCAATACCGGTATGAATTACAGGCTTCCCACAGAAGCGGAGTGGGAATATGCGGCACGGGGTGGAGGGAAAAAGTTAGTATGGTCAGGGACAAGCGTCTTTAAGGAATTAGATGACCATGCCTGGCATGAGCATAATTCAGGTTTGAAATCCCATACAGTAAAAACAAAAAAACCGAATTCCCTTGGTTTTTATGATATGTCAGGTAATGTCTGGGAATGGGTATCTGATCGGTATGGGAAAAAATATTATGGAAAAAGCCCTCGTGATAATCCTCAAGGATCTTTGAAAGGGTTTTACCGTGTAATACGGGGCGGCTCCTGGGTAGATTTGCCAAGACATCTCCGGTCAACCATGCGCCTCGATTATGACCCGCGTGATAAATCCTACTCCGTCGGACTTCGCTTGGCCCATAGTGTCATGAGCAAATGATCCCATGATTTCATTTTCTACGGCCTTCTGTGCACAGCCTACTTCCTATTGTCTACTGTCTGCTGCTAAGAGGCGGCGGCTTCATTTCGCTGTTTTTCTGATATGCCTGTTTAATCTATCTTTACTTTTCCCATCTGTTTCCGTGGGGAAAGAAGATCCGGAAGTTATTGGAAAAAAACTCTTTATTCATTTCTGTGTTCAGTGTCATGGTGAGAAAGGGAAGGGTGATGGGGTTAACGCAGAATTCCTTGATCCTAAACCCAGAGATTTGACTGACAGCGAAGAAAAATATATGGTCAAATTATCTAATCAAGACATTATTAACGTTATTACAAAAGGAGGAGCTGGGGTGGACAAAGCCATTACTATGCCTCCGTGGGGAAGAAAGACCCTTTCTGAATATGAAGTCGGAGTTTTAGCAGGTTACGTGAGAACCCTTCACCCTAACGAGGCAGGGACGATAGACTACTCTGTACTTGGCAGGGAAAAACCCAAGTTCATGCTTAAAGAAGTAGAGATAGGAATTCCGAATGGGAAAAGAGACATCAAGATTGGAAAAAATTATTTCAAAAAATACAGCTGCAATAGCTGTCATGAGGTAAATAGACTTGGCGGCCAATCAGGGGCACAACTGGACAATATAAAATCTAAAATGAAACCACAAGAAATCTTTAATGTAATTAAAAATCCCTCAGCGTTCAAAAAAGATTCAAAAATGCCTAACATGGATATCAGCGATGAGATTGCTGTTTATATAACCTGGTTTTTATTATCTTTAGGAGAATAAATCAGAATTTTTTGATTTCCAACATAGGTTTTGCTAATGTTTTAAAATCGTTTTATCAATCTTTGGAACCGCAAGTTGCGCAAATTAAACTAATTAAATAGAATATAATTTGTGGTTGTTTTGTCTATGTTTGGGAAAACCTTTTTTAGGAGAATCTTTATATGCTTAAGTTAATGAGAGAACATGCCCACTCCTGGCTGATTAAATCGGTTTTGTGGTTGGTTGTTGCGGCTTTTGTAGGGACAATTTTTTATTCGTGGGGCATGGGGCGGGTTGCCGAACAGCAGGGAATGGTGGCGGAAGTCCTTAATGAGAAAATTTCTTATGATGAATACAGGGAGGCCCTTGATAATTTATATAACTTATACAGAAACGCTGTAAAAGGTAGAAATGTAGAAGATGTAATACCCCAGGCACAATTAAAAAGGGCGGCGCTCAATACTGTAATCCAGAGAAAGTTGCTTTTAAATGAAGCAAAAAAAATGGGAATGGAGGTTTCTAATGAGGAAGTGAGTGAAAGAATCAAAAGTATGCCTGCGTTTCAAAATGATGGGAAGTTTGATAAAAGCTACTACCATAATTTCCTGCAATATAATCGAATTGGCGCGAAAAATTTTGAAAGCAATCAACGCACAGTTATGCTTACGGAAAAAATAGAAAACTTGATAAGAAAGAGCGTTAAAGTCTCGGGATTGGAACTTAGAGAAGCATATAAGTGGAAGCATGAAAAAATAAATTTGGATTATCTTGTGATTTCGCCCGATCTTTTTGTGGGCAAAGAAGAAATAACAGATGAAAAAGTATCCGAATATTTTAAAAAAGAAAAAAAATCTTTCCAAAAACCGAACCAGATTAAAGTCGAATACCTTTTTGCTGATCCTGTTTCGTTTGGAAAAGAGGTAAAAATAGGTAAGCAGAGTATTGAAAATTATTACACGGATCACGTGGACGAATTTATTGTTGCCGAGTCGGTGCGCGCCAGTCATATTTTGACTAAAAATTTACCGGTAAATGTTGATTTAGAAGACAGTGAAAAAATGAAAAAGAAAATTGAAGAGGATCTTGAAAAACAAAAAAAAGAAGCGAGAAAAAAAGCCGAGGATATACTAACAGAGGTAAAGGAAAATGGAAATTTTGAAGAATTAGCAAAAAAATACTCAGAAGATCATTCGAACTCGCAAAATGGGGGAGATCTTGGCTATTTCTCCAGAGGGGGGATGATTAAAGAATTTGAAGATGTCGCCTTTTCACTTAAGGTTGGTGAAATAAGCGATGTTGTGGAAACAAAGTATGGATACCATATTATAAAAATAACTGATAAAAAAGAGGCCGGCACAAAACCACTAAGTGATGTGGAAGATGAAATCAAGGAAAAATTAATTGATAAAAAAAGCAAAAAACTTGCGAAACGGTCCCTATTACAAATTTTGAAAAGCCCGAACCCTGTTAATGAGTTTGAAAAATCCGGTTCTCAAGGTTCTTTAAAAAAGGGAACTACAGATTTTTTTGGTATGAAAGATCAGGAAATTCCTACAATTGGAACATCTTCTCAATTCAAGGCAGAAGCTTTTTCATTAAAAGATTCTGAGGTTAGCCGCCTTGTGGAAACAGTAAAAGGTTATTATTTACTCAGGCTGCAGGAGAAAAAAGCCTCTTATATTCCTGAGCTGGATGAAGTCAGAGATGAGGTAAAAAAATCTTTATCACAGTTTGAGAGAGACAAAATTGCCAGAGAAGAGGCGCATCGGCTTAAGAAAGAACTTAATGAAGGTAAGCGTATAGACGCTTTGGCAGGGGAGGCAGAAATTGAAGTATCACACATGCTTCTTTTTGACCGGGAGGAAGCAATTAATAAGTTTGGGATGAACAGGTCTTTGTTAGATGCTGCTTTTAAGCTAAAGGAGAAAGAATCTGCTGTAGTCCCTGTTTCAGGGAAGTACTACGTCATTTTGATGATTGCAAGACCTGGATTTGATGAGGAGATATACAAAAAAGACAAGGATGGTTTCTTAAAATCTTTTCTTGAGGTTAAGCAAAATGAAGTGCTGTCAGAATGGCTGGTAAATTTAAGAAAAAATGCAAACGTTACTATTAATGAGCAGTTTCTGTAAAAAGGCGCGAAGAAAATATTTTTTACCCGCGAAAAACAGGCAATATTACAAAATCATTATTTTCGTTATTTTCGTTTTTTTCGTGTGTTTAGTGGGCTTAGTGGTTAAATAAAAACTTTATTTTCTCTTTCATTCTCTTACAGTGTGTCCCCTCCCAGAAGATTTTTTTGCAATGAGGGCATTGCCGAAAACTCTCCTCTGTTTCCCGAATGTAATCGGGAACTTTTCCGTGGACTTCTTCCCTGCCTATCTCCTTTAAAATTTCATTACATTCCGTACAGCGGGTAAACCAATGTTTCGGCTGAAGAATAAGTCCTTTGGCTATCAGATTTTCTAACTGCTCTTCAATATGGTTGTGAGTAATAAAATAATAATTAATTAACAGACCGGAGCTTTCTGATGGTTGGGCAGTTTCATCATTTATTTTATTAAGCTGCGTTATGATTTTCCCACTACGAGTAAGAATCAGGCGGTTTTCATCTCTTGCTTTTTCAAAAAACTGCTGTTCATTTAAAGGAGTGGAAAAGTAAACAATATCATAGCCAAGTATCCGGAGCCACTTGGACAGTCTTCCGAGCGACGGGTCTGCTAAGAATTTTTGTTCTTTCTTGCCGGACATTTTTTTAAAGGGCATGGGTCGCAAACAGGTTTCGGCTTGCAGTAATGTTTGCCAAGCATCACAATTAACGCATGGTATTCGTTATAAAGGGCGGTTTTTTTCGGCAGGTTTTTCATAAAGAAAGACTGTACGTCATCATAAGTCGCGCTTTCGGCGGTTAACTTTAGCCGGGAAAATATCCTTTTTGTATAGGCATCTACAACAAAGATTGGAATTCCTCCTGCGTAAAGAAGAATTGAATCGGCTGTTTCAGGGCCGATTCCTTTGACGGATAACAAAGAATGGCGGATATTCTCAAGCTCTCCTTTAAAGAGATTTTTAAAAATTCCCTTGTGATGGTTAGCAAAATAATCGATAAACGACTTTAACCGCTCTGCTTTAATATTGAAATAACCGGAAGATTTGATAAGAGAGGCGAGCTTTTTAGTTTTTATGACTTTTAATCGGTTGAGTTTCAGATATTTTTCTTTTTTCAGGTTTGAGATCGCTTTTTCCACGTTAGACCAGGCTGTATTTTGAGTCAATATCGCACCCACACAGATTTCCAACTGAGTCTCACCCGGCCACCAGCACTGTGGGCCAAAATGCTCAAACAGCCGATCATATATCTTTAATAATCTTTTTGGGACTTGCGACTTCACATTAAAATGTTATCACACCGGAGTTCAGCCACCAAGATATAAGAAAGGACATTTTTAACTACAAAGCCGCAAAGGGCACAAAGAAACGTTGCACCCCAAATGCACTGCCCTTCAGTGAAATCTAAGAAATCATTGTGAGCAAAAAAAATTTATAAAAACTATATGCAGTCAAGAATGGAGTTGCTTTTTAATGGGTGACCCAAAAAGTTTCTTTTGCTGAGCTCTTTTCTTTGTTACAATATTTAATTGTTTTTTTGAAATTAAGTTTTTTTAACATTGTTGCAGGAGGGTATTCCATGAAAAAACTAATTGCCATTAGCTTCACAGTTGTCATTTTTGCTGCTGCGTCTTTTGTACCTGCTTACGCGGGTTGGAATCCGTTAAAAACCGCAAAGGCGGAAGATCAAAAAGTAAAAAACAGAAAAGTTGCTGAAGCTATCGCAAACTTTAAAAACAGTGATCCCAGCATGAAAGTCTTTTTTGATAAAGCCTATGGTTATGCCGTATTTCCAACAGTGGCTAAAGGAGGATTCGGTATCGGGGGCGCTTATGGTGAAGGAGAGGTCTTTAAAAAAGGAAAACTGATCGGCTTTTCAAGCCTGACTCAGGTGACCATAGGCTTCCAGCTTGGCGGACAGGCGTACAGCGAAATAATTTTCTTTAAAGATAAAAAAACGTTGGACGACTTCAAGGGCGGCAACTTTGAATTTGGGGCACAGGCATCCGCCGTGGCTGCAACTGCGGGGGTTTCCGCTGACGCAGATTATAATAACGGTGTTGCTATATTCACCATTGCTAAAGGCGGCTTGATGTATGAAGCTTCTGTAGGCGGGCAAAAGTTCAGTTATGATCCAAAGTAATAAATCTTTTCAGCAGGTTTAGATCTATAGCAAAAAAAATAATTTCAAATTTGCAAAATTTGAGAAGCAAAAATTTCTGCCTACTGCCTTCTGTCACCTGATCCCTGAAAACTGACTCTAACAGCCATCAGCAGTGCAAAATCTGGAAGCTCAATTCAAGTCTTCGCAGGTATACTTCTATGAGCGAATCTGCGAAGCCACGCTCAGCGGGGCGAAGCATAAATTTATTAATCTGTCTTATCCTCTTTGATCTTTTTCAGCTCATTCAATATATTCAATGCTTCGATGGGTGAAGTGCTGTTAATATCAATTTTTTCTAATTCCTGTAATAATACATCGTTTTGTTTTTCCCTGAAAAGCTGGAGTTGATCCGGTTTTTTCTTTTTATTATCAGAAGATTCCTGCTTTTGTCCAAGCGTTGGGACACCGGCTTCATTGAATTCTTTTTTTTCTAAGTTGGATAATACTTCTTTCGCTCTGCATAAAACCTCGTCCGGCAGTCCAGCCAACCGAGCTACCTGAATTCCATAACTTTTGTCCGCACCCCCTTCAGCAATCTTTCTGAGAAAAATGATTTTATCATTCCATTCACGAACCAGGACGTTATAATTTTTGACTCCATCTAAAATCATGGATAGTTCCGTCAGTTCATGGTAATGGGTTGCAAAAAGGGTTTTTGCCCCTGCTTTTGATTTATCATGCAGGTATTCGACAACAGACCAGGCGATACTAATCCCGTCGAAGGTGGAAGTACCCCTTCCGATCTCATCCAGAATAATAAGACTTCTATTAGTGGCGTTGTTCAGGATATTAGCAGTTTCATTCATCTCCACCATAAAAGTGCTCTGTCCTTTCAGGATATTATCCTGCGCTCCCACCCTGCTGAATATTTTGTCTACTATCCCTAACTTTGCCTCTTTTGCCGGTACAAAACAGCCCATTTGAGCCATTAGCACAATCAGCGCTACCTGCCTCAGGTAAGTGGACTTCCCTGCCATATTGGGACCCGTGATAATCATAATCCGGTTTTGATCGCAATCCATATTAGTATCATTAGGAATAAAACCGGTTTCCAGATCCATCCTTTCCATAATAGGATGCCTGCCGTCAGTAATTACCAGTTCAAAATCATTATTCATTTCTGGTTTTGCGTAATTATATTTAGCGGAAACTTCTGAGAAGGTCAGCAGAACATCTATCTCTGCTATTTTGGCTGCCATTTTTTGTACTCTTTTTCCTTCTTTCGCTACCTTTTCCCGTAATGTTTGCAGGATTTGATTCTCCAGGGCGATCATTTTTTCTTCCGCACCCAGGATTTTTTCTTCATATTCTTTCAATTCCTGTGATATAAATCGTTCGCAATTAACCAACGATTGTTTCCGAATGTAATTTTCCGGCACAGCATCCAAATTTTTCTTAGTCACTTCAATATAGTAGCCGTAAATCTTGTTATAACGGACTTTCAAAGTAGTAATCCCTGTCTTCTTCTTTTCCTCTTCTTCCAGCCGTGTAATCCATGATTTTCCATCCCTTAGAATAGATCTCAATTCATCCAGTTCCTTATTAAATCCATCTTTTATTACCCCACCGTTTTTCATAACAGCGGGAGGATTTTCCATAACAGCTTTGTCAATTAAATCAACCAGGTCAAGCAGGTTGTCCCAGTCCTTTAGTATTTTCTGCATGAGGTGTGATGAGATTTCTTCTAATTTTCTCCACAGCTCAGGTAAAATCAGGGCTGATTTTTTTAAGGCGACCATATCTCTTGCTCCAAATAGGGAGAAGGATATTCGGCCGATAATCCGTTCCATATCATGGATTCCCTTTAAGAGGTCCCTGATGTCGCTCCTGAGAAAAATGTTTTCTACAAACTCTTCTACGACCTTGTGGCGGAGAGTTATCTGCTCTAAATCAATCAAAGGTTTTAAAATCCAACCTTTTAGCTTTCTTGCTCCCATGGAAGTAATTGTTTTATCAAGGAGGCTCAAGAGGGAACCTTTATTGATATTTCCTTTTTCATAAGTCAGATCTAAACTCTGGATTGTGGAACTATCAAGTCCCAAAAAATCCTTTTTATCATAGCAATAAAGGCGGTTGATGTGCTCCAGAACGGACTTTTGAGTTTCATTTATATAATGGATAATTGCGCCGGCTGCCGGAATAGCCAACTTCAATCCTTCACATCCGAATCCGTCCAAAGAGATAGTATGGAACTGATTTTTAAGCGCGTTATACGCAATATCATACTCAAAGACCCATTCTTCATAAGAATTATATATTTTGTTATTCAGCGCTTTCATGCTGTTTAAACCAGCATCCTTCTCAGCGGCATTGCCCGGAATAAGTATTTCTTCCAAATCAAGGGTACCGATTTCATTAGAGAGGGCTTCAAAGGCGTCAGTGCCTGCAAACTCCGTAATTTTGAATTCACCTGTGGAGATGTCCAGCACAGCAAGGCCATAAGCATTTTTAGAGGGACAAATCGCTCCTAAATAATTGTTTCTTTTGGAGTCAAGGAGAGATGAGTCAATCACTGTTCCTGGAGTCACAATTCTGATAACTTCCCTGCGGACAACTCCTGTCGCTAATTTCGGGTCTTCCACCTGTTCGCAAATCGCTACTTTAAGTCCTTCTTTAATAATACGGGCGATATAATTGTCGGCAGCGTGATAGGGAATTCCGCACATAGGAACAGGGTCTGCGGCGTTTTTATTCCTTGATGTCAGGGCAATATCTAAAATCCGGGAGGCTTTTTTGGCGTCCTCATAAAACATCTCATAAAAATCCCCCATCCGGAAAAAGAGTATAGAATCCGGATGTTTGGACTTAACGTCCAAATACTGCTTTATCATTGGGGTTTTTTCTTGAGGCGCCATAATAAAAATCCAATTATTTGTTGAAGAGATTGCAGAGATGTTCTTAAAATAAATATTATTTTAACACATAAAGCAATTATGAAAGAACCAACAAAATAAAAAATTCTGAAATTGATCGGTTCCTTTCTGTTTCCAATTTATTTGAGTCAGAATTTTAAGTATACTATTAAAATCTTTTTTATAATTTAATCACTTTAAAATTAATATTATAGAATAAGCTTAAAATTTGAAAAACAAAACACTGAGCCTCCGTAAGGGCTTGTAAAACATATGAACATTGAACTTCTGTTAACTGCGGAAATCCAAATAAAAAAATCTCTTCTTGATCATTTCAAGGATGGAAATGTTTTGGTAGTCGATGATATGCCGAACATGAGAAGATCCATAAAAAACATGCTGAAATACATAGGTATTCAAGGAAAGCATGTTTTTGAAGCTGGCGATGGTATTTATAGAGGGTGGTTAAAAAAAAAGGATGCGGTCCAACACTTTAAAAAAGCATTAGAGTTTAATCCGAACTTTGCGGAAGCAAAAAAAAATGTTGAAAAAAACTAATTATAGATCTAAGTCATTGTGGTGTGGCCTTGCCGCTCTGCGGTGAAGTATAAAGGAGGCTATCCTTCCTTGACGGCTGTGATGAGGTCGAGGATCATTTTCTTCCCATCTCCGAACAGCATTAATGTATTATCCATGGCAAAGAGGGGATTAGGGATTCCGGCAAATCCGGGGCTTAAACTCCTTTTAATCACAATAACTGTTCGGGCTTTATCGACATCCAAAATAGGCATGCCGGCAATGGGACTTTTGGGATCGGTACGCGCGACCGGATTAACCACATCGTTAGCTCCTAACACAATAGCCACATCTGTTTGTTGAAAAGTAGGATTTACGATGTCCATTTCTTTCAACTTGTCATATGATACATCAGCTTCTGCCAACAGGACGTTCATGTGCCCGGGCATTCGTCCCGCAACCGGGTGAATGCCAAAATCTACTTCAATTCCTTTTGATTCAAGCAGGTTAGTCAGATCTCTTACCGCGTGCTGTGCTTGAGCAACTGCCATTCCATAACCCGGCACAAATACAACTCGCCTTGCATTATCAAAAAGCATGGCAGCCTCATCTGCTGAAGTAGCCTTTATTTTTCCGGAATATACTTCATCGGCAGATGCTGAATCCCCTGTAGGTTCCAGAACAGAAAAAAGAACATTCCCAAGAGAGCGATTCATGGCCTTACACATGATCATCGTTAAAATCATTCCTGAAGCGCCAACAAGTGAACCGGCAATGATCAATATATTATTGCCTAATACAAAACCTGTGGCTGCCGCCGCAAGCCCTGAATAGGAGTTTAGAAGAGCGATGACTACAGGCATGTCCGCTCCGCCAATTGGAATTACAAGCACAATGCCGAGGATAGAGGCAACTCCTACTAAAATCCAATAGTAAGAAATATTAGTTGGACTCATTACAACCATCACACCGACTGCCACGGAAACTACCGTCATTACTGCGTTAACTATCTGCTGACCTGAGAATCTTACGTCCTTTGCAAACTTAAGCTCCTGCAGTTTTCCAAAAGCAACGAGGCTTCCCCAGAATGTAACTGCGCCCACAAGTCCTGATACTACCGTCGCGATTGTTAATTGAAGGTCAGGATTTTTTGTTTTTATGCCTGCTTCGATAAGCGCTGCGCCTGCCACAAGCACTGAAGCCCCGCCACCGAATCCGTTAAATAGCGCGACCAGTTGCGGCATTGCCGTCATTTGAATCTTAACAGCTAGAATCGCTCCAATTGCAGCGCCAATGATAATACCGGCTATGATGATATCAAAACTTACGATGCTCTTATCGAGCAGAGTCACAACAACAGCAATAAACATGGCAAGTGCTGCTGAAAGGTTTCCGCGTACTGCGGTGCGGGGGTGGGTAAGCCCCTTTAGTCCTAAAATAAAAAGGACGGACGCTATCAGATAAGCAAAGTTGATAATGACTGTTTGTTGCATAATCTTTTAAAAAAAGTGAAAAAATTTTATGAACACCCTGCGCGGAGCTTATTCAGAGTTACTTAATGAGATTCTTCGCTTCGCTCAGAATGACAAGAGGAGAAGTGCGTTTCCCCTCCTTGTTGCAACCCCCTGTTTGCCCCTTTATTAATGCGGTGACAAGGGAGGTTAAAAAAAACTAATCCTTTCTCTTGAACATTTCCAACATGCGGTTTGTAACGAGAAAACCGCCCACCACATTAATCGTAGCCAACACTACTGCGGCAAAACCAAGCGCTGTTGTAAGAGTTGTGTGTTGAGATCCCGCAGACAGTATCGCGCCAACAAGCGTGATTCCAGAAATTGCGTTGGACCCGGACATAAGGGGTGTATGAAGAGTCGGCGGGATTTTTGTAATAATCTCAAACCCGACAAACACTGCTAATATAAAAATTGTTAATGCAGTTACAAAAATTTCCATATTTATATTCTCCTTTATGCTATCGCAGAGATTTTTTTCTCAGCGAACTCTGCGCTCTGTGCAGTTAAATATCAGGCGCCGGTAAGTTCTTTTATACGCTCATGCACAACTTTCCCGTCTTTAGTCACCATCGTATCAGTTAAAATTTCATCATCAGCATCATCAGTCAACTTTCCCTCTTTTATAATGTGGAGAAGGAAGGTTGTAATGTTTTTTGAATACATCTGGCTTGCATGGTACGGTATCGCAGAAGTAATATTTGTAGGACCAATAATGGTTACCCCGTTTTTTACCACTGTTTTTCCTGATTTTGTGAGTTCACAATTTCCTCCTGATTCGGCTGCAAGGTCTACTATTACCGAACCCTTATGCATCTCTTTGACCATGCTTGCAGTAATTAATACCGGAGCTTTTTTGCCCTGTATCATGGCGGTAGTAATCACAACATCGCTTTCCGTTACGATTTTGGACATCATCTCGCGCTGTCGTTTATAAAAGGTTTGGTCCATTTCTTTCGCGTATCCCCCTCTGTCTTCAGATTCCTTGGCTTCAACAGACATTTCCACGAACTTGGCGCCCAGACTTTCAATTTGCTCTTTAACCGCAGGGCGCACATCATAGGCTTTAACCACAGACCCAAGACGTTTCGCTGTTGCAATCGCCTGAAGTCCGGCAACTCCGGCCCCGACCACAAACACCTGGGCAGGCGCTACTGTTCCGGCAGCAGTCATTAACATGGGGAAAATCTTGGGAAGTGATTCAGCGGCCATCAGAACAGATTTATAACCTGCTATTGTAGCCATAGAAGAAAGGACATCCATGCTCTGGGCACGAGTAATTCGTGGTATAAGTTCCATCGCAAACGCGATAACTTTGCGAGTTGCTAATTTTTTTATGGCATCAATTGCGCTAAGTGGTTCGTGAAGACCAACCACAATTTGATTAGCTTTCATCAGCACAAGATCGGATTGTCCCTTATCGGGATTAGTGCCGAACCCGCGAACCTGAAGGATTACACCGGCTTTAGCAAAAAGCTCTTTTCTGTTCCCTGTAATCTTTGCGCCCTTATCGGTATATTCAGAGTCGCTAAAACCGGAACCTTCTCCTGCTTCCGACTCTACAAAAACCTCGAAACCCGCCTTTGTAAGATTTGGTATGTTTTGTGGGATTAAGGCAACACGCCTTTCATCCGGAAAAGTTTCTTTTGGTACACCAACAATCATAACTTTGCTATGCTATCTCAATACTTGTTTCAGATTAGAAGCCCTATTTCAAAGACACAAATACTATTAGTTTTTAAGAAAGGCAGAAAAAGCAATTTATAACTAACACTATGCAATTGTCAATAACAAATCTTAAAAATTTTCATATTTCTGGGAGTATCCAAAGATTTTTCTTAGTGACCTTTGTGGTTATTTGGTTGCTCCGGCTTTTTTCTGATCTGTTGCTAATCTGCAGAAAGGTTTTTTAGCAACAGCCTGTAACCCATTGAAAAACAATAGACAGGATTAAAGAATGAACATGAATTATATCCAATAATCAAATATGTTTAACAATGGATTTTAATGTTAATCTTTTTTTGAGGAGTTAAAAATTATTTAAAAAGATTAATTATAGATTTTCATATAACAAATTGCGTTTTTTTTTCATACATTAATGAATTTTTAGAAAAATTTCTTCTGATAGTGTTTATTTGAGATAATTTATTGTTTCAAAACCTATAAACTTATGATAAACAGGACTTAAAAATTATCCAGTTTATCCTGTTCATCTTGTCAAAAAAACAGGGTGATTATTCTGAAGTTAGGTTGCGGCAACTTGCCGCTTTAAGAAATAAATCAATGAATAATGATATTAAACAATTAACTGATGATGTATTCGATAAAAAAACTTTTGATGAACAAACTTCCAATGCCTTATGTAAGATTGGTTTTTTAAACCCAGCATCTGTTTTTAAAAACCTTATTGTTTTATCTTGTCATGCTGATTTCAAAAAGCTTTTTCCAGACTTTTTTCCTAAGTTAATCCTTGAGCTTTCAGAAAGTTTTGATCCTGATCGAGGTTTAAATAATTTTGAACGTTTTTCAGAAAAAATCTTTGATAAAAATTATTTTTTTACAATTCTCAATAATGAACCCTGGCTGATGAAAGCGCTCATAGTTCTTTTTTCAGGGAGTCAATTGCTGACAGATATCCTCTTAAATGACCCATCTATTTTTGATTGGCTGAAAGAACATGAAACTCTTAACAAAAGTAAGGCAAAAGATATTCTTTATAGAGAACTCTGGCAACTCCTTCAAAAGGCTCGGTCTTATAATGAAAAATTGAAAGTTCTCCGGTTTTTTAAAAAAAGGGAATATAGCCGGACTGGCCTTCGTGATCTCCTGGCTTACGCCGATGTTGTGGAGACAATCAAGGATATTTCCAATCTGGCAGATGTGTGCCTGCAGAACAGTTATGAGTTTTGCGAAGAGGAGCTCATTAAAAAAAATGGGATACCTGTGTACTCTGATGCAAAGGGCAACCAGAGAAAAGTGGAATTCGCTGTTTTGGGAATGGGGAAGTTAGGTGGAGAAGAATTGAACTTCAGTTCGGATATCGACATTATTTATATTTATTCTTCCGGCGAAGGAAAAACAATCAGAGTCAATGCTAACCATAATAATTTTGTGTGTATAAGCAACCATGAGTTTTTCAGTAAATTAGCCAGAATGGTTACGGATGCTATTAATAAGATTACATCTGATGGTAATGTTTTCAGGATTGATTTGGGTCTGCGGCCTGAAGGTCAGAGCGGTGATATTGCTTCTTCTATTCAAAGCTGTGAAATATATTATGAATCATGGGGGCAAACCTGGGAACGGCAGGCTCTTATCAAGGCAAGAATTTCTGCCGGAAGCGAAGAATTGGGAAAAGAGTTTGAAAAAATTAGAAGGAATTTTGTATATCGTAAATACCTGGATTTTCAAGCTATCGATGAAATCAGGGAAGGTAAATTAAAGATTGAAAATAAACTCAAAAGCCTGGCAAAAACAATGGACGTTAAATTAGGCAAGGGAGGTATCAGGGAAATTGAATTTAGCGTTCAGGTATTTCAGCTAATCTATGGTGGCCGTAATAAATTTATCCATGAAAGAAATACTCTCAAAGCATTGAAATTAATCTATGAAAACAAATACATAGAAGAAAAAGAATATCATAGTTTGGAAAAAGCTTATAGATTTTTAAGAGACCTGGAAAACAAAATTCAAATCTCTTTTGGATTGCAGACTCATGTCATTCCCATAAAAAAAGAAGATCAAAACGTACTCGCTAAAAAAATGGGAATAAAAGGGACAAACAAGAACAATTCTGCAGAAATGCTGCTAAAAAAATATGGCGAACATACCGAAAGGGTTCATAAAATATTTGATGACCTGTTCAAACAAGAAAAAGATGGAGAGAGAAAGCTCTATAAAACAGCTTTAGCAGGAAAGATGGAAACACCCTCTTTGCAACTTGTTGAAAAATATTACTTTAAAAACAAGCAACTTGTTATAAAAAATCTCCAGCTATTGGAACAAGGCAGAGATTTTTCTCACCCCACGGCAAGAAGTCAATCGGTTTTTGAAAAACTTATTCCAGCTATTCTTCAAATTGCTGCCAGACAGAGTGATCCCGATGAAGCAATTAACCATTTGGAGAAATTTATCCAATCTTTAAAAAGCCGGGAAATTTTTTTCGATCTGCTTAAAGAACATACCAAGTTGCTTGAACTCCTATTGGTTTTATTTGGAAACAGTGGTTATTTGTCTGATGTTTTAATCCGTCAGCCTGACTTACTTGATTCCCTTCTTGACATTGAAAGTATTTATCGGTTTAAGCCAAAAGAGAAAATTAATGCAGAGTTAGAAAAGTATCTGGAAGGAACAACTAAAATAGGAAATATTAAAGAAGTATTACGAAAATTTAAAAAAGGGGAAGAATTAAGAATAGGTCTCCGTTTTTTGTTGAAAGAGGCAGATCTGGACAATACTTTTGCGGATTTGTCTTTATTGGCAGAGGTTTATTTAATCAATTCATTGAGGATTGCTCGGAATAAATTAACTACGGATTATGGAATGCCTCTTATTAAGGATTCAGATGGCAAATCACATGAATGCGGGTTTGCGATCATCGGGATGGGAAAGTTTGGAGGCTGTGAATTGGATTTTGGTTCCGATCTGGACATCGTATTTGTTTATGAAGGAGAAGGCCAAACTGAAGGAACTGGAAGCAAACGAATTCAAAATCAGGAGTATTTTACTAAACAGGTGACAATGATTTATGATCTGGCAGGTTCTGTTACATCCGCAGGGTATGCGTATAGAATTGACACCGACTTGAGACCGGAAGGGAAACAAGGAGTTTTAACCCTTCCACTTTCTTCTTATAAGAAATATTTTGAAGAGCGGGCTCGCTTGTGGGAGAGACAATCCTTAACCCGTGCTCGTTTTATAGCTGGTTCTGAGAAAGTTGGCAAAAAATTTATGGAGCTGGCTCACAAAATTGCTTACGAAAAGCGATTTGAATATGGCGGCCCTGCTGAAATGTATCGGATGAGAATGAAGATGGAAAAAGAATTAGGAAAGGAATCCAGGAAAAAAAAGGATGCTAAAGTTGGCTACGGTGGTCTGGTAGATATTGAGTTTATTGCGCAACTACTCCAGGTGAAATCCGGGGGCGAATTTCCAGCTCTTCGGCAGACCAGAACCGCGGATGTCTTAAGAGAAGCAGCCCGCATCGGTCTTCTATCTCTGGAACACTCTAACAAACTCAAAGAATCCTATGATTTTTTGCGCCGTGTAATTAATGGTATCAGAATTGTGCACGAACGTTCTGAAAGCAAACTCCCGGAGAAGTACGAGAAATTGTCCAAATTGGCATTTAGAATGGGGCATACAAGTGAAAATGAGAAAAAAAACAGGGAAGGTTTTCTGGATGATTACGCCCGTCATTCCCGCCAGGTGAGAGAAATATTCAAGTCCTTTTTCACCGTTAAGAAGTAGACTTAAGTTCTTTCTGCGGGAGTTATTTTCTCAGCGAACTCAGCGTCCTCCGCGGTGAAAAGATGGTTTCTATTTTAAAATAGAAGGAATAACTTCAATCAGATCGCTTGCAATAAGGGAAACCTGGCCTTTTTCTTGTGAAACCCTGTCGCCGGCCAGGCCATGAAGATAAACCGCTGCTATTGATGCGTTAACAGGGGAAACTTTCTGGGCTAATAACCCTGCTGCCATGCCCGCCAGGACATCCCCTGTTCCTGCTGAAGCCATACCAGGATTTCCTGTTCTGTTTATAAAAGTGTTGCCATCAGGGAGAGCGATAATTGTACCGGCTCCTTTTAAAACAACAATAACATTGTAATCTGTTGCAAATTTTTGAGATATTCCAATTCTATCTGACTGCACCTCTTTGACCGTTTTTTTTGTCAACCTCGACATCTCTCCCGGATGAGGAGTAATAATGACCTGGCCTTTTCCTTTTTTTAAAATTTCTAAATGCTCCGCTAAACAGTTCAATCCATCCGCGTCTATTAAAAGCGGTACCTTAATTTCAGGAATAATCATAAGCAATAGCTCAATGGTTTCCTGTTGAGTAGATAATCCAGGCCCTATTAATACTGCTGATTTGCCATTTATTGACTCAAGAAGTTTATCTTTTGCCGCAATATCAATACTTCCCTCCCGGGTCTCAGGAAGAGGGATGCTCATTACTTCAATGGGGTTCATTTCAATGGACGAATTCACTGATTGCGGAACAGCTAATGTAACCAAACCGGTTCCAATCCTTAAAGCGGATAGACCTGCCATGGCCGCTGCTCCACCTTTTCCAACAGATCCGCCAATAACGAGCAAGTGACCGTATGTGCCCTTATGGGAAGACCGTTTTCTTTCCTGAAACAAAGAGCCAATGTCATTTCGATCGATCGTATGAACTTTTATCTTTTCATCGCTGACAATTTTATCGGGAATACTGATATCAGCGACTTTTAGTTCGCCAACCAGATCTGCTGCAGGATACAGAAAATGGCATCTTTTAGGACGGCAGAATGTGACAGTCATATCTGCCTTAATAACTTCTCCTTCCACATTTCCGTGATCAGAATTCAGACCGGACGGAATGTCTATTGCTAAAATAAATTTATTAAGATCATTTAAAAATATAATAGCGGACTGCAAAACTCCTTTTACCGGTGGGGTGATACCGGTCCCTAAAAGGGCGTCGATAAAAATGTGGGTATGATTCAGGTGGCTTTTAAAGTTTTTAAGCTTGTCGAGGCTTTCGACTTCATGAATTGGGATTCCCATGTCCTCGGCGATGTTCAAATTGATTTTTGCATCATGGGATATGTCACCTTTTTTAGCAAAAAGAAATATTTCAACCTTTACTTTTTTATTAAAAAGATGTCTTGCAACTACTGCCCCGTCTCCTCCATTATTTCCTTTACCGGCGAATACAGAGACTCTCTTTGTCGTTAAGTTATTGAACTTTTCTTCAAGGGCAATAACCGTCTGAATTCCCGCGTTTTCCATAAGGACAGGTCCGGGGATGCCATAGTTCTCTATGGCTTTCCTGTCGACTTCTCTCATTTCCTTTGCAGTTAGGATTTCCATTTTCTTATCATTAAAACATAAAGCAGTAAGTTGCCGCAATCACAATTCGGTAAGGAAAACTGAATTGGACGGATTCCGAAGGAAGGCCGCCCGAAGGGTTGAGTCCAGGGATGTCCCTTTGGGATGGGTTGTGTTAAAAAACTTTGCAGAGCTACGAAGTTAAGCTTGCCTTTGAGTTCAGCTTTGCTACGGGAAGCTTCAAATTATCGGTTAAATATTTTACAAAGGCTTAATGTTTTAATATAATAACAAGAGATAATGTATCCTATCAAAAGGGCATCAGTGACATTGCATAAAATTTACAAAGAATAACTATGAAACTGCTTAAAAATTTAAGAGCCAAAGACCTTTTACACAAAACCATATTTATACGTGCGGATTTCAATGTACCGCTCAAAAAAGATGCACCGGGTAGATTCCTGGTAACGGACGACGAACGCATCAGAAGATTTTTAGACACAACTTTTAGAAAAATACATCAACTCACAAAGGGTAACTGTAAAATTATTATCGGGTCTCATCTTGGCAGACCTCATAAACATCTGGATGATAACAGTTGGGACGGGATATTTAACCTCCAGTTTGTTTGCTCTCATTTTGAAACTCTTTTAAAAAAACAATACGAGGATTCTTACATCGTCTTCCCTCCGGAATCTATGGATTCCCAATTGAAACATTCAATCGAAATGGTTAAAAAGAACCAGTTGCCTCTTGGCGGGATTAAGTTCCTACCGAATTTGCGTTACCTTCTCAAAAGGGATACTTCATACAGGGATGAATTTATAAAGGATTTGGCCAACATAAGTGATGTATATATTAACTGTGCTTTTGGAGTCAGCCATAGGGAGACAAGGAGTATCATAAAGCTTCCCAATCTTATGAAAAAAAGGAAGAAACTTGCTGTAGCGGGCATCCTCCTTAACGAAGAGATTTTGCGACTCGGTGAGTTAGCGGAAAGGATAATTAATGATCCTGAACAAACCGTTTTTATAGTTGGCGGTGCAAAAGTGTCAGACAAAATAAGTATAATCAAGCAGTTTGTTCAATCCGGCATCGGCCGTATTATACTTGGCGGGAAAATGGTAAATGCCTTTCTTTTATACAGGGACTTGAAAAAAGGTAAAGAGAAAATCCCGGAAAAATTAAAACCAAAGACGGGTGATGCGGAAAACTTCCGTGAAGATATTAGGCTGGCCGGTGAAATCCTTAAACTAGCCGGGGATAATGGAGTGGAGATCATCTTCCCTGTGGACTATAAAGTTTCACCGGATTTCGATTCTCCAAAATTTTCAATATCAGAGGCCCCGGATTTTAACAAAGAGCTGCAATTAGATATCGGGCCAAAATCCTTAAAGAAATTCTCAGAAATCTTGCTTAATAAAAATATAAAAAATATCTTCTGGAATGGTCCTCTTGGAGCTTTTGACCATTCTACTAATAAAGGATATGCGAGGGGTTCTGTGGGAATAGCCCAATCCCTTTTTAATAAATGCATACGGAACAAAGACTCTTTAGTTGTAATAGGGGGAGGGGATACTGCCGCTATTGTTCAACAGTTCAGTCTTTCCAGTATTGAGAAAGAGTTTATAAAAGAATTAAACAAAGCAATAGGAAACAATATTAATCACAAATTCTTTGAGATTAAATTTTTTGATCATGACCTCTACACTCTTGTGAACTATTTTGTAGCAAACTTTTTTATATCCACAGGAGGTGGAGCTTCTCTGGAATTTCTGGAATCCTTTCTAAAAGATAGAGGACGAAAATCTTTAAGCCAATACCTTCCGGCAACAAAAAGCTTAATGGAATGATCGGTTTTCCATATATTAATCCTTGCAATTCCTCAATGCAGTCAAGATTAGGCACTGTTTTGTTCTTCCTTTTGCAGTGCCTTATGCAAAGCACAGTGCTTTATGCAAGGCATGAACTTGACCTATTTTTTAACAGAACAAAACAGTCAAAGTTATAAAAAAATGAAGAAAGATAAAAGGAAATACGTTGACACGAATAAAATAATAAAATTACTCCATGACTGCATTACTGTATTTGACGAATATGAGGAAAAATTGGAAAGCGGTGACAGAGGAAAGTTTAATGAATGCATTAATATATACAGACAACTTATGAAAGAACTATCGCCGGAAAATATTGCATTGATTCCTCAAAAAGACAGAGAATTAATTAAAAGATTATATAACATTATAAGAGAATTTTGGGGTGGTAGTGTGTCTTCACTATTGCATACAGCTTATGATTATCATGAACAGCGTGATGATCCAACAGCTGTCGCAAAATTGCAAATAATTTTTAATTTACCATATTTTTCCCCTGATGAATGGCTTGATAAGTATTTTAATGTAAGTCCTCTTATTCTTAGCTTGGATAGCAAATTACCTAAAGGAATTGAAGACAGACTTTATGAAGCAACATATTGTTATATTTATGGATTTTACAATGCTTGTATTGCCTTGTGTCGATCTATCTTAGAAGGGGCTTTCAAAGAAAAAGTAAAAGGGAATATCCCGGGAGGGAAAATACCGGATAATTGGAAATTAGATGAAATAATAGAATGGTTAGGGAAAATCTCATATATCGATAATCAATCAACCTGGGATATACGCAAGATAAAGAAACAAGCTAATGAGATATTACATGACCTCGACAATGTCGATAAAAAACGTTGTCGCAGATATATTATGGATACAAGGAAATTGTTGGAAGAATTGTACTAATTGCCAGAGGATGGACTTGATCCCTCAATTTTATGGTCAGGCAAGTATGGCCAATTTCTCCACTTCATCAAGGTTTATAGTCCGTTTTGCCTGCCACAAGTCGTAATTGTCTTGCATTATTAACCAGCTTTCTGCTGAACGACCTAAAGTTTTGGAGAGCCGCAAAGCCATTTCCGGAGTGATATTACTCTTTCCCTTAACTAAACGATTAAACGTTGAAGGTGATACTTTTAATTTTGCGGCAACCGCACGGTAACTTATGCCATGCGGTTCAAGAAAAACTTCTTTAATAAATTCACCTGGATGGGGAGGGTTAAACATACTCATCAGTGATAATCCTCATAATCAATTAAATAGACGTTACTTTCCTCAAACTTAAAGACTCCTCGCCAGTTTTTACTTACATCTATTGCCCATAAACCTTTTCTATTGCCTTTAAGCGGGTGGAGCCGAAAACCTGGTAAATCCAAATCTTCAATAGATGTTGCCGTATCTAATGCTGTTAGTCGAATTCGTAACTTTTGACGATGTTTACTTTGAACCCCTGCTGTCTTACCTGTTTCATAGAACTTTTTAAGCCCTTTATGCTTAAAGGATTTTATCATTCAAATTATAGCGTATTGCGCTACACGCAACAAGATAAATTTATCCTTTCGATTCCGTAATGCAGTCAAGAATGGACCTGACCCCTTTATGTTACTTCTCATTTTAAATACCAAATCAATTCATGGTTGATGCCAAACTAAATAGCTGAGTTGCGGCCAACAAAAACTGCAACCAGCATTGAAAGTGCTTAGCGAGCGCATTCCTCGCAGCTCTGCTGCGGGGTTAGCGAGT
>CAYMVZ010000016.1:0-28985 GCA_964394335.1 uncultured Nitrospinota bacterium | reverse complement strand
AAATAAACATGAAACTGCTTTTAGAGGCTGGCACTCATTTTGGTCACCAGACCAAAAGATGGAATCCAAAAATGAAGAAGTATATTTTTGGAGCGAGAAATGGCATTTACATTATTGATCTTCAAAAAACTTTAATTAACTTCAAAAAAGCTCTGGAGTTTGTTAAAGAAACAGTTGCTTCAGGTGGATCAGTTATTTTTGCGGGTACTAAAAAACAGGCACAAAATTTAATTGTTGAAGAGGCTAAACGATGTGGCATGTTCTTCGTTAATCAGCGCTGGCTGGGAGGAACGTTAACAAACTTTTCAACCATTAAAAAAAGCATTGACCACCTTAAAGAGATTGAAGCAATGAAAAATGACGGAAGTATCGAAAATCGCCCCAAAAAAGAAATCACTAAATTGGAAAAAGAACTTGCAAAGTTGGAAAGATATTTGGGTGGCATTAAAGATATGAATGACCTTCCAAGTGTTGTATTTATCGTTGATCCTAGAAAAGAAAAAATTGCTCTTCTGGAAGCAAAAAAATTAGGTATTCCTATCGTTGCCCTTGTCGATACCAACTGTGATCCGGACGGAATTGATTATGTAATACCTGGGAATGATGATGCTATACGCTCTATTCGGTTGATTGTTTCTAAAATAGCAGATGCAGTAATAAAAGGAAAAACCATTAGAGAGGGGAAAAAAGAACAAACTGAAGAAAAAGATGCCTTTTTAGATAAAGATAACACTGCAACAACAGATCAGCTATCAGAAGCCAGCAAAAGTAATGAAAAGCAAAGCCCAGCGGAAACAGCAGTAGTTAAAGAATAAGCTAATTAGAAAATGTTACGGCAGTAGTCTTTAAGATTTTTAACCAGTTAGTGGAGAGAGTAAAAATGGCAATAACAGTGGAATTAATAAAAGATTTGAGGCAGCAGTCTGGAGCTGGAATTATGGACTGTAAACAAGCCCTTTCAAAAACGGATGGGAATCTTGAAAAAGCGGTTGACTTATTAAGAAAAAAGGGCCTTGCGATGGCTGCTAAGAAGAAAGGAAGGGCTACCTCAGAAGGTTCTATCGGAAGCTATATTCATGCGGGAAGTAAAATTGGTGTAATGGTAGAAGTAAATTGCGAGACTGACTTTGTAGCGAAAACTGATGAATTTCAGTCGATCGTAAAAGACATTGCTATGCATATTGCTGCCGCAGACCCTCGATATATAAGCAGAGAAGATGTCTCACAGGATGTTATAGACAGAGAAAAGGAGATTTTTAGCACGCAAGCTAAAGAAGGAGGAAAACCTGAAAAAATTATCGATCGAATAGTCGAAGGTAAAATTGAAAAATTTTATGGCGAGACATGTCTGTTGGAACAGCCTTTTATTAAAGATACGGATCAAACAATAAAAGATTTTTTGGCAAAAGCAATTGCTAAATTGGGAGAAAATATGTCTATCAGTCGATTTGTGCGTTACCAAGTGGGTCAGGATTAAAAGGGACAATGCCCGAATTAAAATATAAAAGAATTCTCTTGAAGTTAAGTGGAGAGGCTTTAGCCTCTGAGGGAGGTTATGGGATTGATCCTGCAAGCGTAAAAAGCATCGCCCTTGAGATTAAAGAAATTTACGAGATGAAAGTAGAAACGGCTATCGTAATCGGAGGGGGAAACATTATACGTGGCAGTAAGGCCGCAGAAGGAGGGATTGAAAAAGTAACGGGCGATTATATGGGAATGCTGGCAACGGTGATTAATGGCTTAGCCTTGCAGGATTCTTTAGAAAAATTGGGTGTTGCTACCCGAATGCTGACATCTATAGAGATACATCAAATCGCGGAACCTTATGTTAGAAGAAGAGCCATCAGGCATCTGGAAAAAGGAAGATCAGTCATCTTTGCCGGTGGTACAGGAAATCCGTTTTTTACAACAGATACTGCAGCATCTTTGAGAGCTATGGAGATTAATGCTGATGTAATCTTTAAAGCTACCAATGTCGATGGTATTTATAGTGCTGATCCAATGGTTGATTCTAACGCTATTAAATTGAAAAACGTGTCTCATCTCGACATATTAAATAAAGGATTGAAAATCATGGATGCTACTTCTATCTCTCTTTGTATGGATAACAAATTGCCGATCGTAGTTTTTGATCTCAGGAAGCATGGTAACATCAGCAAAGTCTTGCTGGGAGAAAAGATTGGAACTTTAGTAGGATCTTAACGATGCTTCAAGAGACATATAATCAGTTAAAGAAAAAAATGGATTCATCGTTGGATGTTTTTCGGAAAAACCTCGGGGGTATCCGAACAGGGCGCGCTTCAGCCTCCATTTTAGAAGGAATTTCCGTCAATTATTATGATAATCCAACCCCTTTAAAACAAGTTGCGACTATCTCTATTCCGGAAAGCCGTTTAATTTCCATTCAGCCGTGGGATGTCTCAATTTTAAAGGAAATTGAAAAGGCTATCCTTGCTTCTGATTTAGGATTAACTCCCAATAATGACGGCAAAATAATCCGTCTGCCGGTTCCGCCATTAACCCAGGAGAGAAGGCAGGAGTTGGTTAAAATTGTAAAAAGAATTACGGAAGACGCCAAAATTGCTGTCCGAAATATTCGACGTGAAGGGAACGAACAACTGAAAAAAGCGGAAAAAGCCAAGAATGTTACGGAAGATGAATGTCGAAAAGGAATTGACCAGATTCAAAAAATTACGGATGATTGCATTAAAAATGTAGATGAAATATCCGAAAAAAAAGAAAAAGAGGTTCTCGAAGAATAGATAAATATTAATTAACAATCAGTAATGTTCTATTAACAATACAGTTTGCGTTGCTCACAACTCTTCTTATTCCCAAGCTTCAGCCAGGAAATAAGAAGAGTTGATAATTAATAACTTAATAACTGCCCTTTTAATTCCCTACCCGGTAAATTACATAAGGATCTCTTCGGAGAATCTATTTGACTCTCAATAAATTATTAAAACAACTTGACCATAAAAAACTTCCCCGTCATATTGCAATCATAATGGATGGAAATGGGCGATGGGCTAAAAAGCGATTTCTCCCGAGAATTGCAGGACATCGAGCGGGAGCCAAAACCGTGGACAAGATAGTTACCCGCTGCCGGAAATTGGGAATTAAAGCGTTAACTCTCTATTCATTTTCTGATGAAAACTGGAATCGTCCCAAAAAAGAAATTGATACTTTAATGTCTCTTTTGCGTGAATACCTGCAAAAAGAATTGGACACGATGCTTAGAGAAGATATCAGGTTTAACACTATAGGGCATATAGAAGATCTGCCATTGTTCGCACAGGAAATGGTACAAGAGGCTGAAGAAAAAACCAGGAACAAAAAAGGAATGGTGTTGACTCTTGCCCTGAGCTATGGAAGCCGAAGAGAAATAATTGATGCTGTAAAAAAAATTGCGGAAAAGGTCGAAAAAAGGATTATCAAAGTAGATTCTATTAATTCAGACCTATTCTCGCAAGAATTATATACAAAAGATTTGCCGGAACCTGATCTCTTAATACGAACCAGCGGCGAATTGAGGGTCAGTAATTACCTCCTTTATCAAATTGCGTATACCGAATTATTTTTTACAAAGGTTTTGTGGCCTGACTTCAATGATACCCACCTGTTAAAAGCCCTCATCGAATTTCAGAATAGAGTGCGGCGTTATGGGTTAACCACAGAACAAATAATAAAAACTAATGGAGCAAAATGAAAAGGATAATTAGCGCAATTGTTTTTTTGCCTGCCTTTTTCCTGATAGTACAGTACGGTAACCGTGCGGCTTTTTTTGTTTTTTTAAGCGCCACTCTTCTTGCAACTCTTTTCGAATTTTATACATTACTGACCCAAAATAGCCAAAAATGCATGATTTATGCGGGAATGATTTTAGGGTGGTTCATCGCCCTATCATTTTTTCTCAACCATAATCAACTCATACCCTATTTAATGGTTATTTTGGTTATGGGATTATTTTTTGTAAAACTGTTTTCAAAACAGCCGATTAATTCTGCGGTAGAAGAAATTTCTAACACACTTTTTGGCGTACTGTATGTCGCATTTCTCTTGAGTTATATCATTCTCATTCGAAAAGAAGAGGCAGGCAGGCAATTAATTTTTATGTTGTTTTTAATAATATGGCTGGGAGATACCCTTGCTTATTATATTGGGACCTCAGCTGGCAAACATCTGCTTGCTCCCTCTATAAGCCCCAACAAAAGCATTGAAGGCGCAATAGGTGGATTGCTGGGCTCTATCGGCGGCGCACTGCTGGCACATTACTGGTTTCATCCCTCTATATCAATTGTAAACTGCATTATTTTGGGAATGGTTACAGGTATAGCAGGGCAGATGGGAGATTTATGCGAATCCATCCTAAAACGAAACCTTAATGTAAAAGATTCTGGTTTTTTAGTCCCCGGTCACGGCGGCCTTTTGGACCGACTCGATTCTATTCTTTTTTCAGCCCCGGTTTTTTATTATATTCACCTCTACCTTATAAAATTTTAGAAGATATTAGAATCCATGAGGTTTTTTTATGACTAATGGGATTTTCATAGCTGGGACAGATACGGGAATTGGTAAAACCATTATTGCCGGTGGCATCGTTGCTGCGTTGAAAAGCCACGGAATAGATGTCGGAGTAATGAAACCATTTGAAACCGGCATTTCGAAATTAAATGGGAGGTGGAAGCTTCAAGATGGAGCTTTTCTTAAAAAATCCGCTGGGGTTAAAGATCCTGATGAGATGATTACTCCCTTTTGTTTTGAAAAACCTTTAGCCCCGTATGTGGCGGCAAACTTAGAAAATGTTCAGATAGATTTAAATAAAGTTCACCTGGCCTATAATGAATTATCATCCAGGCATTCTTTGGTTGTTGTGGAAGGCGCCGGAGGCTTAATAGTTCCTATAAAGAAAAAATACTTTTACGCCAATCTCGCAAGAGACTTGAACCTCCCAGTTATTATTGTAGTCCGGCCGGGATTAGGATCGATAAACCATACATTACTTACCATAAAAGCAGCTCAATCCTATGGTCTCAAAGTAATAGGGATTATATTCAATAATTATAATAACTGCCATTACGGTACAGCCGAAAAAACGAACCCGAAAGCAATAGAAGAACTTTCTAACATTCCGGTTTTAGGTGAAATGCCTTTTCTTTCTGATCTAAGTTTAGAAAGCCTTGTGAGAACAATTGGAAAAAAAATCAATATTGGAGATATTATCTCATTTATTGATAAAGGAGATATGGACCTCCCCTTAATCCCCTCCTTTGTAAGGAGGGAACATGGGGTGGTTAACAAAAATAAAACATTTCAACATTCTATTGAACAGTTGGAAAAGGCGGATAAAAAATATATCTGGCATCCTTTTACGCAAATGCAGGATTGGATAAAAGAAACTCCCCTTATAATAGAAAGAGGAGAGGGAAATTTTTTAATTGACACGCATGGAAACAAATATATTGATGGGGTGTCGTCCTTATGGACGACCATTCATGGTCATCAAAAGAAAGAGATAAATGAAGCCATAATAAATCAAGTCAATAAAATAGCCCATTCTACTCTTCTGGGTTTGGCAAATATTCCCTCAATTGAATTAGCAGAAAGATTAGTAAAAATAACACCAGAAGGACTAAGCAAAGTTTTTTATTCAGACAATGGATCTACTGCAGTAGAGGTCGGATTAAAAATCGCCTGCCAATACTGGCGACAGAAATCTCCCAAATTTTCCGGGAAAACAAAATTTATTTCCCTGGTTAATGCTTATCATGGCGATACGTTAGGTTCTGTTGGAGTTGGAGGGATAGATTTATTCCACCAAGTCTATAAGCCTATAATTATCAACTCAATCAAAGTCCCCTCCCCGTACTGTTATAGATGCCATCTCAAAAAAAATTTTCCCTCCTGCAAATTGGCTTGCGTCGATGAATTAGAAGAAATTATCCGCAAAGAACATAAAAATATCGCGGCATTTATTGTCGAGCCGATTATGCAGGGAGCGGCTGGGATGCTTAAGTCACCATCCGGTTATTTAAAACGCATTAGGCAAATATGCACGAAATTTAATATTCTTATGATCGCGGATGAGGTGGCTACCGGTTTTGGCCGAACGGGAAAGATGTTTGCCTGTGATCATGAGAGGATTGTCCCTGATATTATGTGTCTCGCCAAAGGAATTACCGGAGGATATCTTCCTTTGGCAGCCACACTGACTACGGAAGAAATTTTTAATACCTTTTGCGGGGATTATAGTGAACTTAAAACTTTTTTTCATGGCCATACCTATACCGGAAACCCTGTTGCATGCGCTGCTGCTATTGCCAGTATTGATCTATTTAAAAAAGAGAAAACACTGATTGAGCTTCAGGATAAAATTAAATTACTCAAAGAAAAGTTAAGTATAATAAGCAAGCTCTCTCATGTAGGGGAAGTCCGTCAGGCAGGATTTATGGTTGGGATTGAGATGGTAAAAAATAAGAAAACGGGAGAATCTTTTCCCTGGCAGAATAAAATGGGAATTAAAGTTATTTTGGAAGCAAGAAAAAGAGGAGTTATTATCCGCCCCTTAGGAAACGTCATTGTCCTTATGCCCCCGTTAAGTATTTCAGAAGATGAGCTAATAACTCTTGTGGACGTAGTGCATGAATCAATTCTTAAAGTGACTGAATAACTTCTTCGACAGAATGTGGCGCGAAGATGGAGATGGGAGTCAGGGGTTCGTTGACAGGAATCGGAGAAAAAACTGATCTCTGACCCCCAATTCCTGATAGCTGATAATATTATGAACAAAGATAAAACAACTGAAATATTTTCATCCCGATTCGGGATAATTATCTCTGTTTTAGGAATCGCTGTAGGAACAGGGAATATATGGAGGTTTTCCCGAATTGTCTCCCAGAATGACGGTGGTACTTTTCTTATTCCATGGGCTATTTTTTTAGTGCTGTGGAGTATTCCTTTGATTATCGCTGAATTTGCTATTGGACGATACACCCGCTACGGAAATATCGGTTCTTTTATTAAACTCATTGGGAAAAAGTATGCGTGGATGGGAGCTTTTATTGCCTTTGTTGCCACCGCAATTATGTTTTATTATTCTGTTGTTACCGGGTGGACATTATTTTATTTTTGGAAAGCATTGACTTCCGGCCTGCCGCACACACACGATGCATCATTATCTATATGGAATGTATTTATTGAATCCAATCTCCCTCTAATGTTTCATGGCATTGCCATGATATTAGCAGCTTCGATTGTTTATCAAGGCGTCGTCAAAGGGATCGAGCGTGCCTGCAAATTTCTGGTTCCATTGCTGGGTATCATATTGCTTATAGCCGCTGTTCGCGCCATTACATTGCCGGGAGCTATAAATGGATTGAGGTATTTATTTACTCCTGACCTCTCCAATCTCTTTCAAGTTGATATATGGCTAAACGCCCTGACCCAAAACGCCTGGGATACCGGCGCCGGCTGGGGACTGATCTTAACATATGCCGCTTACGTGCCACGGGATAAAGACACAAATATTAATGCCGCTTTAATAGGGTTTGGGAATAACGCGATCTCATTATTAGCGGCAATCACCATTTTCTCCACAGTCTTTGCCATATTAGGTTCTCAGGCAGAGACAATCCTCAAGGAATCCGGCCCTGCGTCTACCGGATTGACCTTTATATGGATGCCGCAATTATTCGCGCAAATGCCGGGCGGTTCGGTTTTAGCGCCATTATTTTTTTTAGGATTATCCTTTGCCGCTTTTTCTTCTTTAATTTCTATGGTTGAACTTGCTGGCCGGATTTTGATGGACTTAGGGTTAAACAGAAAAAACGCAATTATAACTGTCGGAACGGTCGGATTTTTAGCCGGTATTCCCTCCGCTCTATCGCTTGGATTCCTTGTTAATCAGGATTGGGTTTGGGGCGTCGCGCTTATGATTTCCGGAGCATTCATCGCTTTCGCTATAGTTAAATATGGAGAGGAAAATTTTCGATCCGATATTGTTAATATCGAAAATTCAGAATGGAAGGTAGGGAGATGGTGGTCAATCGTTATAAAATATCTTATTCCTTTTCAAGTTGTCGTTCTGCTAACCTGGTGGTTGTACAATTCTACAAAGTGGTACCCGGATACCTGGTGGCATCCCTTTAATTTAAAAACACCTGAAACTTTAGGTACTTGTATTGTACAATGGGGAATTGTAATTATAGTTTTGTTTCTGCTTAACAAAAAATTATCAAGATTAAAATATAATTAGTAAAATCAGCGTAATCACTGGTTACTGATATTAATAAATTATGAAAATTCCTTTTTTGTCGTTAATAGTATTAATCTTTGTATGGGGTGGGGTAATTTATTTTTTAACTAAAGTTATAAAAAACGAAAAACGGAGAAACTGACAAGTGGAACCATGGTAATAGCTCACCTCAGCGTTCGTAAAGTGCGGAGAAAAATTGTCCAGGGGATAGGGATTGGGTTTTAGAAACCGGAATTTTTTTTCCTGATCCTGACGACTGAACCCTGATCCCTAAATTATTAATCTCAGCGTGCTTTGAGGTTATTGGTTTCATGGGGTAAAAGACTATGAAAAGACGTGAGTTTTTAAAATCATCTGCTCTAATGGGCAGCGCCGCTATTTTAGGTGTTCCTCATTACAGTCATGCCGCCGCTGAAAAGGCAACAATACAGGTTTATAATGAAATTGGTAAAACCGGGCTAAAAATGAGCGATATTTCATTTGGCTGCGGAAAGCTGTCTTCGGCTTCGTTGGTTGCCCGCGCAATGAGCCGCGGAATAAATTATTTTGACACCTCTCCAGACTATGGAGACAGCGAAGAAGTCTTAGGTGAAGCGATCAAGAAATTAAAAAAACGGGACAAAATGATCATCGCGTCTAAGTTTTGTGATAAGGAGTTATACCCGGGGCATCTTCCCTTAGGCAGCAAAAAATCAGACTTTATCAAAGCTGTAGATGGAAGTTTATCCCGGTTAAATACGGATTACCTTGATATCTGTTTTGTTCATGCTCTTGGAGAAGGCACATCTTTGTTTTCTGCCGCGTTAAAACGCATACCGGGTTTGAAATCTTCCGAAAAAACCAGGCAAGAGGAAAAAAAGCGACTATTGGAGGAGAACCTATTGTCAGCTGTTGAGACTTTAAAAAAAGCGGGCAAAATCAGATTTTTGGGCGCTTCTTCTCATGGGCCATATTTTATGAGAGATCTAATGATGACAGCCGTAAAATCCGGTCATTACGATCTCATTATGATTGCATTCAATTTTTTAAAGTTTCCGGAAGTTCCATTAATACTTCATGAGGCAAAAAAAAATGCCGTGGGGTTCATTGCCATGAAAACTCTGGCAGGAGCGAAAGCAATGAATCTCGACACGGAAGGAGAGAGTTTTGAAAGTGCGGCCTTTAAATGGACACTGAAACAGAGAGGAGTTAGCGGGCTTGTCGTAACCATTAAATCAACGGATCAACTTGATCTGTATGTGAAAGCGTCAGGTAAAGGATTTAGAGCTTCTGATCAGGCGTTACTGGATCAGTATAAAAAACTTTATAATGCCAAATATTGCCGTACAGGCTGTGGTGAATGTCTTGACAGTTGTTCTTCAAATGTTAACATAGCAACCATTTTGAGATACCAGATGTATTTTCAGGACTACGGCATGGAGAAAAGAGCGTTAAAAGGATACGCTTCTTTGCGGCAAAAAGCGGACGTCTGCAATTCCTGCGATGATGCGCCCTGCGAAAAAGCATGCCCTTATAGATTGCCTGTATCTTCATTGCTTCAAACTGCTCACAACCGATTGTCGTTTAATACTTAACTTTTATATAATAATGTTATGTTAATTACCTATATTCATTTATTAACTCTGGTTGTCTGGTTTGGCGGTATGATTTTTTTCTCATTTATTGCCGCTCCTTCTATTTTTTCTATCCTGCCAAAAGAGAAAGCCGGGGATGTAGTGGGAGATATTTTTCCAAAATATTTTCTTATCGGTTATATCTCTTCTTTATTGCTACTGGGAACACTTCTCTGGCTGGGACGAGGACAATTTAAAACAGTTCTTGCGCCGTTATCAATAATAGTTATTATGACCTGTTTAACCTTCTATTCCGGACTTATAATAGGGAGTAAAGCCCGAAACATAAAACAGGAAATTCGACAAACACCTGAAGAAACCAAAAAAGAAGACTTAAGAAAAGACTTCAAAAAAATACACGGTGTGTCCATGATGCTTAATATTTCAGTAATTATTTTAAGTCTGGCCTATCTTACTTTTATACCAAAAATTCTCCGTTTATAAAATCCTTTTTCTATTATATCGGAACAGGTATAGAGTTGACAATTTCCTCAATGATGATATCAGTGTCTTCAGAGCGACGCTGGTAGGAACCCTTTCTGGCATTACCAATAACACGATGGGCAAGTATTGGAACGGCTAATTCTTTAAAATCATCGGGGATAACGTAATCGCGGCCTTCAAGCAGGGCATGAGCCCTTACTGCCTGCTGAAAAATCAAACCTCCACGTGGACTGACTCCAAGCCCAAGATGTTTAGATTCCCGGCTGGCTGTAATGATGCTTACCATGTAGTTCAGCAGGGAATCTTCTATTTTTACTTTTTCTACCATCTTTTGCATGTCAACGAGTTCGCCTGCGTTAAAAACAGGATTAATATTAATTTTGTTAAAGCCATTTGTTCTTTCAAGAAGCATTTTTTTCTCATATGCGCTGGATGGATATCCCATTTTAATTTTCATCATAAACCTGTCCAATTGAGATTCAGGGAGCGGATAGGTGCCGTAATATTCCAGAGGGTTTTGTGTGGCAATAACCATAAAAGGTTCCGGAAGTTTGTGGGTTATATTATCCACAGAAACCTGGTTGTCATTCATAGCTTCCAGCAAAGCGCTCTGGGCTTTAGGAGCTGCCCTGTTTATTTCATCCGCAAGAACCAGATTGGCAAAAAGCGGTCCCGGCCTGAATTTGAACTCCATATCTTTCTGGTCGTAGATAGAAACCCCTGTGATATCAGTAGGTAAAATGTCACTGGTAAATTGGATTCTTTTAAACAAAAGGTTTAAAGATTTCGACAGGCTCTGTGCAAGAGAAGTTTTCCCCACACCGGGAACATCCTCTATCAGCAAATGGCCACGAGCAAGAAGGGCTACCAATACTTTTTGAATTACATCGGATTTTCCTACAATAACTTTTTCAATATTGTCCAGCAAATGCTTGATTTTATCGTTTAATTCGTTAATATCATGCATGATATAATAATATCATAATGCGGCATAGCCGCAACTAAAAAGCCAGTAGTCAGTGAACGATTTGGAGTGATCAGGATTTTCTGCCTATTGCTTACTACATGTATAGACGAACAGGTCTGCTGAGAAAATCTTCCTTAAAAAAGTTTTTATGGAGTAACATTATAATAGTGAAAATAGGTTCTGTTAAGTTAAACAGTAAATTGATTTTAGCTCCTGCAGCCGGTATTAGCTTTCTCCCTTTCAGATTGATCGCTAAAGAGTTTGGTGCGGGACTATGTTTTACTGAAATGGTCAGTTCAGAAGCATTAGTTCGTGATAATAAAAAAACAGAACCTCTTCTTAAAACAGACCGGTTGGAAAAGCCGGTCGGAGTTCAGATGTTCGGTGCAAAACCCAATGTTATGGGAAGAGCCGCGTCTATTCTTGAAAACAGGGGGTTTGACATTGTGGATATTAATGCAGGTTGCCCTGTGAAAAAAATTACCAGAAATAATGCCGGAGCTGCTTTAATGAAAAATACAAAATTATTGCGACGGATACTGTTAGAGGTAAGAAAAAGAATATCCGTACCATTAATGTTAAAATTTCGTTCCGGCTGGAATTCTCATTCTATTAATGCGGTTGAGATCGCAAGAATAGCGGAAGATTGCGGCGTTGATGCTATAACTATCCATCCAAGAACAGCATCTCAACACTTTACCGGAAAGGCGGATTGGGACATCATTCGGGATGTCAAAGAATTAGTAAAAATACCTGTAATAGGTAATGGAGATATTTTCATTCCTGATAACGCTATTACGATGATGAGCGTGACTGGCTGTGATGGCGTGATGATTGGACGTGGAGCGTTTGGAAACCCATGGATATTTAAAAATATTTTGAGGCTCTTAAATAAGGAAAATATTCTCATAAATCCTTTAGCTGAAGAGCGAGGAAGAGTCCTGTTAAGACACTTAAATCACTCTGCTCATCTATTAGGGGATAAACAGGCATATCTATGCATGAGAAAGCAATATCCATGGTATGTTAAAAATATGCCAAAGGCTTCAATCTTTAGAAATGCTGTTTTTCAGAAAAATTCCATTAAAGACGTGAAGGAAGAGATAGAAAAGTTTTTTTTTAACTGACAATATCTATTCCTTGATAAGGGCTTTGCGTCGCTGGATATAGAAGTCCTTGACGCTCGTATAGGGATCTAAGGCAAAAGAATCCAGTTCCTCTTTTTGTCCAAGATTGAGTGATATTTCATTGACCATTTCTTCACTTCTAACCCCTGTTGCCGTTAGAATATCTATTCCAAATATAAATTCGGGACTTAAAAAGGCTTGAGATATTTTTCCAACAATCCCTCTCGTAGTTGTGGGACCAAAAATCGGCAGCATAATATAAGCACCAGTTGGAACATTATGATAACCAAGCGCCTGGTCAATGTCTTCATTGGCTTTTTTTATATTAAAAATCTTCCCTGCTGGATCAAACAATCCTCCAATACCTAATGTTGAATTGATCAGGAATCTTCCTATGGATCTATCTACTTTTTCTTTATTGTTCTGCGCGGCACTGCTAATCAGGGATATCGGTTCGGTCAGATTTGAAAAGAAGTTTTTAATCACTATTCTCAAAGGTTCCGGAAGTACTTTGCTATACCCTCGCGCAACCGGATCCATAACATTATCATATAATTTCTCATTAAAAGACCACACCAATCTATTTAAAGGTTCTATAGGATCATATATTGCTTCATCTTCAGCGCCGCCATCTTCATCAAAAACATCGTCTTCAAACTCTTCATTTGCCTCCTGTTCACCCAAATCCTCAGGTGTACCGACCACTTCCATGGATATGTTAGGTTTATGCTTATCAACCTCTGAAAGTTCCACAGGTATCATTCTTTCATTTGTGAAAAGATTTTCTGCAAAACCTTTTTCAGCTAACGTTAAAATAAAAACTAAATGAAATATAAGGATCGTAGAAAGTCTGTATTTTGTTTTCATAAATAAATACCTCAACAGGTACAAGATATGATTTCAAAGATGCCGATAAGCAACAACAAAATCACTTATAAAATTAACCGCCTTCGGCGGGACTTTTTTAGACAAGATTAACAAGATTATTAAATTAACAGTTAACAATTACCAGTTACCAATTGATCATTGTTAATTGACTATTGATAATTGATTTATCCAGTCTATCCTCTTCATCCTGTCAAAAAATAATAAAAAGCAAATTCCTATACTATGAACTCAGTTTATCCGATTCCACATTGTTACTATTTGAAATGTTTTCTACTTTCTTTTTGAGTTTACTTACCAACTCCTCGTAAGAAGATTTATGAATTATCTTTTTAAACTGTGTCCGGTAATTTCTGATCATACTTACACCCTCGACAATAAAATCGTAAATTTTCCAGTCATTGCCTAATTTGATCAGTTTGTAATCAACAGGGATTTCATCATTACTCTTTTGTATGATAGTTTTTACAAGCGCAACATTACCTTTCACCTTTTCAATGATATAAATTATCTTCTCATCAGTGTAACTTTCAATTTTATTTGCATAGGAGTTTTCAAGAAGTTTTCCAAACAAGTCTATAAATTCTTTTTTTTCTTCCGGGGTTCTCTTTTTCCAATGTTTAGCCAGAGATCTTCTGGACATTTCATAATAACTAAATTTTTTACTTACTATCTCCCTAATCAGCGTCCGTTTTTCAGCCTTTTTTTCATCATTTTTCAAGTCCTCCCTGGAAACAATATCAATAACCAAGTCTACCGTTTTCTTTACACCCTCAGTAATTTCAGATGCTTGGGTAAAAGGTAATTCAAGGAAGAACAACAAAATTACTACTGTAACGGTAAAAAATAATTTTATCAACTTGTGGTAAACTTTCATAATAATTTTTCCATCTACGCACAGCAGAATTCAAATCCAAGCCTAACTCTACAAATCTTAAATTATCACAGCATGACCTATGATCGCAACCAAAAATAATTTACCGTAGAGGTCGCGAAGATCCTAGAGCAAAAAAAAAAATTTTCTGTACGGGCTCTACGTTCCTTGCAGCGAAAAAAACTAAAATAGATATTTTTGACTTTAACCTATTATTTTGGTAAGTTCTTGAAAATTATATACGTTATCTTGAAAAGTTATTTTTTTTATGAAGATTTTTAGAAATCGCTGACTTAGCACCAACTATTAGTAGTTATTGGCAAAAGCGAGAATGTATAACTTATGACGAGCTGGAAAATTTTTTATTTGTAGCTGCCCTGCCTTAGGATTAAGGATTAAACTCATGGGTCCCCATCTGTTATATTATTATGATAAAGTAGTCCTGAGGCGGCCCTTGCTTTCGCTACTGTTTGTAGCTCTGATCCTTGTTTTTTTTGGATTGCAGATAAAAAATTTTAAGCTGGATGCCTCTGCCGAATCTCTTGTCCTTGAAAACGACGAAGCTTTACGTTATCACCGCTCCATCAGCAAGATTTATAGTTCTAACGATTTCCTGGTCATCACTTATACTCCATTCGAAGACATATTATCTGAAAGTTCTCTTGCCGATTTGAAGACATTGCGCGATGAGTTGTCTCAATTGGAAAGGATAGAGTCTGTTGTCACCATTTTAGACGTCCCTTTGTTAAACAGCCCAAATGTCAAAATCTCCAAACTGTCTACTGAAATGAGAACATTGCAAACGCAGGGTTTGGATAAAGAGCTCGCCCGCAAAGAATTTCTGGAAAGCCCTATTTACCGAAAACTTATGGTGAGCCGTGACTGGAAAACAACAGTCCTGCAAGTTATCTTCAAACGTGATGAAACATATTTTTCTCTCTTGAATAAGCGCACTCGGCTTAAAGAGAAAAAACAGGAATCCGGACTGACTGTTGAAGAATCAGAGAAGCTAAATGAAGTTATCAAAAAATTTAAAGAGCACCATGCCATTGCTCTCGACAGACAACGACAGGACATTGAAGCCGTTCGCCAAATCATGGATAAACACAGGAACAAAGCGGAGATGTTTTTAGGTGGTATCCCCATGATAGTAGCGGACATGATCAGTTTTATTGAACATGATCTTGCTGTATTCGGTTTTGGGGTTTTATTTTTTTTGATTTTAGCCCTCTTTTTTTTCTTCAGAAAACTGCGCTGGATAATTCTCCCTTTATCATGCTGTACCATTTCTGCCGTGGTAATGGTAGGCTTTCTTGGTTTTATGGATTGGCGCGTTACAGTTATTTCATCAAACTTCACATCCCTGATGCTTATCATCACAATGGCATTAACCATACACCTGATAGTTCGTTATCGCGACTCGCTAGCCGAAACCCCTGATCTGGATCAGAGAACTTTAGTTTTGGACATGGTACGCCACATGGCAACACCCTGTTTTTATACGGCAGTGACAACCATTGTCGCGTTTTGTTCTTTGGTCGTCAGCGGTATTCGACCGGTCATTGACTTCGGTTGGATGATGACTATAGGTATCGCCGTGGCATTTTCACTAAATTTTATTTTTTTCCCAGCAGCATTGGTATTATTAAGCCCGGAGAAAGCGGGTTCCAGCGCCGACCCCACAAAAACATTAACCCTGGCTATTGCTTCATTCACTCAAAAAAACTACAAGGGAATACTATTTTTTTCCTTTGCATTAGCGATATTTAGCGCAATTGGTATATTAAAGCTGGAGGTAGAAAATCGTTTTATTGATAACTTTAAGAGCACAACAGAAATTTATCAAGGTATGAAGGTAATTGATACCCAATTAGGTGGAACGACTCCACTTGAGATCATCATTGATCCTGACAAAGATTTTTTTGAGTTCCTTAAAGAATTGGAATTAGAGGAAAAGGAAGAACTTGATGACGAATTTAAAGATGAATTTGAAGAAGAAGAAAAACAAGAGGAGCCCAATTACTGGTTTCATCCAGATATGCTGCTGAAAGTGGAAAAAATCCATGATTATCTGGACTCATTGCCGGTAGTAGGTAAAGTTCAATCTATTGCCACATCAGTGAAAGTCTTCAGAACACTGAACGATGGAAAGATGCCCGATGATTTTGACCTGGCGGTATTACGGAAGAAGATGATACCGGAAAATATTAAGAAGACCCTTGTTGCCCCCTATTTGTCCGGAGATGCAAACCAGGTTCGTATCACCATGCGTCTTATGGAAACAGACCCGAACCTGAGACGAAAAGCTCTGATAAATAAAATAAACCGCTTTCTTGTTGAAGACATGAATTTTTCTGAGGAAGATGTACATTTTACCGGCATGGTAGTACTTTATAACAATATGCTTCAGAGTCTTTATAGATCCCAAATCCTTACGATAGGTACGGTTTTTATTGCCATACTTATTATGTTTATAATTTTGTTTAGAAACATTTATTTGTCGTTTATTGCGATCATTCCCAACATCCTTGCTGCAAGCCTGGTTTTGGGAATCATGGGCTGGGTTGGAGTACCCCTGGACATGATGACCATTACTATCGCGGCAATCACAATAGGCATTGCGGTAGACGACTCCATACATTACATATACCGGTTCAAAGTCGAATTTGTAAAAGACAATAACTACAGGGCTACTTTAAATCGCTGTCACGGTAGTATAGGAAAAGCCATTTATTACACATCAATTACTGTTACCGTGGGCTTTTCGATATTAGCGTTGTCCGACTTCATCCCGACTCTTTATTTTGGACTGCTAACAGGGCTAGCAATGCTTGTCGCTCTAATGAACAATTTAACTTTACTGCCTATACTGATTGTCCTCTTTAAACCATTAGGGAGAAAATCTGAAAAATTGGGAACTTAGGTAATTAACGCTTAGCAGTTAGAAGTGTTCAATTAGCAATTTGTTCTAAATGTTGAATAGCAGATAAATTGATAATTGCCTATGCCACGGTAACAGATTTAGCCAGAGAGCGCGGCCGGTCCACATTTCTTTTAAGGGATGTTGCTGTGAAATAAGAAAGGAGCTGGGCCAAAATTAGTTGTAAAAAAGGAGCAACATGTTTTTCAACTTTAGGTAAAACAATGTCTTCATTAAAAATCCCGCTTTTCGAATCCTTCGGTTCAAAATGAAATCCTAAAACAAAGCCATTCCTGGCTTTTATTTCTTCAACTCCTCCCATGGTGAGTTCATAGAGCTCCCTGTCTTCTTTTGGAGGAACGAATACTAAAGCATAATGATCAGGATCTATCATCGCGATTGTCCCATGTTTTAGAAAGCCGCCTGGCATTCCCTCCGCATGGATATAAGCGACTTCCTTCATTTTAAGAGCTGATTCTAAAGCAATTGGATAATACGGTCCTCGTCCCAGGTAAAGCCAGTTTTTTATATGACAATAACGTCTGGCTATTGTGTGGACAAAACCAGATTTTTCATTTAGTACCCGTGACACATATTTTGGAAGTTCTTTCAACCCTTTATCGATAATCCTTTTCTTTGCAGGAAAAATGACTTTTTTACTGATGCCCATCTCCAGAGCAATCCGGTTAAGAATAATCATCTGCGCAAATGCTGCTTTTGTGCTAAGCACACAAATTTCAGGGCCTGATCTCTGCTGAATTGCCTGGTCTACCAGTCGTGACATGGAAGAACCAATTGCATTGATAATTGCCGTAGAGCAAGCGCCTTTATTTTTTGCGTACTTCAAAGCATTCAAGGTGTCATATGTTTCCCCGGATTGAGAGAGTGCCATGACATGAGTCTTTTTAGAAATTTCTCCCAGGTGTTTAAATTCGTCTGAACTGATGGCGGGAACAAAGCTTTGACCCATGGAAGAAAAAACATATTCACCTAAAAGAGCAACATAGTAGGTTGTTCCAACACCCAGCAGATAGTTTTTATCGCTTTTTAATATGCGGTAGGCTGTCTTTTTAATATGTTTTTGATCAATATTTAAAGCATTTATTATAGCCTGCGGCTGTTCATAAATTTCTTTTAACATATAATGAGGATATCCGCCTTTTTGAGACATCTCTGCATCCCAATGAATACGGGTAATTTCTTTTTCAATAATATTTCCTTGATTAAAATTTTTAACCACATAACTATCTTTGGAAACTATGGCATATTCAAAATCATCCAGGACAATAGAATTTTTTGTAAAATCAATAAAAGCGTTAGAATCAGAACCGATGTAATTTGCCTCATCGCCAATCCCTAAAATCAGGGGGCTTTCTTTTTTTGCGCAATACACTCTGTCCGAATCAAAAGTAGTAATCATTGCAATAGCAAAAGTACCTTCCAATTTATTGAGTGTCTTTAAAAAGGTTTTTTCCACATCACCGGTCGTGTTATAAAAATCTTCCAAAAGATGGGCAATAACTTCTGTGTCTGTTTCCGATAAAAACTTATGCCCTTTTTTAGCCAGTAGATTTTTTAATGTGCGGTAATTGGAGATAATTCCATTGTGGACACAGGCAAATTTTTTCTGGCAGCTCAAATGAGGATGAGTATTGGCTTTTGTTACTCTGCCGTGGGTTGCCCACCGTGTGTGCGCAATGCCAACATGTCCTTTTGGTTTTGTGAGTTTTTCTCCCTCGTTTACCTCGTCAACAGAGCCGACATTCTTTTTAACAATTATCTTTCCTCTCCCGTTTAAAACAGCAACCCCGCACGAATCATACCCACGGTATTCGAGATTCCTGATACTTGCCACCAGGGGATTTGAAATATTTTGTAGACCGACTATGCCGCTGATACCACACATATTATTTCGGATACGAATGGTTATGAGGAATTACCTTGCCCGAGGGTATGATTGTTCCTGCCAACAATGAATTACTTGTACCGATGGTTACGTTATCTCCGGCAAAGGTCCCAAGTTTTTCACAATGAGAATCGATTTTCTTTCCATTTATTTTAGCTTTGACTGATTTCCAGTCATCTGTATGGTTAATAGTCATAGTTCCGGAGCCAAAATAAACATTATAGCCCAAAACACTATCACCGATAAAAGAAAGCCGTCCTACGTTTGCTTTTTCAAATAAGATGCTGTTTTTTAGTTCAACACCATATCCAATAACAGAATTTGCGCTAATAGACGTATATTTCCTAACCAGTACATTGTTTCCTATGAAACTTCCTTTTCCTATATAACAAGGCCCTTCCAATATGGTACCGGACCTTATTTCTACATCTTCATCTATAAATACGGGACCGTTAATTTTAACGTCTCCTTTTAAATTAACCGATTCAGCAATAGTTGCTTTTCTCCAGGAGTCCATAATTACTTTATTTGCTTTTAATATATCCCATGGATAAGCGATGTCTATCCAGTCTCCTTCCCAGATAGAAGCGGTAAGATCTCCTTTTTCTATAAGTCTGCTAAAAGCCTTTTCCATACTTTTGTTGCTTTTTTTTAACAGATCAAAAAAAGACGCGGGAAGAATATAAACACCTGACAACACATAATTGCCAAGATCCGGTTTCTTTGGTTTTTCAATCATCCTAGTTATTTTCATTTCCTCATCAAGGTACACATTTCCAAACATCCCTGCAGAAGAGGTTAAACAGATGGAAGCAACAGGGGCTTTTGTAGAACCAAAAGACTGTAGAGTATGGCTGAAAATATTAGCTGCAGTTAATATATCCCCATAAATGAGAATAAAATATTCTCCAGGATCAAACCTATCGCGGGCTTGCAAAATGGCGTCACCTATACCAATTGATCGTTTCTGTTCTATATAATGAAGGTTTAGGTTTGCGTGGTTCGAGTTTTTAAAAAAATTAATTATTTTCTCTTTTTTATGGCCAACAACTATATTAATAACATTGATACCACTTTCTTTTAAAAGCTCAATTGTACGCTCCAGAACAAATTTACCCGCAACATTAATCATTGTTTTGGGTCTTGTTGCAGTGAATGGAAGCAGATTGCTCCCTTTATCAGAGGCAAGAATCAACGCTTTCATTTTATATCCTTTATAAGTTTAGCTGTCAGGGATCAGGTTTCAGGAGTCAGCTTTTTCTTCTGAACCCTCCTTTTAATCTTCTATTATCAAGTTAGTCCTTCGGTAACTATAGATGCCACGTACTTTGAAAGTGCGCGGCACATGCGGAGCAAGAAAACATTTAAATTCCTATCTGATCTTCTAAGAACTTTTCAGCCTCAACTAAATCTTCCATTGTGTTAATCCCGTTTACTTCATCTGGGTTTGACACCTTAACAGACGTCACTGGCAATGAATTGTCAAATGCTATTTTAACTATATCGGTTAAATAATATTCATGTTGAGCGTTATTTTGGTCAATTTCTTCTAAAGATTCAAGTAAAAACTTTTTATTAAAGCAGTAAATACCTGAGTTAATCTCATTTATGCTTTTTTCGGTTTTCGAGCAGCCTGTTTCTTCCGCAATTCTTTCAATATTATTATTGCTGTTTCTCACTACCCTTCCATATCCGGATGGTTTATCCTTCTCAGCAGTTAATATAGTAACAGCTGCATTGTTTAACCTGTGATCTCTGATCATTTCATTTATGGTACTTTCCCTCAAGAAAGGAACATCGCCGGACAAAACCAGCACCTCCTCTTTAAAATTTTCTAAAAATGACTTTGCCTGAATTATCGCGTGACCCGTGCCGAGTTGTTCATCCTGGTCAATAAATTCTACATTTTCTGATACAAATTTTTTTTTCACTTCTCCCTTCTGAAAACCAACTACTACAAAAATCCTGTCCGGCTTTATTTTATATGCAAGATCAATAACATATTTTAATATAGGCTTGCCATGAAGAACATGCAGAACCTTAGCTGTTTCCGACCTCATTCGAGTTCCTTTTCCAGCAGCTAAAATAATAATAATCATAGAATTATTTAATTGAAGTTTCCAGCAGAGCACGCGGAGCACACACAGAAAAATTATCCAGGGAATAGGAATCAGGTTTCAGGGGTCGGATTTTTTTCCTGATCCGCGTCAACTGAACCCTGATCCCTGAATTATTAATCTCTGCGCTGCAAACTTGCAAAACTGTGTTTTTTTAGCAAAGTCTTTTTGCTCACCGGAGCGGAAGCTCCATTTGGTTGCGGCAACTTGCCGCGCAGCGACCTCAGCGATCTCTACGGTGAGATGAACTATTTTTGTATTTTTAAAATACTTTCCCCCAGGACAATATCTTCCGGAGTTGTAATTTTTATATTGAGTTCAGATCCATTAACTACATAAACCGGGATTCCCAGCCGTGAAACGAGGGTAGATTCATCGGTTCCACAAAAATTATCTTCCCGGGCTTTTTCAAAAGCGCTAATGAGAATCTCTTTTTTAAAAACTTGAGGCGTTTGAATTCGCCATATGGAATCTCTGTTTTGCCCTTCAGTGACTATCCTCTGATCTGAAATTTTCATTAAAGTATCCTTTACCGGTATAGCAACAACAACAGATCCTTTCTCTTTAGCCTTTTTTATAGAATTTTCAAGAATAGGTTTACTCAAAAACGGGCGAACGCCATCATGAACCACAACTATATTTGTTTCTTGAGAGATACTTTTCAGACCATTAAAAACCGAATCCTGGCGCTTCTTTCCTCCTGATACTATTTTTTTAACTTTGGTAAGTTTGTAACTGTTTACGATTTCCTGTTTACAATAATCAATTCCATCATCTGGGACTACCAGTATAATTTCATTAATATAATCACTGTTTTGAAATGTTTGCAGGGTGTGAACAATAATGGGGACTTTAGCAAGCAATAAGAACTGTTTTTTCCTGCCCTTCCCCATCCGGCGTCCATAACCCGCCGCTGTAATTATTGCGGAAGTTTTATTAGTCATTGGGCCTCACACTGCTGATTCGAAGTTGTCCGGTAGGACATGTAGAGCTAAAATGCACTTTGGTTCATTATCCTGACTGCTGAACGTTTACATTATAGACAGTTGCAGCAATCAAAGTCAAAAAAATGACTTTAAGGCAATTTTTACCTGTCAGAGGAAAAAAAGCGTTTAGAAACGAAAAAAAATATTCCTTAGATATATCTAACCCATTGATTTATTAATGCTAATGTCTGGCATCCTACGAATTCCTATTTCTAGCTTTAAGCAGGCATTGATTTTGCTTTAAACAAGGCAAGGAGAAAAGGGAGAAAAACAACTTTCTCCATTTCCCTTTTTGTCCTTAACCTTTACTCTTAAAAATTGGAGAAAAAAATGGAAATATTAGATCGAATATTATTCTCAGATAAAACGCCAAAGCTGTTAAAAAAGACCCTTGATTTACATCTCCAGAAAAACAGCGTGATTTCAAGCAATATTGCAAATGCCGATACACCGGGCTATAAAGCGGTTGATCTTAAGTTTGATGAACAGTTACGGACCGCAATAGGGTCAGGGAATCAAATTAAAATGAAAGCAACACAAGAGAGGCATTTTACATCCGACGTCAAGCAGATTGATAAAGTAAAGCCAAGCGTTTCGGAAGAAAGTGACCCTGCCCGCCCTGATGGAAATAATGTAAAAATAGAAAAGGAAATGTCCAAACTGGTAGAAACTCAATTAATGTACAATTCCATTGTTCAGGCAATGACAAAAAGAGGCGGCATTCTGCGTTATGCCGTCGAAGAAGGCAAGAGATAATTGAAATTTTCTCTTAATCTTTTTGCATAGGAAATTATAAAATATGAAAGACATAACAATTCAAAGCGGGCTTAAAACAATTTTAAATCCGGGGCTTGGGAATTTGAGCAGGGCAGAAAATGCATCTTCTCTTAAACAAAAGGGAGAAAAATCGTTTGGAGAATCTCTTGTCAAATCCTTAGAAAATGTAAATGACCTTCAGTTAAAAGCGGATAAAACTGTTGAAGATCTTGCCACGGGAAAAACACAATCCATCCATGAAACCATGCTCGCGTTAAGTAAAGCTGATATCGCGTTTCGTCTGACAATGCAGGTGAGAAACAAAGTCGTAGAGGCCTATCAGGAAATAATGAGAATGCCAGTATAAAAAAGGAATCACGTGTCAGGGTTCAGCTTTTTCGGATTTCTGATCCCTGATACCCGATCACTGATCCCTTGTTAACATATCTTTGGTTAGTTAACCCTTACTTTTTTTTGATTTGGATTTTATTGAATTATAAAGTTCGTTGTAATCTTTATCGTTGGGTTTGAACTCAAGGGCCTTTTTCACCATAGATTCCGCCTTTGAAAAATCTTTTTTATCATTAAAGTAAATCAATGACAGCTCATGATAGGATTGCGCAAAATTCGGAGACGCTGCAATGACATTATTATATGCTTCAATGGCTTTATCTAATTCTTTCTTTTCATAATATAATTTTCCCAACTGAAAATTTGTTGAAGGATTATCCGGCTGGATTTCCTTTGACATTAAAATCGTTCTTTCTGCCTCGTCAACTTCTCCCATTGAGAGATATACCTGACTTACGTTATTGAGTATTAATATGGAATTTGGCTTTATTTTTTTGGCCTTTTCGTAATATTGAACAGCTTTTTCAAGCTCATTTTTGTCCTTATAATAATTACCGATATTGGTCAGGGCATCTGCGTCTTTGGGTGAAATAGACAATGCCTTTTCCCAATATTCTAATGCTTTTTCCTTGTCATCTTTAGATATGTAATAAAGAGTTCCAAGGTTAATATAAGCTTTAGTATAGTTTGGATTTAAAGTTACAGCTCTTTCCCATTCCTTCTCCGCCTTATCATTTTGTCCCATATTGAAATATACAAGACCTAATTTACTGTGGGCTTTAAAATTATCCGGATTGTACTTGATTGCAAGGAGAAACTCCTCCACGGCGTTGCTCAAGAGGTTGTACTGGGCAAACTCTATTCCCAGTTGATAACGGGCATTCGATTCTTCGACATCCACCTTCGTTTCCTCTTTGGAACAGCCGAAACATACTGCAAGTAGAAAAACAAATAAAAGCTTGTTCAACAGCTAAACCTCCTTAAAACCTTAGACAGGATATTAATCAAGATAAAAGTTCCAGTCACTTTCATTACGTGTGTGGCTCTTTTCAAAGACAACCGCAAAAAAAACCTCCGCCCCTTTCAAAGGGACGGAGGTTAGTGTTAAACAAAATTTTAAACTATAAAATTATAGTTCTGCCTTTAATTGCTACGTAAGGTATCACCCTGATCACCAATAAACTCCATAGCAAATCCGGCACTACCAGGTATTACTATCGCTCCCCAGGCACTTAATAATTGGGAATATGAGGTAGTAAGTATTGAATTATTCGCATCTTGATTTTGATACGCGGCTTCAACAACTACGTGACCATAACCGGTTGTAGATATCCAATTTATCCCCGCAACCGTATTACTATTTATTGAAGAATGATTAGTGTTGGCGATAAAAAACTTAGCTGTAGCTCCTGCCAAAATAGTTACTGTGCTTGAAGCAGTGTCAGAAGCCGAATTTTGTGATACTGCTGTAACTGTAACTGCCCTGCTGGATGCCTGACCTACCGAAGGGTTTGAAACACTTATGAAAGTATAAATACTATTTGAGTCTGCCTGCCAATAAGGCGATACAATCGATGTAGTTGATGTCGCATTAGCAGCAAAAGCATTATTAGATGATCCGGCAACTACTAAAGCTGCCACTGCGATCATCACAAAACAAAATTTTCTCATTATTTCCTCCTATATTTTTTAATATGCAATCCGTTTCCCGGATTATTTACAATTTAATTTAGTACAATTTTTTTCTTTAATCTTACTTATTCAGTTTACTGTTTTTTTGTGACGCACCCCCTTTCCTTTTAACCTTTTATACTTAATAAAATAATGTTCACAAAATATCCGAAATTTTAAAGAATGTCAAGGAAAAAGTATAAAAAAATCTATTTTTATTGACAAAGTTTTTATGCAAATAATTGATACAATATATTTTGGTTGCGCGGCCCGAAGCTGCGGTACGATCTCTTACCCTATCTCTAAATATCGGAAATAAAAGATAATACTTTAGAAATCTTTTCTTTAAGCTCTTTTTGCCTTTTCTTATTTTTATTAACAACTTCCGCAGGAGCTTTATTAATAAAATTATGATTGGAAAGTTTTTTTTCTATAAAATCCAGTTCTTCCTGGATTTTTTTGATCTCTTTTTGTCGGCGGGTTTTTTCCTCCTCTAAATTATTCAAATCATCCATTAAAACATAAATTTCTACATCATTTATCACAGTTACTGCAGCTTTTTCCGGTTTATCCCCTTTTTCCAGAAATTCAAAATTCTTTAAACCGGCTAATTGAGTTATCCATCTCCTCTGCTCCTTAATGAGTTGCTTTATCTTTTTATCACCTGTTTTCAAAATAAGCTTCATTTTTTTTACCGGCGGAATGTTCATTTCTCCCCGTAGCGAACGGACAGCGGCCACAACGTTTATCAGTATTTTCATCTCTTCTTCAACCTGTAAATCTGTCATATCATTGTTGAATAAGGGATAAGGCTCAAGCAGAATGCTACCCGAACCGCCTGAAGGTGCAATTCCAAGCAATTTCATCCGCTCCCATATTTCTTCAGTAATAAACGGCATAAATGGATGAAGAAGGCGTAAAGATGTTCCGAGAGTTAGCATCAAGATTTCTCCCGCGCTTTCTTTGCCCGCTTCTTTCCCGTAAAGCCTCGGTTTTATAATTTCAATATACCAGTCACACAATTCATGCCATAAAAACTGATAGATCGCTTCTGCAGCATCATTAAATCTGTATTCTTCAAGGGATTTTCGGACATTTTTTACTGTCGTGTTCAAACGGCTTAAAATCCATCTGTCAGCCAGGCACAATTGAGAATTAGGAATGGATTTATTATCCTTTTGAAGTGCGTCGACAAAGCTGAGCTTAGCTTCTGCCGTGTCGATGCTCATCAACGCAAATCGGGAAGCATTCCATAATTTATTAGCAAAATGCCGGTATCCTTCGATTCTCTCTTCAGACAGTTTTATGTCCCGTCCATGCGCGGCAAAAGCCGCCAGAGTGAAGCGAAACGCATCTGTACCATATTTGTCCATTACCTTAAGAGGATCAATAATATTCCCTTTGGATTTGCTCATCTTTTTTCCTTCAGCATCCCGAACAAGCGCATGGATATAAACATGCTTAAACGGGACATCCCCCATAAATTTTATTCCCATCATAATCATCCTGGCTACCCAGAAAAACAGTATGTCAAACCCGGTAACCATTACTGAAGTTGGATAAAAAACCTCAAGTGTCTTTGTCTTTTTTGGCCAGCCTAATGTGGAAAAAGGCCAGAGCGCGGAACTGAACCAGGTATCTAACACATCTGTTTCCTGAATTAGATCCGTTCCTTCGCATTTATCACATTTTTCAGGTGTATCTTTTTCCACCAGAATATTGCCGCAGGATGCGCAATGCCAGGCTGGAATTTGATGGCCCCACCAGATTTGACGGGAAATGCACCAGTCTCTGATATTTTCCATCCAATCAAAATATGTTTTCTCCCAGTTTTTTGGGATTATTCTTACTTTTCCTTCCTTTACCGCCTGGATGGCCGGCTCTGCCAGTGGTTTTATCCTGACAAACCATTGTAATGATATTGTTGGTTCTATAATGGTTTTACACCGATAGCAATGACCAATAGAATGAAGATAATCTTCAGCTTTAACGAGTAAGTTTTTTTGTTCGAGGTCATCAAGTATTTTTTTTCTGCACTCAAAACGATCCATGCCTTCATATTTTCCAGCCTCTTTACTCATGACACCGGAATTATTCATGGCTTTAATTTGCGGCAAATCATGTCGCAGCCCAATCTCAAAATCATTAGGGTCATGGGAAGGGGTTATTTTTAATGCGCCGGTGCCAAATTTCATGTCAACATATTCATCAGCTATTACAGGGATCTCACGTCCAATAACGGGGAGTATGACCTTCTCTCCAACAATCTTTTCATATCGTGAATCACCTGGATGAACAGCTACAGCAGTATCTCCCAGCATGGTTTCAGGCCGTGTGGTAGCTATAACCAGGAATCCTTTGCCATTTAACAAAGGATATCGGACATAATATAGATGCCCAGAGGTTTCCTGGTGTTCAACCTCAAGATCGGATAAAGCCGTATTGCATCGAGGGCAGTAGTTGATTATGTAGTTTTTCCGGTAGATTAAGCCTTCTTTATAAAGGGCAACGAAAACCTCCCGCACCGCGTCAGAAAGGCCGTCGTCCATAGTGAACCGTTCTCTTTCCCAATCACAGGCTGAGCCAAGTTTCATTAACTGGTGGGTAATTGTGGAGCCGGATTCTTTTTTCCACTGCCAGACCCGTTTTATGAATTTTTCCCTGCCCAGCTCATCTCTTTTTAATCCTTCCTGCATCAGCTGCCGTTCTACCACATTCTGAGTGGCGATACCCGCATGGTCGGTCCCCGGCTGCCAGAGTGTATTGAAGCCGTCCATCTTCTTCCAACGAATCAGAATATCCTGGAGAGTGCTATTTAAGGCATGGCCCATATGAAGGCTACCGGTTATATTTGGCGGGGGGATGACAATAGAAAAGGCTTTTTTACTGGAATTTTCATCAGCGTGAAACAGCTTATTATCTAACCCGTATTGATACCATTTTTTTTCAACCCTGTCAGGGTTATATTTTTTTTCTAATTCAGCCATATGAAAAAATTTACCAGAGAGGCCGCAAAGATTGCAGAGTGGCCAGGGCCACAGCCAAATAGGCCGCCGCCCAATCTGCTTAAAAAATTGTGCTAAAATAACACAGTTGTACAAGTTTGAAGTGCAGAGCGGCAAGTTGGTGCAACTAAAATCACAACCCCCTGTGTCCCCCTTTTTAAAGGGGGAATTTGGGGAGAGAATTCCCCTCTAACATGTCTCTCCGGGACGTGGTGTGTTAAAAAACTTCACTTGAAAAAGGTTTTACACATTTGTAGATACAACACTACCTTAGGTTTTGCTTTGGAATCTGTGGTTCTGGAAAATCTGGGATTTCAGGCCTCTGGACTCTTAATCTTCTCAATCTCTTTTTGAATGATTGTCTTCGAAATATCAGGGGTAATTTCTCGGGCAATTCTCTCAACCGCTTCAATAATTTTATCAGTAATTGCGGCAACTTCATTCTGAACCGCTTCTTTAAGAATGTTCTCAATTACTTTTTTGATATGCCCTCCGATTAATCTTTCAAAATCATCCTCTGATAGTTGCTCTTCGCTTTTGGGTGGTTTGTTTATAGCGGCTTTTTTAATTTCCGGCGTTTCAATTTTACTGTCAGGGAGAATCCCCGCATCTTCAATGAGGTCTTCTTTTTCTTCTTTAATCCCGTCTTCATTCAGTTTTAATTCGTATGTTTCTTCATGCTCCGGCTTTTTGGAGACTTCCAGTTCATCCTGTTCCGTATACGGCTCGCCTTCACCCAATTCTTCATCAGGTATATTTAATGCTTCGTTGAATTCATCCAAATCTTTTTCTATGTCGTCATCGGTTTTTACGTCTTCCATAAAATCTGCTAATTCGTCTTCCGAAAATTCGTTATCAGAAGCATCTTCCACAGCGGCTTCGTCATTCTCTGGTGATTCACTGATTGCATTTTCCATTTTTAACTCAAAAGTTTCGCTGCCTTGAATTTCATTCTCAACTTCATCAAGCGGCAATACTTCCAATTCGTCTAATTTTTCTTGAGGTTTTTCTTCACTTCCCATATTTTCTTTTCCAGAAAGATCGTCAGTTAATTTTGTTTCATGAGAAAACAACCCTGGATACCCCGTGCGGGAGCACGGGGAGGAAAG
>CAYMVZ010000015.1:0-30923 GCA_964394335.1 uncultured Nitrospinota bacterium | reverse complement strand
TTGGCGCTGTCATTAAAAATCTACCGAGAAATTCTTTTATTTTACAGACAAAAGCATCCCCCAGAAAAGATGTTAATGAATTTTTAAAACGAATTGAAGAAAGCCTCAAACTGTTGCATGTGGACTATTTTGATCTTTTTGCTATCCACGGAATTAATAATGAAGAACTACTTAAATACTCTCTTCAAAAGGGAGGGTGTCTTGAGGCCATCCTCAAATTGAAACAACAGGGATTAGTTCGGCATGTGGGTTTTTCCACTCATGGTTCTACTGATATCATTCTAAAAGCCATTAAATCCGGTGGTTTTGATTTCATTAACCTTCACTGGTATTATATTTTTCAGGACAACTGGCCGGCTATTGTGGAGGCCAACAAACTAGACATGGGCGTGCTTATTATCAGCCCGAATGATAAAGGAGGAAAACTATATGACCCACCGGAAAAACTAAGAAAATTAACATCTCCTCTTACGCCGATGATTTTTAATGATCTCTTTTGCCTTTCTCGCGACGAAGTTTGTACCCTGTCCATTGGTGCTGCCAAACCTGCAGATTACGATGAGCATATTAAAGCCCTGAGTTTCTATGAACAGCGAGAAAAAATAATTCCTCCAATCGTTGAACGGTTAAATCAAGAGTTTAAAAACATCCTTGGTGAAAAGTGGGCAGCAACATGGAAAGAAGGATTACCTCAATGGTATGAAACCCCTGGGAATATTAACATCCCGGTGGTCCTTCATCTCTGGAATTTAGTCAGGGCATATGATATGACGGATTATGGTAAAATGCGATTCAATTTAATGGGAAATGCGGATCACTGGTTTCCCGGAAACAAACCGGATTTTATGGATAAATTTGATTTTTCTAAATGCCTTCAAAACTCTCCTCACGCTCACCTTATACCGTCTATTCTAAAAGAAGCTTATTCTCTTTTGTCCGGTAAAGAAGTTAAACGCCTCGGTGGGAAAAGTGCATGAAGATCAGTATTTAATAACTAAAGGATTTGCTATAGAATAAAGCACCGAGAAACTACAAGAAATAATAACAAAACCTTTTATATATGAAAAAAATCTTTATCGTTTTAAGCATCATTTGGTTAACGGTTCTTCAGTCAGGCTGCAACTTTAATCATCCACTCAATAACCCTTACGACGCTAAAGAAAGCGGTCAAAACATCCTCTATTCTTCATTTACTGAGCGGCCTAAACATCTGGACCCGGTCCGTTCTTACAGTTCAAACGAATATGCGATAATCGGACAAACATACGAACCGCCGTTTCAATACCATTATTTAAAACGACCATACGAATTAATCCCCCTCACCGCTGTTGAAATTCCGAAACCTGTATATTTTGACAAGGATGGAGAACGCCTCCCTCCCGATGCTCCTGATGATCTTGTGGCAAAAGCAGTTTATGAAATCAAAATACAATCCGGCATCAAATACCAGGAGCACCCTGCTTTTGCGAAAGATAGTCAGGGAAATTACCTTTACCATAACCTTTCGGACAAAGATATGGAATTCATCTTTGAGTTAAAAGACTTCAAAGAAACAGGGAGCAGGGAACTTATTGCCGCGGACTATTTATATCAAATAAAACGGATGGCAAACCCTTTATTGCACTGTCCAATCTATCCAATCATGGCTTCCTATATAGATGGTTTTGCCGAGTATGCGAAAAACCTTGCTCAACAAACAAAAAAGATAAGGGAGGAGAGAAAGACTAAGGCAGGCGCGGCATATAACCAGGAACTGGACGAACAAAAAAACCCGATACTCCTCGACCTGAATGCATACCAACTCAAGGGAGTTGAAGAAGTTGACCGATATACTTTTCGCATAACTCTAAAGACCAAATATCCTCAATTTATCTACTGGATGGCCATGCCCTTTTTTGCTCCCATTCCAGGGGAAGCAGAAGTGTTCTATGCACAGGGACCGGTGCTTAACCGTCAGATTTCTCTCGACTGGTATCCGGTCGGCACCGGGCCTTACAGATTAGCAGTTCATGATCCCAATAAAGAAATGATACTCCTCCGAAACGAAAATTTTCATAAAGAACTTTATCCTTCAGAAGGGTTTGACGAAGCTCAAATAAAAGGACTTCTGAAAGACGCGGGGAAACAGCTCCCCTTTGTGGAAAAAGTAGTTTATAAACTGGAAAAAGAAAATATCCCTTATTGGAACAAATTTCTGCAGGGGTATTATGATACTTCCGGAATTTCCTCAGATAGTTTTGATCAGGCTATTCGTATCCAGTCCGAAGGTGACGTTGGCCTTACCGACAGCATGAAAGCAAAAAACATCCGTCTTTCCACTGCCGTTCAAACCAGTACTTTTTATATAGGTTTCAATATGCTGGACGATGTGGTGGGCGGTTACAGCGAGGAGAAGAAAAAATTAAGACAGGCGATTTCTATTGCTATTGATTACGAAGAATACATTAAGATTTTTTTGAATGGAAGGGGAATACCGGCACAGAATCCTTTGCCGCCGGGAATTTTTGGATACATTGAAGGAGAAGCAGGCATTAATCCTTTTGTCTTTAACTGGAAAAATGGGAGGCCAACACGGAAACCGATTGCTGAAGCAAAACAATTATTGGCAGAAGCCGGTTACCCGGGTGGAAAAGATATAAAAACCGGCAAACCCCTGCTGCTTTACTTTGATACTGCCGCTTCAGGTCCTGACGCTAAATCTTTCCTTGATTGGCTCAGGAAACAGTTCAAAAAAATTGATATCCAACTGATAATCCGCTCTACAGACTACAATCGCTTTCAGGACAAGATATCCAAAGGGAGCGAGCAGATTTTCCAGTGGGGTTGGAATGCGGATTATCCTGATCCTGAAAATTTTTTATTTCTTCTTTACGGCCCTAACAAGAGAGTTGGAAAGCATGGAGAAAACACAGCTAATTATGAAAGTCCGCAATTCGATGCGCTTTTCATAAAAATGGCTAATATGGAAAACAACACGGATCGTCTTAAAATCATCCAAGAGATGCTTCGCATCCTTCAGGAAGACGCGCCCTGGGTTTCGGCGTTTCACCCGATAGGTTTTGGCCTTTATCACAAGTGGTATCTTAACGCCTATCCCAACTTAATGGCAAACAACACGCTTAAATATAAACGGATTGACCCGGAGTTACGAATGAAAAGCAGAAATGAATGGAACCAGCCAATACTCTGGCCTTTGTTCTTAATATCCGTCATTGCCATAATCAGTGTAGTGCCTATTGCTCTGAAAATTTACCATAAAGAAAAGTGACTAAAGTGAACTAAAGTTTTAAGTGCCTAAAATTATGGATAATAAAGAGTTCTCTAAAATGCTTGAAGAACGTACTAAAAAATTTGCCGTGAAAATAATACGTTTATCCTCAATGTTACCGAATACTTCTGAAGGTAGGGTTATCAAAAACCAAATCACAAAATCCGGCACTTCTGTAGGAGCAAATTATCGCGAAGCTAATCGTGCCAGAAGCAAAGCAGATTTTAAAAATAAGATTAAAATTTGTGAAGGCGAGGCAAGCGAAACACAATATTGGATAGAATTAAGTGTGGAGTCAAAATGGCTGTCTTTGGAAAAAGTAAAATCGGATTATGAAGAGTGTAGAGAATTGCTTGCCATTTTTACATCAATTGGCAAAAAAAGTTCTAAAATTTAATAAGATTTTCCATAACTTTAGTTCACTTTAGGCACTTAAAACTTTAGCTCACTTATTTTTATGCTGAATTACATCATTCGCCGAAGTTTATATGCTATCCCCATTCTTATCGGGGTAAACGTAATTACCTTTGTCTTGTTCTTTGTAGTCAACACACCGGATCAGATGGCACGGTTGCACCTGGGGATGAAACGGGTAACTCCGGAAGCTATTGAAAAATGGAAAAGAGATCATAATTATCACCTCCCCCGGTTCTGGAACGGAGCAGAGTCAGGGTTTGAAAAAATAACACAGACGATTTTTTATCAGAAATCAGTCGGTCTTTTTGCTTTTCGTTTTGGAAAATCAGATGAAGGGCGGGATATTACGCATGAAATAGGAAAACGCATGTGGCCGAGCCTCGCAATCGCTTTGCCCACCTTTCTTCTTGGAATCCTTGTAAATATCACAGTCTCCATGTTTATTGCCTTTGTTCGCGGAAGTTACATGGATATTAGCGCCATGGTTTTGTGCGTTATTATAATGTCCATATCCGGACTCTTTTATATCATTGGCGGGCAGTTCCTCTTCGGCAAAATGCTTCGCTTAGTGCCTATTTCCGGTTATGATTCAGGTTTTTCAGCGATTAAATTTGTTGTTTTGCCCGTAGTAATAGGTATTATAGGCGGCATCGGCGGTGGAGTGCGCTGGTATCGTACCCTGTTCCTCGAAGAAATAGGAAAAGACTATATCCGCACTGCCAGAGCCAAAGGCCTGACTGAAACAACCGTGCTTTTCAAACATGGACTGAAAAACACTTTGATTCCGATATTAACAGGTGTTGTTGTGATCATTCCATTGCTGTTTATGGGTTCTCTTGTAATGGAAGCCTTTTTCGGCATTCCCGGATTAGGAAGTTATACAATCAACGCCATTAATTCCCAGGATTTTAATATTGTGCGCGCTATGGTCTTTCTCGGGTCTGTGCTCTACATCGTGGGCTTGATATTAACAGATATCTGCTATAGCTGGGTAGATCCAAGGATCAGGTTTGAATAAGGAGTGATTACACTGATTAAATTAAGATTACGCAGATTTTAGAAATCAGTGTAATCAATGTATTAATCATCGGTGTAATCATCTAAGATTATGAATTTTAAATTAGTATTTCTCTCGACGGACATTTTAATTTATCTTCTGTTTTGCGTCGCGGTTTGTTTTGCCATATATAGCTCAAGGTTCGAGCACCTTCGCGCTCCCTGGCGGCAGGTGGTTCATAACAGGTTAGCTATGACAGCGGCTTTTGTCCTTTCCGGTTACCTCGTGATTGCTCTATGTGATTCCATTCACTTCCAGCAGCATTCGTTAGATGAAAAGGGACAACCTGTCCATGACAACAAAGGTCAGCCTGTTTATAATCCGGAGGTGCTTTCCCTTTTTGATCTGTTTGTGACAAACATCAGGGAAAATACTGAAAGCACTTATTCATCGCCTCTATCTGCTCAGTCTTACAGTAAAGAAAACATTGCCCTGCCTGATGGAAAACAGATGAGGGATTACCCTAAATTAAAATTTCCTGAAAAGCACCTTTTCGGAACAGATAAAGTGGGGCAGGATGTTTTTTACAGGGCTTTAAAAGGAATACGCACCGGCGTTGTTATTGGCACCCTGACAACCCTGATCATGCTTCCCTTTGCGATTATGATGGGTCTGATGGCGGGCTATTTTAAGGGATGGGTGGATGACATTATCCAGTATATTTACACAACTCTCAGTTCTATTCCAGGGGTTTTGTTAATCGCATCCGCTGTATTAATGCTTCAGGTTTACATGGATACACATGCGGATCAATTTGAAAGTATCACAGCTCGCGCTGATACACGATTGCTCTTTCTCTGTATGATTCTCGGCGTAAGTAGTTGGACAGGCTTATGCAGAATTTTAAGAGGGGAGACATTAAAGCTTCGGGAGATGGAATACGTGCAAGCATCGCAGGCCCTTGGAGTTAACCATTTTAAAATTCTCCGAAAACACATTGTACCGAATATTATGCATATTGTATTAATCGCAGTTGTCCTTGATTTCAGCGGACTGGTGTTAGCGGAAGCGGTTCTGGCTTATGTGGGAGTTGGAGTCGATCCGTCAATGGAAAGCTGGGGGAATATGATTAACGCGGCAAGATTAGAGCTGGCACGGGATCCTATTGTCTGGTGGAATTTGGCAGCGGCATTTATCCTGATGTTCGGATTGGTGCTCTCCGCGAACTTGTTTGCCGATTCAGTGCGGGACGCCTTTGATCCAAGACTTAGAACAAGATAAATATGTATATTGCAGATTTCAAATTTCAGATTGCAAATTGTTGATTGTGCCTCTGTAACAAAAAACAGGAAAGAGAATCTCTAAATTTTAAATCTAAAATCTAAAATTTTAAAATATCATGAGTTCGCTTCTTTCAGTAAAAAATCTTAAAACCTGTTTCCAGACCGGTGATGGCTTAGGCTGGGCTGTAGATGGAATATCACTTGATATTCATAAAGGGAAAACCTTAGCCATTGTAGGGGAATCAGGATGCGGGAAAACCGTCACAGCCCTCTCCATCATACGACTCATACAGGGACCGGCCGGACGTATTGCTAGCGGTCAAGTTCTCTTTGAAGGTCAGGACTTGTTGAAACTTCCGGAAAGTAAAATGAGGGAAATCCGCGGCAACAGGATCTCCATGATTTTCCAGGAACCCATGACCAGCTTGAACCCTGTTATGACTATAGGAGAACAAATCATGGAAGTCACGCGGCTTCATAAAGGGTATTCCAAAAAGGAAGCTTTGGAAAAAGCGATTGAGATGCTGGACCTGGTAAAAATCCATGATCCTGCTGATCGAATTTTCGAATATCCACATCAGCTCTCCGGCGGCATGAAACAACGGGTAATGATTGCTATGGCCCTCTCCTGTGAACCCGGATTGTTAATAGCCGATGAACCAACTACCGCGCTCGATGTTACGGTACAGGCTCAGATATTGAAATTAATGAAAGAGCTGCAGCAAAAAAAAGGAACAGCGATTTTACTGATCACTCATGATATGGGTGTAGTTTATGAAACAGCGGATTATGTCACGGTCATGTATGCGGGTCAGGCTGTAGAGCAGGCAGAGCGTTCTCAGTTTTTTAAACATGCCCGTCATCCGTACTCTACTAAACTATTTGAATCTTTACCTGACGCAAAAAAAAGGGGGAGCAAACTTAGCGCTATACCGGGACGCGTTCCTGATCCCGCGAAATATCCTCCAGGATGCAGGTTCGCGGACCGCTGTCATATGGTTTTTGATAAGTGCAAAGCTAAGGATCCGTCTCTTCTCTCTATCGATAATAAACATTCAATTGCCTGCCATCTCGGAAAGGACGCGCCAGCTATTAAAATCGAAAAACTTCCTGAATTACAAAAAAAGGAAAAAGAAATTCAGTCCGCTCTCACCCCATTACTTGAAGTAAAAAATTTAAAAGTTTATTTCCCTATTCATAAGGGACTATTTCAAAGTGTCGTTGGACATGTTAAGGCAGTGGACGGGTTGGATATTTCAGTTCAGCCGGGAGAAACCTTAGCCTTAGTGGGTGAATCTGGCTGCGGGAAAACAACGGTAGGCAAGGGAATCATTCGACTGATCAATATCACCGGGGGAACAGTTCATTTTAATGAAATTGACCTTTCGCAAATATCCATGCGCCAGCTAAGAAAACTTCGAAAAGACTTTCAGATCATGTTCCAGGACCCATATGGATCACTCAATCCACGCATGATGGTAAATCAGATAATCTCAGAGGGCATGATCAGTCAGGGAATCGGAAAGAACAAAAAGGAAAGGGATAATCTAATAAAAGAATTAATGGAACGGGTCGGACTCGATCCGAAGATGATGAACCGGTATCCCCATGAATTTTCAGGCGGACAACGTCAGCGCATAGGTATAGCGCGTTTTTTGGCATTAAAACCAAAGTTTGTGGTGTGTGATGAAGTGACAAGCGCACTGGATGTATCTGTACAAGCTCAAATATTAAACCTTCTAAAACACCTCCAAAAGGAAGAAAACCTCTCTTTTCTTTTTATTACCCATAATCTCTCGGTGGTATCCTATATTGCGGAGCGGGCAGCAGTCATGTATTTAGGTAGGATAGTAGAGAGGGGAACAGTTCAGGAAGTTTTCGAGACCCCAAAACATCCATATACCACGGCTCTGTTAGCCGCGGCACCGCGTATTGGAGAAGATGGTTTAGAAAAAATATTTCTGGAAGGTGATGTCCCGTCTCCCATCAATCCTCCACAGGGATGCCACTTTCATCCCCGCTGTCCAAAGGTCATGTCAAAATGCAGAGAAAATTATCCCGGACAAAGCACCTTCTCAGACACCCACTCCACCCATTGCTGGCTTTACTAAAAAAGAAGTTATTTACCGCAGAGAGCGTAGAGAAATAAATTTTTATGCGAACCTCAGCGTCCTTTGTGCCCTCTGCATCAAAAAATCTAAACCTTCAAATTAGCACACGCATCAAGCTCAAGGTAATCCATGAAACCGTTCTGTTCTTTTGCCTTTCTGGTATAGCGGTAATAACCGGCGCAGGCGATCATGGCTGCGTTATCCGTACAAAGATCGTGTCTGGGAAAATAAATATTCATCTTTTTCTTTTCCGCGGTTTTAATAAGGTTTTCTCTCAGGAAATTATTAGCAGCTACACCACCCGCTACCACAAGATTTTTGCATCCTGAATTCTCGACAGCCTGAAAAGCCTTAAAAGAAAGGATATCAAGAACCGCCTCCTGAAACTCTGCCGCGACATTTGCTTTATTTATTTCTTTTCCGTTATTAGCTAAAAAATTTCTCACACTTGTTTTGAGTCCACTGAAACTGAAATCGAAATTTCCTCGTACAAGCATGGGACGTGGAAAATTAATATTGTTTGATATACCATTCTTTGCCGTCCGTTCAATAATAGGTCCGCCCGGATATCCAAGATCCAGCATCCTTGCGACTTTATCAAAAGACTCTCCTACAGCGTCATCGCGTGTACGTCCAATAACTTTATATTCTGTAAAATCCTCCACAAGATACAAATCCGTGTGACCGCCGGAAATGATCAAAGCGATAAAAGGAAATTCAGGATGTTTATCCTCCAAAAAAATAGATAACAGGTGTCCTTCCAGATGATTGACAGGAATTAGCGGTTTTTTGAGGCTGTATGCGATTCCTTTAGCGGTGTTTACGCCTATCAAAAGTGCGCCTATCAAACCCGGTCCCACGGTGACAGCCAGACCGTCCAGGGCAAGCATATTTACCTTTGCCTCATCCAATGCCTGTTTGATCACAAATGGCAGGTTTTCAATATGATTCCGGCATGCCAATTCCGGAACTACCCCGCCATATTTAGAGTGGATATCGACCTGGGATGAAATAATACTGGAGAGGATTTCTTTTCCGTCCTTTACCACTGCTGCCGCAGTCTCATCACAGGATGTTTCTATGCCAAGGATTAACATATAGCGATATTAGCATTAATGATGCAGATTTTCAAAATCACCGCAAAGGTACTAAGAAAACTTTTGACAAAATAACAGGATAAGCAGGATAATAAAAAAATTTTCAAAAAGGAGAAAAGATATGGCGTTGCTTAATTCTAAAATGGTACCGCTTGGGACAAAGGCAATTGATTTTGACCTTTGCGGCACGGACGGTAAAAATTATTCTCTCGATTCTTTTAAGAAAAAAAAAGTTCTGGTCGTTATCTTTATGTGCAATCACTGTCCCTATGTTATTGCTGTACTTGATCGTTTGATAGCTATTCAGAATGATTATGAGGACAAGGGAGTACAACTGATTGGGATTAATCCCAATGACACTGTTAACTATCCTGAAGACTCTTTCGACAACATGAAAAAAAAAGTTAAAGAAAAAAATATCCCCTTTCCTTATCTCATAGACGAAAGCCAAAATATAGCTAGAAAATACGATGCTGTATGTACTCCTGATATTTACGTTTATGGAAATGAAAGGACGCTCATTTACCGTGGTAGGATTGATGACAACTGGCAGGAGGAATCAAAGGTTACACAAAGGGATCTTCGGGACGCACTGGACGCTATCTTAAAAGGAAACCCGGTTTCCGGGAAACAAACCCCATCCATGGGTTGTTCCATTAAATGGAAATAATTGTCTACCGCTGAAAGCTAAAAGTTGATTGCTGACTGCCTTTAAATATGCTCAACAAGTCTTTTCGGGGTCATGAAGCAGTCAAGAAGATTACTGATTGTTTTCTTCAAGTGTTTCCTGTGAACAACTTTATCCAAAAAACCATGGTCCAGTAAAAACTCGGAGCGCTGGAAGCCATCCGGAAGTTTTTGCCTGATCGTTTGTTCTATAACTCTTGGTCCCGCAAAACCGATAAGGGCTCCGGGCTCCGAAAGAATCACATCCCCTAACATGGCTATACTGGCAGTGACACCACCGGTAGTCGGGTCTGCAAGAATGGATATATAAGGAAGCCGGTGTTTTGCCAGGCGGGACAATGCTGAAGATGTCTTCGCCATTTGCATTAAGGATAAAATCCCTTCCTGCATCCTGGCTCCTCCTGAACAGTTTACGATCAGGAGTGGATGCCTTTTTTCTATGGCACGGTTAATGGCTCTTGTGATTTTTTCTCCAATCACCGAGCCCATGCTTCCACCCATAAAGAAAAAATCAAAAACACAAATTTGAACCGTATGCTTGTTAATTCTCCCTGTTCCGGAGATTATCGCATCCTTTTGTCCGGTTTTTTTCTGATAGATTTTCAAGCGGTCTTTGTATTTCTTAGAATCTCTGAATTTCAAGGGGTCAGAGGAAACAAGGTTCTGATCAAGCTCTTCAAAAGAGAATTTTTCTACAAGAAGATCTATTCTTTCCCTGGCTGTCATTCGATAATGATAATTACAACCCTGTTTGGGACAGACTTTAAGATTTTTTTCGAGTTCGTTTTTGAAAATTATTTCCTTACATTTATCGCATTTAACCCAGAGTCCTTCAGGGATTTTGGTTTTTCCACTTCCCAGTGCAATGCGCGGGGGTTTTATTTTATCGAACCAGGCTACCATGATTTAATTTTTTTCCTTTTACCACAGAGCGCCAGGGCCGCAACCACAATTCAGCAAGGAAAACTGTCCGAAGGGTTGAAGCCATGAATGGCGGATAGTCAAACGGGCTACTGCCCTGATGCTGCTAATAAAAAATTGTGTTATACCTTGCATAAGGCGCTGTAAAAGGCAAAAACTGCACAACGACTAAACAGCGTCAAAAAAACGTACTTTTGTGGTTAATTAGTATGTTTTTCCTTAAGGTTTTCAACTGTATGGACAGACTTGAATATTTTTGAAGCGAAAACCCTCTCAAAAGGACCTGACAGGAGATAAACAACAGCCATTAAAAACAGGGCCACTTGAGGGATTGCTGCTATGATATAAATGGATAAAACAGAAAAAAGAAATATTCTAAATGGCTTTTTATCCCGTAAATCCAGGTTTTTAAAATTCCGGTATTTAATCGTGCTAACCATTAAAAAGGCTAGAAGATAAACGCCACCAACGATGACTAGCGGGTGAAGCTTTTCGATTGAAAAAATCTCCCTGGTCACAATAACTGTGGTGGCTATAAAACCCGCTGCTGCGGGAGTGGGCAGTCCTATAAAGTAATTGGATTTTGCTAATTGAGTTTGTATGTTAAACCGCGCCAATCTTAAGACACCGCAGAGTACAAACAGGAAAGCAGCCATCCAGCCAAGACGTCCAAAGGGTTTTAATACCCACATATAGATTAAAATACTGGGAGCCAACCCAAATGAGATAATATCTGCGAGCGAATCCAACTGGACGCCGAACTCGCTGGAAGAATTCATCAGGCGGGCAACCCGTCCGTCCAGGATATCAAAAAAGCCTGCAATAATAATTGCCACAGCAGCTTCATAAAACCGACCATTTATTGCCGCGACTATAGCATAAAACCCGCAAAAAACATTGAAAATAGTCAGTAGGCTGGGAATAATAAAAATTCCCTTTTTAAATTTCGTCTTTGATTTTTCCGATAATTGTTTTTCCACCGATAACTTTGTCTCCTTTTTTAACACGCAATTCTACTTCTTTTGGAACAAAAAGATCAACTCTGGAACCAAAGCGGATTAGACCAAACCGCTGACCACGCGCTACCTGACACCCTTCTTTGACCCAGCATACGATACGGCGGGCGATCAAACCGGCAATTTGCCTGACGACGACCTTTTCATTTTTATGATCAATGACAAGGCTGTTCTGCTCATTTAATAAAGATGCCTTTTCACAAAAGGCAGGTAGAAATTTTCCTGAATTATATACCTTTTGAACAACATTCCCCTCGCATGGGATACGGTTGACGTGAACATTGAATACTGAAAGAAAGATAGAAACGCAAACCGATTCTTCTCCCATTAGATTTTCATCTGCCTTATGGTTGATATCAATAACACGGCCATCAGCCGGAGAAACAATAATTCCAGCTTCGGAAGGAACCACCCTTTCAGGATCCCTGAAGAAATAAATAACAAACAGGGTCAGGATTGCAGGGACAATAGCCCCTTTAATGGAAATGATACCGACTATAATTGTAATTCCCAGCAACGGGACAATAAAAACATATCCTTCTTTTGCTATTGGCAATCGCATTTTACTTAATTTTCTTCCCAACCCAGGGCATCATCTTTCTTAATTCTTCACCGACTTTCTCTATAGGATGTTCAGAATCTTTTTTCAAAGCGGCGTTAAAAACAGGACGGTTGGCCTTATTTTCCAGAATCCATTCGCGGGCAAATTCTCCCGACTGAATTTCTTTCAGCATTTTTTTCATTTCCTCTTTGGTTTTATCGGTGATAATTCTTTTCCCACGGGTCATTTGCCCATAAGCGGCCGTTGTGCTTATGGAATAGGTCATGTTTCCTATACCGCCCTCATAGATAAGATCTACTATTAATTTGAGTTCGTGGAGGCATTCAAAGTAAGCCAGCTCCGGCTGGTATCCAGCATCTACTAAAGTTTCAAAACCAGCTCGGATCAGTTCCGCGGTTCCACCACACAAGACTGCCTGTTCTCCAAACAGGTCTGTTTCCGTCTCCTCACTGAAAGTTGTTTTTAGGACGCCAGCCCGTGTCCCGCCTATACCCTTGGCATAGGCAAGCGCCAGTTTTTGGGTTTTACAGGAAGCATCCTGCTTTATAGCCATGAGACAGGGCACTCCCTTTCCTTCCTGATAAGTTCTTCTTACCAGATGACCCGGTCCCTTGGGAGCTACCATAAACACATCCACATCAGCGGGTGGTACAATTTGTCCAAAATGAATATTAAAGCCGTGCCCAAAAGCAATTGCTTTTCCCTTTTTCAATTGCGGAGCAATATCCGTTCGATAAACATCTCCCTGTTTTTCATCGGGAATTAATATCATAATTATATCGCCTGCTTTAGCGGCCTCTGCGGTTGTCATTACCTTTAAACCGTCCTTAGAAGCTTTTTTACGAAAGTTGCTTTCCTTGCGAAGTCCCACGACAACTTTTATTCCGCTGTCATGAAGATTCAGCGCGTGGGCGTGCCCCTGGCTTCCATACCCTATTACGGCAACGGTTTTACTTTTTAACAATTTAAGATCAGCATCTTTGTCATAATAAACTTTTACCATTAAAATCCTCCCAAATATTTTTTAATGAAAAATACAGATTAACTACATAGAGAACAGGTTGTCTGAATTCAAGTCTCTGCAGAAACTCTCCTCAGGGCGAATCTGCGAAGCTAAAACTTTCATTCCGAATCCTTCGCCTTGTTATTCTAAGCCCTTCGCTTGTCATCCTGAGCGATGCGAAGAATCTCTTTCTTCCACGCTTAGGATAAACTCCGTAAGAAATCTTTCCCTAAAAAAAGTTAGATTGCTCGTCGGATTATTCCTCAAAATTTTCGTACGTCCTGCACTACGAACAGATTATCCCTTCAAGGCTTTGCTCCCGCGTGTCATGGCAATACGTCCTGTCCTTACAATCTCTTTTATTCCTATTGGTTTGAGCATGTCAACAATGGCCTTAATCTTTCCTTCATCTCCTGTTACTTCAATGGTATAGGCTTTTGGGCTGACATCCGCTACTTTACATCGAAAGATTTCAACTATTCTCAGGACTTCATCCCGTTTGACAGCTTGTTCCGTATCAACTTTGACCAGTACCATCTCACGGTCAATAAATTTTTCTTCCGTAAGGTCATTAACCTTAATAACGTCTACCAATTTGTTTAACTGCTTTGTAACCTGCTCGATAATCTGATCGCTTCCCCTGGTAACAATAGTCATTCTTGATACAGTCGGGTCCATTGTTTCCGCAACCGACAGGCTTTCTATATTAAATCCCCTTCCGCTGAAGAGACTGGAAATTCTTGATAAAACTCCAAATTTATTTTCTACTAAAACTGATATTGTATGTTTCATAATTAAACCAGCAACATTTCATGGATTGCTTTCCCCGATGGAACCATAGGGTAAACGTTTTCTTCCTTGGTAACGACAAAGTCAATAACAACCGGCCCTTTATACGCCAGGGCTTTTTCAATTGTTTTTTTAACTTCGTCAGGTTTTTTCGCCCTTAATCCAAGGGCTCCGTACGATTCTGCCAGTTTAACAAAATCAGGCGCGCTGGCCATACATACATGTGAATATCTTTTATCATAGAAAAGTTGCTGCCATTGTCTTACCATACCGAGAAAACCATTATTTATTATCGCGACCTTAACCGGCAGTTGATGCTGAACTGCTGTAATCAACTCCTGCAAATTCATTTGAAAACTGCCGTCCCCGGAAATTACAAATACAGTCTTTTTTGGAAAAGCGGCCTGCGCGCCGATTCCTGCAGGATATCCATATCCCATGGTTCCCAGACCGCCTGAGGTCAAAAATGTTCTTGGTTTTTTAAACTTCAGGTACTGCGCCGACCACATCTGGTGCTGCCCTACGTCTGTCACATAAATTGCGTCTCCCTTAGTGATTTCCGCTATCTGTTCAATTACATACTGCGGTTTGATTGCGCTTTTTCCCTGTTTGTAAACCAGAGGATAAGTTTTTTTCCATTTTTCAATTTTCCGAAGCCATGACTTCGAATCTTTTTTCCAGTCTTTCTTTACATGCTTTAAGTGAGAGTTCAATTTTTTCAAAACATTTTTAATATCTCCTACTACCGGTAAGTCTACTCTCACATTTTTCCCGATAGATGTAGGATCGATATCAATTTGAATCTTTCTGGATTTAATAGAAAATTCATCCAATTTGCCGGTAACCCTGTCGTCAAACCTTGCACCAATAGCTATCAGAAGATCGGCCTCTGTAATTGCCATATTGGACCTGAACGTTCCATGCATCCCGCACATGCCAAGAGATAGTTTACTGTCAGATGGGAAACAGCCAAGTCCCATCAGGGTAGTTGTTGCAGGAATTTGAGTAATTTTTGAAAGAGTAACCAGTTCTTCTGAAGCGTTAGAGAGAATAACTCCGCCGCCGGCGTAAATAACCGGTCTTTTTGAACGCGCAATTTCATCAGCCATTCTCTTAATCTGCCTGATGTGTCCTTCAACTGTAGGCTTGTAACTCCTCATATTTACGGAGCCGGAGTATTCAAATTTAGTTTCAGCATTTAAAATATCTTTCGGTAGATCTATCAAAACCGGTCCCTGATTTCCTGTTGTTGCTATATAAAAAGCCTCTTTAATGATCCTTGCCAGATCTTTGACGTCTTTTACCAGGTAACTATGTTTTGTACATGGTCGTGTTATACCTACAATATCCGCTTCCTGAAAAGCGTCATTTCCAATAAGCGCGGTTGGAACCTGGCCGGTAAAAACAATAATAGGTATGGAATCCATATATGCTGTCGCGATTCCAGTAACAGTATTAGTAGCGCCTGGGCCTGAGGTAACCAGGCAAACTCCCGGTTTCCCGGTCGCCCGCGCATAGCCATCTGCAGCATGGGTTGCGCCCTGCTCATGCCTTGCTAAAATATGCCGTATCGGCGCGTCGTATAAAACATCATAAATAGGCAGAACAGCTCCGCCGGGAAAACCAAAAATGGTGTCTACCCCTTCTTTCAACAAACTTTCAATAAATATTTTCGCGCCTGTCATTTTCATAATCAGTGAAATCCGTGTAATCAGTGGTTAAAGTAATTATGCTTTCAAAACTGCTCCGGTATTAGCCGACGTCACAAGTTTCTGATACCGTGCTAAATAGCCCTTTTTTATTTTTGGCTCCGGGGCCTTCCATGCCCCCCTTCGCTTTTTCATCTCACCATCGGAAATCAATAAATCAATTTTTCTTTCCGGGATATTAATACTTATTTTATCACCTTCTTCAATAAGGGCAATAGCACCTCCTGCCATAGCCTCCGGAGAAATATGCCCAACACACGGACCCCGTGTACCTCCTGAAAACCTGCCATCTGTAATTAATGCCACGGAATCGGACAAATTCATCCCCGCAATCGCGGCAGTAGGAGACAGCATTTCCCTCATACCAGGGCCGCCTTTCGGGCCTTCATACCGGATGACAACCACATCTCCGCTTTTAATTTCCTTTTTCATTATGGCTTTCATGCCCTCTTCTTCAGAGTTAAAAACCCTTGCTGCTCCTGTAAAGTTAAGCGCCTTCTCGCTTACAGCCGACTGCTTCACCACAGCGCCATCCGGAGCTAAATTCCCCCTGAGAATAGCGATACCCCCTTCTTTTTTGTAAGGATTGTTAAGGGGTCTGATAACATCATCGTCAGAAACTTCTCCGCTTTGTGCAATCTCTTTCATTTTTTTACCACTGGTTGTAATATTGTCGCTTAATCTGTCTTTTAAAACATTTAATACTCCGGGTATTCCACCGGCATATTCCAAGTCTTCCATAAAATGTTCACCGCCGGGACGTATATTTGTTAACTGGGGAGACTCTTTGCCTAACTTGTCAAACAACTCCAGTTCTAATTCAATGCCTGCTTCATGAGCAATAGCCGGTAAATGCAGAACAGTATTTGTTGAACCGCCTAAACACAAATCGATCCGAATCGCGTTTTCAAAAGCAGCTTGCGTTAGAATCTGCCTTGTAGTAATCCCTTTGTTGACCAGCTCTACTATCTTCATCCCGCTTTCATAACCGATCCTTCTTTTTTTAGAGGATACCGCTAAGGCAGTGGCGCATCCGGGAAGGGACATTCCCATTGACTCTGTCAAGCATGACATAGTATTGGCCGTGTATAATCCCTGGCAGGAACCGGGCCCCGGGCAAGCTTCCATTTCCAGTTTAGAGACTTCATCCTCGCTAATTTCCCCTGCCTGGCATCTTCCAACCGCTTCAAAAGTGTCCCGAACTAAAGAGAGCCGTTTTGTTTTATATCTTCCTGAAATCATCGGGCCTGCGGTTACAACAACGGCCGGGATATCAAGACGGGCTGCTGCCATCAGCATTCCAGGGGTAAACTTATCGCAATTTGTCAATAAAACAAGTCCGTCAACACAGGTAGCTTCAACCACGGACTCAATAATATCCGCGATCAGTTCCCGGGAGGGCAGGGAATAATGCATTCCCTGATGCCCCATGGCAATCCCGTCACAAATTCCGGGTACTGAAGACATAAAACAATACCCGCCGCCGCTGTGCACACCTTTTTCAATTGCCCTCTCAAGATCACGGAACCCTATATGTCCAGGAACGGAGTCGGTAAAACTGGAAATTAAACCAATAAAAGGTTTATCTATCTCCTCCCGCGGCAGTCCTGTTGCGAAAAGCAGTGAGCGGTGTGGCGCTCTTTCCAGTCCTTTTTTAATCTTATCGCTTCGCATAAAAAATTTTATTTCCCACGAAATACACGGAAAACACTGAAATAATTTTAAAAGTACAAATTAGTCATACTAATATGGCGGTTATTTAAAATCAATTCTTTTCTCTCCTTTGTGGCTTAGTGTCTGAACTATTACGATTTTTTTAATATGGGAAAAAGAAACAAGTATTATTTGCCTGTCCCTAATTTTGTAAAAAAAAATAGACCGCCTTCGGCGGTAGTGTAAAAGGATAAATGTGCAAAGAGTTACAAAGTCTTGGCGCAACGAAAACCTACATCGTTGTCCCTGTCGTTCGGGTCGTACCTGCCACGAAAATCGCATCGCGCGTAAGCGCTATAGTTCTTCAACGAACCGCCGCGGAGTACAGGAAAAGGGAATCCTTTTTTTTCGTATTTATCCCATGCATCCGAAAATTTTCTTTGATCATAGAGTTTTTGAGTTTCATTATCAAAGGTAAAATCAGGCAATCTTTTTTGGGTTCTATAGCCTGAGCATGTCCACTCCCATACATTGCCGGAGAGGTCAAAGATTTTATTTTCTTCTTTTCCCTGCGTGGCGCCCTCAAGGAAAATGCCGACTGAAGATGTTTTTCTTATACCCGCTTCACCGATGTTCGCCCTGTTCTTTTTCCAATTGCCCCATGGGTATTTCCGTTTTTCCTTCAGTCCTGCCGCAGCGGCCTGCCATTCCTCCTCGCTTGGAAGGCGGTAGGTATGCCCGTCCTGCTTCATTGCGGTTAGCCATCGGCAGAATGCATCTGCTTCATACCAACTAACCCCGACAACAGGAGAGTTTGGGCAGTTCCAGCGGTTTTGCCACCAAAAGCGTGGCTCCGCAACCTTTACAGCCCTTAACCATTTTTTTCCTTCGCCGCTCCAGTAGCTTTCATCTTTATACCCGCCGCCATCGATGAATTTACGGAACCAGAGGTTAGTTACCGGGTATTTCCCGATGGCGAATGAATCAATCTTTTTTGTTTTCAATCCTTCAAGATCGCATTCGCCCCCTTTTATTTTGATAAATACCTTCAAATCTCTTGTATCGCCAAGCCTCCCTATAATTTCACCCGCCTCGGCTTTCAAAGCAGCATCATTAAGTGGTGATTGATAAATTTCGATCATGGTATTCTTTGCCTTTTCAACGACCTTTTTCTCCCGGGTTCCCTCTTTAAGGTCTATAAGCGAAGCGGCAGCAAGCAAGCGGTGTTTGCTGGAAACATTTCCCTCTTTTTTCAATTCTTCTTCCACAATACCGTTTGCCCATCCGCTGTTATCAATTCCAAGATAGCCGATGCAGAGAAGGATAACCTCCCTGTACCAATCGTCTTCCCAAAAATCTTGGATATCCTCGTCATACTTCCTTCCCTTTCGCACGACATTCCTTGCCGCGAGAAATTCCTGGAAAGACAGGTGCCAGAATTTATACTGCCCTTTTTCCCGCTTCAAGAGTCCGCAGCTTTCTTCAATTCGGCTGAATTTTTCCTCTATTTCTTCTCGCATCGAAACGACCGTCTCACCCTCGGGAATATCTAATAGTTCCCCAAGCGTATTAACGGCATAAATCCTGTCCACCATCTTTTGTCGGTCTTTGTGCATTTTTGAGGCAAGCTCCATTAGGTATTTGCCAACGGCGTCGGCTTCTTTTCCTTCAAATCTCCGGGAAAGGAGGTTGTCAACGAACTTTTCATACAATTCCGCCCGTTGTTCCGGCAGCTTTCTTCCCTGACCGTGATAAAGAATGCAGACGGCGGTCAGCATGAGTGGGCTGCCGATAAGGTTTCCTATGTTTTCATGGGAACGAACGTCGGCTAGCATATTATCAGCGCTCTTTTTTTCCAGCCCGGTTTTTTCCTTCATGATGGTTTGATACCATTTCCTGATAAAGAACTCAACCTGTGGCATTGTCAGTGGGTTAATGGAGGTATGACGGTCGCCGAATCGGTTTAGAACTTCGCCTTTCATGGAATGGGGTCTTCCCGTTAGAAGGACTTTACCACCATGCTTCACGCGAAACTCGGAAAGAGATTGCACGGCCTTTTCCTGCGGCTCTTCATCAATTTCATCAAGCCCGTCCACAAGAAAAAGCGCCTTTCCCTCATGACAAAAGGAGAGAATGGTTTCTCTGTCGAGACCCTGTTCTCCAAAATATTCTTCAATGATAAGTTCCCACATTTTTGTCCCGGCTTTCTGCCGGTTCCAGTCAAAATCTGAAAGTTCCCGCAAAAAAATCAATATCGGCAAATAACCCCGTAGGGAATCTTCCCGTTCATCATTTGCCAGCGTTAAAGCGAGATGCTTTATAAGGGTTGTTTTGCCGGAACCAGCCTGTCCTTCAATGAGTAGATATTCCCCCTCGCCTGTAACGGTTTCAATGTCCAATGCTTCCTCTCTTTTCAAACCGTCGGGAGTTTTCTTCTCTTTTTTCTCTAGGGGCAAACAAAGGAGGGGAATGAAAATCTCCGGCAACCCGACGAAAGTCACGTTTTCCTTGTCAATAAGGTTTTTAAGATCTATTGCCTTACAACGTTCCCTTACCCAGCGAAGATATGCATCAGGAATCTTTAAAGAAGGTTTTATTTTTTCCTTTATGGAGAGAATATCTTTTTTTATGGAAGCTGGAGGAGACGGAGTAACTGTTTCAGTTTTTATGGACGGCTTGATAACATTCGTAACGGTAATCGTCGCATCTCTATTATTTTCTTTTTTGCCTCTTCTTTGAATCAAGGCGGCAATTATAGTGGATAGCGCCAGTATTAATGTGCTGATTAATCCCCAAAATGCCTTTGGATTGCTTGTAGCAAAATCCTTGATGATCTCCATAAATCCTCCACGGGATTTTCTTTATCATAAAAAATGGAAGTTACACCGGTAGCCAAAGGTGTGAAACCTCTATCGGGCAAGCTTGCCCTTGTTTTTCCGGCCATTCAAATTCTCTTTTGTGGCTTGAGCGGTAGATATTATATTCATTAAGCACAGAATGGCTAATCGTCTTCAGGAGGGCGCTATTTCTGCCACCATCAAGATCGGATGCAAGCTTACCAAACGAATAGTCTCCTTTGTCATACCCTACCATCATGGCATCTTGCATGGCCCAGGCATAGTCCCCATCAACGAACCGTATCAGTCCTTTTTTGCAGTAGCAGGACAAAATCGTGTGTTTGAGGTCAACGGGTTTACATTCCACAAAGAGGCCATCTTGATTACTTAGAATTAGTAGGTGGTCCCGTTTCAGATCGAAGAAGATATCAGGCATCTTGTCGGGGTGTTTCTTGTCGACGTTTGTAATCTTTGGTTCCCGGCTCACCTTGCCGAAAAGAGCGTAGTTAAATCCGGCAACTTCATCGCTTTTTCGTAAGCGGTTTTCAATGATGTCAACCAGTTCCAGTGTAATAGCATCCTCACCTGCAGATTGTAGAAGAAAACCGGAAGGAGGGTTTTCTTTAAGTAACTGCCAGGCCCTTTTGATTACACAGCAAAGGAGAAGAATGGTGCGCGGATGGATTGGCGGGTGAGGTAAAGCGAACTCTATACCGTGCGTAAAAAAACCTACCGCCATCAGCTTTTCCCCATGGGAAACGCATCAAGATGATTGCGCAGAATGTCCAGAGCGCACAGACGAGCACGGCTTAAAGTCCAATAACGGTATTGACCAATAATTCCCACAAGTAGACGCCCCTTTTCGTGGACAACGACCCGGCTACAGCCTGTTTTGTTGGCTTCCCTCGTGATTTTGGAAATTAGTTTTTTTTGTGTGGCCTGTGTAAAGCTTGCGGAGGTGGAAGGTGAAGAAACGGCAAAGAAATGCCAGGGCGAATGAATATCCTGTTCCCCAACCTCAACATCTTCAATCGATACCGTCTCATTCGTAACATCAAAAGAAGGAGCAAGCAATCGCTGCAACTCGATATGGAAAGCATGTCGTTCATCCCTTACAGGCCAGGCATTAGCACGGTCACGGGATTCCTTATAAGGAGGCGAAACCTCAAGAGTGTCTTTAACAACCTGACGGTCATACACATCCAGACCATAGAGATCAAAAATGAAGTCGTTGATAGCATTCCACGGCTTGGTTAAAGCGGTTTCAAGCTGACCGGCTAGTTTCACTGCGCGTTGCCGTTGCCGCTTAGACAAGGCATCGGTTTTCGGGAACGGAAAATTATCAATATTCTCCTTTAGAAAAGTTCTTCGTTCCGCTCCCATTCTCGAACTGGTAATCAGAACATGATACCTGAACAGTTCAGTATGAGTGAGCAGATGAAGAAGCGCTATAAGCAAATCCGCTTCCTTGCTTCCATGAGCGGAGTATCCATAATAGCTTTTACTAAAGACAATTTGTTTCCTTACTATCCATGATTTGGGTGAAAACAGCGAACTGCCCGGTGATTCCGCCACAATAAGCAGCGGTGGTGTATACAATTTCGGGTGCCTTGGTGCATACGCCGTAGGATTATCGGGATCAGTTTGTGCCGTAGAATTCCTGAACTTAGGCAGTAATGATACATCAACAGAAAATCCACCATCTTCAGGAGGTGAAAAATTGGGCAATTCGCCCATTAATGATGCATCCTTCTGAGTCTGCTTTGGCGAAAGGTTGTATCCCAATCCCGAGTACAACTCAGGGTTATCCCAATACGATTTAACAGTATCCCATCCCAAGTCATTAAGTTTACGGACCACCTCCACATCAAGAGAAGTTCCCACCGACAGAGTCTTCAGTAGGTGCGAATCCTTAAAGGTTTCGCGGGCAGCTACTGGCTGAGCGGACTGATAATCAATGCGGATGCGGCCTTTGTTATTCAGGCTTTTTTCAAAATGAGGCGTAACAAAATGAAAATAGTGATTGCCCTTAGGTAGGCGGTTTTTTGCGAAAAAGAGCATGAAAGGCTGATTCATACCCGGCCATACAGCGGTATCCGAGAGATTCGATCCGTTCAGTATTCCTGTAATCTCAAGACCCTGTAGTATGGCGTTAAACGCAGAAACGCCGGGCTTGGACTGCTTGAGAAATATCCGTCCAGGCAATGCCATGGCAATAATGCCATCCGGTTTGGCCCATTGAGTCGCTCTCCACAAAAATGGTAGGTCGGGGTTGTTGTCAGGGTTTCGGTACGTTTTTGCAATATCTTCGAGTCCACGATCAGTAAGAGCCTGACGCGTCAGTTTGGTGAATGCAATATTAAGTAATTTGATCTCTTTCTTTTTTTCCTTAGTATCTCCTTTCAGGCGGCTCCAAGGAGGATTACCGATGACCATATCGAAACTGCCATTGAAGTCTTCGGAAAGGTCCGAGCGCAAACTGCCTAACACAAAACCCTTGGCTCCCTGCTCTTCAGTTCGCCTGTAATTATGCAACACAATGTCCTGGAGAGGGTCCGGGAATTTCAGGCTCTTTGGAGGCCGGGTGGTTCCATTAAGTTCAATAGCAGTAATGTAAAGGGACAATGCCGCAAGGCGAAGGGCGGACTCACTGATGTCGAAACCACAAAGCTGATTGTACAAAATGGACTGGATCGTCTTGGTATTAGGTCTCTTTCCGTCGTGTTCCCATCGGGCCGCGACAAGTTTCCTGAACGCCAGTGCGAGGAAGATTCCGGCTCCGCAACTTGCGTCGATAATTCGTGAGTTTTTCTTGTCCGTGACGCCTTCAAAAGAGTCGTCCACGAGGGTGCGCGCTATATTTTTTGGCGTATAGTAGACACTTGTCCCTTTCGCCTGTCGATTATCCCACACTCTGCTGAAATCCTCATACACCTGACTAAGTACACCAATGGGGATGTGAGCAAAGTCAAGATCGCCCCAATCAATCTCAAGTTGAAACGCTTCATTTCCTACATGCTTCCATCCTTCCATGATGGCTCGCAAATGTTCAAATAATTTGCCCTTTGTCTTTTTCTTTGCTTGGCTGAATACGGTTGTATAGTTGTCGGAGAGCGGAAGCAAGTCGCCGTTATAGGTATCGTCAAGCCACCGGCATGTGGCGATAGAGTTTTTAACATTACTGAAACAATCACCCGGCGATTCCGCTTGTGGACAGACGGAATGAATATCACTGTCCAGGACTATCTTGCGATCATATAAAAAACGGAAGAACAAGGCCCGGCCAAGAAATGATAGGACATCCAAAGGGTTGAGGTTGTATTTTCCTATGAGGCTTTTTGATGAATGGGTCATCAGTTCATGGATAGTATTGAATACGTAGTCAGGAGCATCAGGCTGGCCTTCCATGTCGAAAAAGCCACTTACCAGGCTCTGAAAAAACAGTGGGGCCTCTGGGGCCTCTTTTTTAATCGTTTTTTTGCGACCTTCAATCAGGCCTTCAATTAGAAGAGCGGAACGGTCCAAATTTATGGGGTAAACATTTAACTCTCCCGGGCTCAAGACGCCGAGATATGCCCTCTCTCCCCGGTTAGCCAAAAGGCGCTGCAAATCCATCACCTTGTCGGCGGGTAAATTTAGTGCCTGATCATTCGATACAATATAAAGCAAAGGTCTGGCCTGAAATTCAGCCACTGCGTCAACTTTCAGATTTCCGCGACCGGGTGCTTTCAATAAATCAAGGTAGTCCAAATGCCGGGGGGTGGGCTCGTCGCGAAGCAAAACTACATCGTGACATCCATAGGCTTTAACTGTGTTTATAACTTTCATGAGTTGTATCGATTATTCACGGTTCGAATAATTCCCTGGTAGCGTCCAAGTATACGAATGAGGTCTCTCTTGCCCCTGACAAACGTGAGGTCTTTAAAGTCAGGATTTTCGGCTTTGAGCAAAAGCGAATTAGACGCCAAATAGACTCGTTTTAATGTGGCCTCCCGCTCAATTAGAACAGCCGCTATTTCTCCGTTCTCAACAGAATCTCGTTTCTGTATGATAGCAATGTCACCGTTTCTGATTCCTGCCCCTTTCATACTGTCGCCAAACACATGGAGCGCAAAAAGCTCGCCTCCCCCAAACAAGGCGGGGGGAAAGGGTAGATGGTCTTCAATGTTCTGTTCTGCACATATAGGAACTCCCGCTGCAATCCTGCCGAGCAAGGGGATAGATTTTTCTTTCCGCCATAAAACAGGCGCTGGTGCAAATTGAATTCCACGGGCTTTCCCGACATTCATCCGAATATAACCTTTTTTTTCGATCAGCACAAGGTGGCCACGTGCAGCGTTAATACTTCTAAAACCGAAGTGATCTCTTATTTCAGCTTGCGTAGGTGGATAACCGTTGTCCTCTTGGCATGCGGCAATGAATTCACAAATCTTTGATTGTTTTTCTGTCAGGCCCTTCACTCGGTCAACCTCGAATATGCCATTAAATACTGTTAGAATTAACACTACTTTATGCCTAATATCTGAAAAAAGCAAGGGATATGTTTTAAATTTTTTAAATAGGGGAATGGGGTGCAATATAGTCACTTGATTAGCATCCTAACTTGAGATTATGGCATCTCCTAAACAGGCTAACAGGCATATTGACTTTTTACTATTATTTTGCTATTATTTCAATAGTAAATTAATAGCTATTAAAAGGAGCCATGAATGCCCGGATTATTAATAAAAAGTGTCCCTCCTGATTTGCATTTAAAATTAAAACAGTCCGCCAGTCAACATCATCGCAGTATGACAAAAGAGGCTTTGGCCCTCCTTGAGAAAGCTCTTGAACAAGAACCAACTCCTGCCGAATTACCACAACCTGTAAGGCTTAAATCTCCTATTTCAGGGAAGTGGATTAATGGCGCTAAACGAAGAGGTAGAGAGTGATTGTTACAGACGTTAATAACATTGTCTACCTGTTAACCGACTCTCCGAAGCGGGAATCCGCTGTTCTTTTAAGAAAAATTGATGGAGATTGGAGAGTGCCTGCCTTGTGGAAGCATGAAATGCTGAATGTTATCGCCACATTGACCCGTGGAAAACAGATTGAAGTGCCTGATAGCTATGTATTATGGAATAACGCGATTAAAATGTTCTCTCCAAAAGAACATAATCCAAATTTAGTAAACGCCTTAACATTGGCAATAGAAAAAAATATCAGCGCTTATGACGCACAATATATTACTCTTGCAAAAGAACTTGGAGTTTATTGTGTTACCGAAGACAACCGTTTGCTAAAAAAATTTCCTGATATTACTGTCTCCATGAAGAAGTTCCGCAATATTTAAAGCAGGGGACAGCTCTTAGCGGTTAGGGGTCAGCTTAATACATAATGCCGGGAGGCATTGCACTCCAAAAAAGAAATCCGGCCTATCCCGTTAATCCTGCAAAGCTGAACTTAGCTCATGTCAAAAAGAATTTTGTAAGAGGAAGATTTCCTTAAAACAGTTTTTTTAAGTTTTCCTTGAAAGGGGATCTGACGATCCCTTTTTCCGTAATAATTGCGTTAATCCATTTGTTTGGGGTGACGTCAAAGGCGGGGTGCGCTACTTCAATACCTTCAGGAGCGATTTGTTTATTGTTAATCCGGGTTACCTCTTCATGGCTTCGCTCTTCAATCGGAATTTGCGCGCCCGAATTAAGAGTCATATCTAAAGTAGATAAAGGAGCTGCCACGTAAAAAGGCACTTGATGTTCTTTAGCTAAAATCGCCACGGTATAAGTCCCAATTTTATTAGCCACGTCTCCGTTTGAAGCGATTCGGTCCGCGCCAACAATAACCAGGTTAATTTCATTTTTCTTCATAAAATAACCGGTCATGCTGTCCGTGATTAATTTGACCGGGATATTTTCTTTTTTCAGTTCCCATGTTGTCAGGCGGGCTCCCTGGAGAAATGGGCGTGTTTCGCCGGCCAATACATTTATCTTCTTCCCTGCTTCCCACGCTGCTCTGATTACACCGAGAGCCGTGCCATAACCTGCCGTTGCCAAAGCTCCCGCGTTGCAATGAGTGAGAATGGTATCACCGTCTTTAATTAACTCCTGCCCGTATCTTCCCATGGATTTATTGATCGCAATATCTTCTTTCCATATTTTTATTGCCTCGCCTTTGAGTATATTTTTTATTTCATCCACCGGTTTATCACTGTTGTCTTCCGAAATTTTTTTCATTCTGTTTATGGCCCAGAAAAGATTTACTGCAGTTGGGCGAGACCCGGCTAATTCATCGCAAATTTGCAGAAATTCAGGAAGAAATGAATCATAGCTTCTCGCTTTTATTTTATTGGCTCCCAGTGATACTCCCATAGCTGCTGCAACTCCTATAGCCGGAGCGCCGCGAATCAGCATATTTCGTATAGCATCAGACACACTTTTATAATCATGGCATTCCACGTAAATTTCTTCCACGGGCAATTTCGTCTGGTCAATCATCCGAACAACCCCATTTGTATATTCTATGGTTTTAATCATTTAAATAATGTCCTTTTAAAACGGGTATTTTGGATTTCTCCAGTAATGGTTCGGCAGAGCCTGTATTGAGCCTGCCGAAAGGCTCACCATGACAAATTGTCTCGTAATCTCGAGTTTGCCGAAGGATCATTATTTTTTTCTCCGCGTACTTTGCGGCCTCTGCGGCAAGCTATTATTCTTTATAAAAAGATCAAATTCACTTTTATTTACTCCATCAATTTTTATTTTTTTGTTCCGGCTTTTTAACCCACTGATGATCTGGATTTTTGATTTGTTGATACCCAGCCATTTGGAAAATAATTTTATGCAAAGCTGATTAGCAGCATTTTCAACGGGAGGAGACGTTAGCTTGACTTTTAATTTTTCAGACTGTATTCCAATTATTTCATTTTTTGATGATCGGGGTTGAACCCTGACAGAAATAATAATGCTGTCTTTTGCCTCCTGAACTATGATAGGCACGATTTTAATAAATTGTCTTTTAGAGTATTAAGCTTTTGATCAGGCTTCTTTTTGTTTTTCCAAAAATAAGATTTCCTTTTGTATATCGTTGACTCCTTTTTTTGTAATTTTCTTGTTTTTTTTAACATGGCCAAGGGAGTTCCGAATTATCTTTTCTTCTTTTTTAACGGGAATTTCATTAACTGATTCTTTATTATGGAGTTCATTAAGCGAAATGCCTTTTTCTTTACAGAGCGTTTCAAACAAACTCTTCATTCTTTCTTCTCTGTCTATATGTTTTTTAATAGTTTTGTCCTTCTTTTTCAGTTGATCTTTAAGATCAGCAGCTTCCTTTTGAAAAGCTTCAAAATCATCTGCCACAAGCTGAAGATACGTCATTACGTCATTTTTATCGAGACCATTAAATTTGGTTTTAAATCTTTGATTTCGGATGTCATCCACAGAGAATCTCATATTCATCAAGCCTCACCTACTGCATGCGCATTGCAATATCTCTTAAACTCTCTACAAGAGCATACTGTAAAAAATAGATTATCAAAATAGCAATAATGGGAGAAAAATCAATCCCTGCTCCTGAAATAGGCAACGCTTTTCTTATATGATACAGCATCGGATCAGTTACCCTATATAAAAACTGAACAATTGGATTGTAAGGATCGGGATTAACCCATGTTATCAAGGCACGGATAATGATAATCCACATATATAAATAGAGTGCCATATTAAGGACTACTGCAATGCCCTCCAAAAAGTTTCCTATTACAAACATTTTTTCTCCTTTTTTATTAATTTAATGCATAGAAATTTCGATTCTATACATGATTACACCGATTTGATTAAGATTACGCTGATTCAAGTAAAAAATCTGTGTAATCTGAACATAATCAGCGTAACAGTTAGTGTGAGTGAAACGAACACCTAACTTGACCACAGAGACGTCAGTGCCGCAGCCGAATCAAGGATAAATAATCATTTTAAACCGACGTTCTTTTTTTGTATTGACCCCAGTTCTTTGGATCTCTGAGTAGCCGCTTTCACGGCATTCATTAAAACAGCCTTAAGGTTTCCCTCTTCAAGAGAATTAATTCCGGCAATGGTGGTACCACCGGGAGAGGTAACCATATCTTTCAATTTTGCCGGTTCGTCTCCGCTTTCAGAAGCGAGCTTGGCCGCCCCCAATACGGTTTGAATTGAAAGAGTCATGGAAATATCTTTTGGAAGTCCTACTTGTACTCCGGCATCTGCCAGGGCGTCAATAATTAAGAAAACATATGCTGGACCACTCCCGCTCAATCCGGTTACCGCATCCATCAAATCTTCATTAATCTCCACAGCTTTTCCGACTGCGCTAAATATTTCAAAGGCCGCTTTTAAGTCGTTTTCAGAAGCATGTGCTCCTTTGGTCAGGGCTGTTGCGCCGGTTTGAACCATTGCCGGGGTGTTGGGCATCGCTCTAATTAAGCGGCATGTTGATGCATCTTTTTTGCTCAGAGCCTTTTGAATTATGTCAAGACTAATGCCGGCAGCAATAGAAATAATCAATTTGGAGCTATCCACTGTTTCGGAAATTTGATCTAATACTTTAAGGATTATCTGTGGTTTGACAGATAAAATAATAATATCGGCTTTTTGCACTACATCAATATTGTCCGATGACGTATGAATATTGTAGTTATTATGGACATATTCTAATCGCTTTTTACTGATATCCGAGCATAAAATGTCATCCGGATTAAAAATAGAAGAATCGATCAAGCTGCTGATCAAAGCTTCTGCCATATTACCGGAACCTATAAAAGCTATCTTTTTGTCTTTTAACATAATAACTAAAAAATAAATTCACAAATTAGCATAATTAACGAATTCAAGCTTCGCAGGTACTCTTCAATGAGCAAATCTGCGAAGCAAAATTAGTGGATTACGACCTTGAACCAAAAATCGCTGTGCCAACTCGGACAAGCGTAGCCCCTTCTTCTATGGCTACTTCATAATCATTTGACATTCCCATTGACAGTTCCGGAAGATTTAGCTTTTCTTTCTCAAGTTCTATTTTAACAGATTTTAGTTTTTTATAAAAAACTCTTGAATCTTCAGGATTATTTGCATAAGGAGGTATCGTCATTAACCCCATCACGTTCAGGTTTTTAAACTTACTTGTTTCTTTAACAAATGAGGCCGCTTTATTAAAAGGTACTCCAAATTTAGTTTCTTCACCAGAAGTATTGATTTGAATTAAAATATTAACAGTTTTTCCTATGCGCTCGGCTCTTTTTTGAATTTCGTCTGCTAACGGAAGGCTATCAACAGAATGGATTAACTCGAACTGATCAAAGATGTATTTAACCTTATTAGATTGCAGATGCCCAACCAGATGCCATTGTATGGATGCAGGCAGCTCGGCTTTTTTTTTTTAGCTTCCTGTATACGATTTTCACCAAATATGGTCAAGCCGGCGTCAATAGCCTCTTTTATTTTGCTTGTTTCAACAGTTTTTGATACTGCAATCAGTTTAACATCATCTTGGTTTCTTCCAGCTTTTTCAGCCGCACGCCTTATGGCTTGCTTTACTTTTCTAATATTTGAGGCAATTTCAATCATACGACTTGTCGGCAAATGATGATACTAATAGAAAACAATAATACGGATAGCATAATCAATATGTTAAGTCAAGTTAAGGGGAGCGGAAATCTCTGGATTTCAACTAAGTTAAAGAACATTTTAAGCATAGGAAGTCAGCTCTTGCCACGCTGACGATATAAAGTTTGATCAATAACGCCTGTCATGTTTTTTGCGTTTAGGGAGTTTCCCAAAAACCGGTTAATTATTTCACTATGTTTGGCAGGCTCTTTTAAAATTTCATTGTAGTTGATGGTTAGAACATCCATGTTTGATTGTTTGTTTAATCTCTCTTCGATTTTTTGTAAATGCTTTAAAAACATTTTTCCCATTTTTTCGTCGGTTACTTCATCGGTTAGTTCTCCTCTTCTAATGAGCATCTGTCTTTGGGAGTTCAGGATTTCCTCCATATTTCTATGCATAAAAATTATTTTGTAGGTATATTTTTCAGGTAAATGCTCAAGAAGAGAGGAAATAATTTTAACTACTTTTCCTTTAGTATTCTCCAACCATGAAGCATCCTTTTTAAGCTCCTTTACTTTTTCAAATTCATAATATCCTTTGGGGTTGTCTTCATCGGCTTTTCTTATTTCGTCTTTCAGGATTCCCATACCCCCTGCTTCCAGCATCTTCATCATCATGGAAGTGCCGGACCGGGGCAGGCCTGAAACAATTGTTATTATTTTTTCATTCATAATTTAAGCGGGGAAAATTAATAATAATTTAGAGATAATACACGGTTTTTGTTAAACTAAGCATTTATTATTATCAATGATGAATAGTTTTATGCATAGTAATGTTTCTCAGAATATTTGTCCATTTTTTTTGTTTTCGGTTTTTTTATTCAAATAAATAATCGGAAAAACAATGATTAAATAGTTTTTTAAATAACAAATTAGTTTTTCAATTCAAACGATAAAGATTTATTAGTAAAGAACCCCGTGCTTCCGCACGGGGCATTAAAAACCTAAATCCATTTG
>CAYMVZ010000014.1:0-34130 GCA_964394335.1 uncultured Nitrospinota bacterium | reverse complement strand
GCCGGGCAGTAAATGCGCCACTTGATTTCAGTAATGGTGTAGACCTGACTGCCGGCTGATATGAGAAAGGAGTAAAAAATGGGCACCGATCAATACAATGCAATCGTTGTACAAAAGATCCTGGTAACGCGAAGTCTTATGATAATTCGTACAAAATTGGATGGCATTCAGCCTGATTTTAAACCGGGCCAATATACAGTGCTTGGTGTCACAAGTAATGAGTCACGTATAAAGGAGTCAGGTTTTGAAGATAAAACATATGACAAGGAGACCCTTTTAAAAAGGGCTTACTCTATCTCTTCGGCCAGCACTGAAAAGGACTATCTTGAATTCTATATCTCTCTTGTCAGAAGCGGGCAGTTAACTCCAAGACTTTTTGCTCTTGAAAGGGGAGACCGCCTTTTTATCGGCAAAAAGGCTGTTGGATTGTTCACTCTTGACAAAGCGCCGCGCAACAAGAATATTTTATTTGTTGCTACCGGAACAGGCCTTGCTCCTTATATGAGTATGATTCGAACAGAGCTGGATTTAAAAGAGCCGAGAAAATTTGTTGTGCTTCAAGGGGCACGCTACTCCTGGGATCTTGGTTATAGAGATGAACTTGCAACCCTGGATAAAATAGCAGAGCTTTTTTACTATATTCCGGCAATTACACGACCCTCTTCTGATTTGTCATGGAGCGGTCTTACCGGTCGCATTCAGTCTCTGGTTGAGTCCGGTGTCATAGAAGAAAAAACCGGCCTGGAGCTGACTCCTGACAATTTTGATGTGTTCCTCTGTGGATATCCCCTTATGGTTGATGAAGTTTCCGAACTTCTGGTTTCAAAGGGATTTATTGTAGATGAAAAAAAGAAAACGGGAAATGTTCACAGGGAGAAGTATTGGTAAATATGCAATCCTTTGTGTAGAATTTTTTTGTTTATAGATCTCGCCTCACACCTCATTCGCAATTCCTTGTTCGATATTCGACATTTAACCCAAAGGAAAATCAAGTTGAGACAACTTTATTTTTTTCAAAGAGTTAATTGTTAATCATCAATCTGATTTTCACACAAAAAGGAAGTGAGAATCATTTGAACATAATTATAATCAGTATCCCCATATATATAGTGATCTCTCTCTATAGGAAATTGCAATAAGGTTACAGGAAATTGCAATACGAGCATATTGAATTTTGATGACGAAAATATTATGTCATCCATCAAATTATAACAAGGCAGAGGAAATTCAGACAGTTAATGAAAAACCAGTCTGGTGTTTTTGCCAGATTATTTCAGTCCCATAAGGGTATAGATATTGCTCCTTAATAAGATTCAATCTCGTGGAGAGCGCTTTGAAACTTTTTGAGGGGATGTGTGGAAAGGTTTTTTGGCGGGGAAGTGAAATGAAATGAATAATTTTGCTTATACGTTAGATATGTCTTTCTTATGATGTAGCAGGTGGAGTTGCTAAAATCCAGAATAAAAAATTTTATAAAAGAGAGGAGGGGAGTGCATGAGAAAAATACTCAGTTTGACACATGTTGAAGGGATAGACACTATCAGTATTGCAGCGGCTTTGTTGTGTTTAATGTTTGCAGTGACAGTAATCACGTTCGGCGCCGATTCAGCTGTAGCGGGAGCTCATGAAAGTTTCCATGATTTCAGACACGCAATCGGAATGGCATGCCATTGATAAAAAAACAGAAGGGAAGCATCTTGCTAAGGGAAGATGAAACATGGAAAAAAGGTATGACTGTGGGCCTGGTTTCAGGCGTCATCTGGGGTTTTGCCGCGCTTGCAGTAAATTACGTTACTGGCATAGGTCCATTTGAAAGAAGTTTACTGATTGAAATAACCTCATTCTCGATTGGGGGGGCTATATTTGGTATGCTCTTAGGGATTTTGTTGACACTCTCTTATGACTGGCTGCCTTTCAAAAGCTTGATGCCAAAAGCTATTTTGGTTTCAACACTGGTTTGGCTGATGTTTAATGTTGCAACGGGAATAGGTTCTATCGTGAATCCTGAAAGATATCACCCGGAGCTTCTTCAAACTATCCAGGGTTTTTTCATGGCTGTTTTGCTTGGCAGCATTTTGGGAGCATTGTGGAATTTCGGCTCAAAAAAGGATGTTTGATAAATACATGTAGCATAATTAATAAGTAGATATATGGTTCAAGAGCCTGATGCAGCGAAAAATCACACATGCCACCAAAAACGGCATCTAATTTAGGAGGGATCATATGGAAGAGAAAAAGAAAAAAATAATAGAAAATTCGGGCAACGGTATTTCAAGAAGAAAGTTTCTTGGTAATACAGCAATAGGTTTGGGTGCGGCGTCGCTTGGTCTTCCGGCTATTGATTTAGCTAATGCGGCGGATTTCCCGGTTGTAAAAAGCTGTTACCTGCCGATTACGGACGCGACTCCGATTATTCTTGCTCACGAACTCGGTTTTTATAAAGAGATGGGAATCAAGTCGGAACGGCCAATACTTATCCGCGGTTGGTCCCCGATAGCGGAAGCCTTTATGGCAAGGAGGTTCAACCTTACCCATCTGCTTATTCCAATACCGATATACATGAGATTCGGACTTGGGTTCCCCGTTAAGGTTGTTGCATGGGATCATATAAACGGCTCGGCGTTAACGGTCGGTAAAAAAAGCGGCATAAAGTCCTATGCTGATCTGGGAGGAAAACAGATTGCGGTTCCTTATTGGTATTCTATGCACAATATTATTGTGCAGATGATAACACGAAATTTCGGGCTTGAAACGGTTATCCAGAGCAGGTCCGCTCCACTATCCAACAAACAGTGCAACCTGTTTGTTATGGCGCCGCCGGATATGCCCACCGCTATGGCTACCGGAGCAATTGACGGATACATCGTTGCGGAACCGTTTAACGCGGCTGGCGAAATGCTGGCGAAAGGAAGGATTGTACGCTTTACGGGGGATGTCTGGAAAAACCATCCTTGCTGCGTTGCTGTTATGCAGGAAGAAGTCGTTAACAATAGGGAATACTCACACAGGGTTATCCACGCACTTGTGAAAGCCGAGTTGTGGGCTTTCCAAAATACAAGCAAGGCAGCTCATATTATGTCCAAGGACGGCGCCGGTTACCTGCCGCTACCCGAGAAGATCGTAAAACGCGCCATGATGTACTATGATATGCAGGCATACGGCGCAAAAACCGGTACTGGAGCAATACAGCATCCGGAATGGGAGGCAAAGCGCTGGTCGTGCGAGCCGTATCAGTTTAGATCCTGTACTCACAGAATAGTCAAAGAAATGAAGCAAACCAAGATGGAAGGTAAGGTGGAGTTCGTTCAAAAAATGAACCCTGAAAAAGTGCATAATGATCTTATGTATCTGGATGGTGTTGTTGAAGCCGCAAAAAAATTGGGTGGACTGTCACAGTTCGATGGTATTAACCCGGCAGATATGTACAAACGTGTTGAGTTGATTGGTATTTAAGCGGCTTACCCGTTTAGCTGCTTGCGATTGCCGTGGGGTTTCTCCCACGGCAATCATTCAGTTTTTTATGACCCGGACAAACTGGCTGATGTTTGTGACGCCGGTCGTTCTGTTTTTTTATTGTCCTATGCTTTTCCGGAAAAAATGCTACATTATTCTTGCAACATTTTTCTTACCATTTATATGAAAACATGGCGAACCGGTGAATAGCCGGGATATACCGGAAAATATTTATTATTGGATCGACGAAGGCAAGGTTATTGAACATATATGGGTTAGGATCGAAGGTCAAAACGCCTGGATAGGGCTTACAGAAACGGGTGTGGAACTGATGGGGGATTTGGTATACGTTTCCCCTGCAAATATAGGTCAGAAAATAGAAAAAGGCAAAGGTGTGGCGACTCTTGAAAGCAGCAAATGGGTTGGTCCCATCTCTACTCCCATCGAAGGAGAAATAGCTGATATAAATGAGTCTCTTATAAAAAACCCTTCGCTTATCAATAAAAATCCATTTTCGCATTGGATCGTTAAACTTAAAACCCCGCAACACAACATTCCAAAATGCTTAGTCACTGGCGCCGAAGGGGAGGAGCTTTACAGGAAAGCCACCGAAAACGACCTGAGTGATAGAAGCTCTGCCTGATAGACTGTCAGTGTGAAGTTTACCCTTGAGGTTAAAAGCGACTCTTTAAAAGAAAAACTAAATGAACTTAAAAACCTCGCCGCAGAAAGGTGTCCAGCTGTTTATTGCACACACAATTAAACTTGATACAAAGCTAAAGATATAAAGGCATGGCTTTTGCTTTATGTTTGTAATTAGTTAAACATAACAGATCGGTTTTGCTAAAACTATATAGTTTTATTCCACTGCCATGTAGCAGATAAGCCATAGCTTTATTGCGGCAAAACCATAATTCCTAACATAAAGGAGGATTATAAATATGCCAAGTTTTGTTATTGCGGAAAAATGCGATGGATGTAAAGGGCAGGATAAAACAGCATGTATGTATATTTGCCCCCATGACTTAATGATGCTGGATAAGGAGACAATGAAAGCACATAATCAGGAACCCGAGCAATGCTGGGAGTGCTATAATTGCGTTAAGATCTGTCCCCAGCAGGCCGTTGAGGTTCGGGGATATGCCGACTTCATGCCGATGGGCGCTTCGGTTATCCCTTTAAGAGGAACCGACGCGATCATGTGGACTATCAAGTTCAGGAACGGAACCCTCAAGAGATTTAAATTCCCTATCAGAACTACACCGGAAGGGTCCATAGAACCCTATAAAGACCTTCCTGAAGCCAACCGGGATAATCTCAAAAAACCAGGGTGTTTTACGCACCAGGGCTCAGGGACTGAAATGCCAAAACCTAAAGAATAATAGGGAGGATAAAAATGACAGAATTTAAACATATAGAAAAACCTGAAATCATCGAACATGAAACTGATATTCTACTTATTGGAGGAGGTATGTCGGCCTGCGGAGCCGCGTATGAAGCCGCACGCTGGGCAAAAGGGACCGGCCTTAAGATCACTATGGTGGATAAAGCCGGTACCGATCGAAGCGGAGCGGTAGCCATGGGGCTTTCCGCCATTAATACCTACCTGGGTGAAAATACGCCGGAAGATTATGTGCGGTACGTCCGCAACGACCTGATGGGTATCATCCGCGAAGACCTGGTGTTTGATCTCGGCAGACATGTTGACGACTCTGTTCACCTGTTTGAAGACTGGGGTTTGCCTATCTGGAAGACTGATGATGAGGGAAAGGGTCATGACGGTGCATGGAAGGGTGGTAAAAAACTGAGAGACGGTCAAAAGCCGGTACGTTCCGGTCGATGGCAAGCAATGATTAACGGAGAATCCTACAAGGTAATCGTCGCCGAGGCCGCCAAAAAAGCACTGGAAGAAAACAAAAAAGAAACAGGAGTGGAGGAGAACCTCTTTGAACGAGTCTTCATTGTAGAGATTCTTCTTGATCCAAATGTTGAAAACAGGGTTGCCGGAGCAGTTGGTTTTAGTGTTCGAGAAAATAAATTCTACATTTTCAAAGCTAATGCCACACTCCTCGGTACAGGGGGATGTGTCAATGTATTCCGTACTCGTTCCACCGGGGAAGGGCAGGGTAGAGCCTGGTTCCCTGTATGGAATGCCGGATCCAATTACGCAATGGCTTCCCAGGCAGGAGCCGAGCTGACCATGATGGAAAACCGATTCGTTCCCGCTCGTTTTAAAGACGGCTACGGACCGGTGGGTGCCTGGTTTCTTCTCTTCAAGGCAAAAGCTACGAACGCTTTTGGAGAAGATTACTGCCAAACTAACATGGAAGATGCAAAAAAACTATATGGTAAATATGCTGAAAAACTTGGAACCTGCATACGAAACCATATGATGATGCAGGATATGAAGGCAGGAAAAGGCCCCATCTTCATGCAAACTGCGGAGGCCATGCAGGAACTTGCAAAGACTATGACGCCTAAAGAGATTAAACATCTGGAAGCCGAGGCCTGGGAAGACTTTCTTGATATGACAATCGCGCAAGCCGGAGTTTGGGCGGCCAATAATATCGAACCTAATAAAAAGCCTTCCGAAATAATGCCATCAGAACCCTATCTCCTGGGATCCCATGCAGGCTGCGCCGGTATATGGACGAGCGGTCCGGGCGATTTTGGGCCGGAGGAATATTTCTGGGGATACAACCGCATGACCACTGTAAATGGTCTTTTCACCGCGGGAGATGGCGTTGGAGCTTCAGGACATAAATTTTCATCAGGTTCCCATGCGGAAGGTCGCATCGCCGCCAAGTCGATGGTGGCATGGTGTCTCGATAATCCGGATTATAAGCCAAATATGGCGAAGACAGCTGACGAACTTTGTTACGAGGTTTTTAAACCAATGGAGTTTTATGAAGAGCACAAAAATTATACTACTGCTCCGGAAATCAACCCTCATTACATCAAGCCGAAGATGTATCAACTCCGGTTGCAGAAGATTATGGATGAATATGTTGGCGGTATTTCCACTTGGTACACTACTTCCAAGTCCATGTTGGAAGAAGGTCTCAAGCAGCTAAATATGTTAAAAGAAGACAGTCTTAAACTTGGAGCAGCGGACCTGCATGAACTATTAAGAGCGTGGGAAAATTATCACAGAAGTCTTGCGGCAGAATCTCACGCAAGACATATCCTCTTCCGTGAGGAATCGAGGTACCCGGGTTATTACTACAGAGGAGACTTTTTGGCTGTTGACGACGATAACTGGAAGTGTTTTGTAAACTCAAAGATGGACCCAAAAACCGGCGAATGGTCTGTTTTCAAAAAACCCTATCATCAAATCATCCCGGATTAATTTTTCTAAAATAAAGCGGGGCCAAAAGCCCCGCTTTTTTTTTGATAGCATCAAACTAAGCTCTTCACTTTAAGGCGGGAGTTTTGCTCATGTTCTTAGAATGGAAAAATGAAGTATGACGTTTTCAAATAAAAATCCTGTTGTTGTAGCCGGCAGTGGTATAGCCGGGATGACTGTTGCATTGGAAGCAGCGGAAACCGGGGCCAGAGTTGTGATGATAGAAAGAGAGTCCTTCATTGGGGGCCGAGTTCTGAGAATGCATAAATATTTCCCTAAGCTCTGTTCCCCTTTGTGCGGCATGGAAATAAACACCCGGCGTCTAAAAGCGAACCTGAATATAAGGATCATCACACTCGCTGAAATAGAGTCGGTATCCGGAGAAAAAGGAAACTTTGAAGTAAAGATAACCAAAAAACCGAGATTCATAAACGACTTCTGTACTGCCTGCGATAAATGCGTTGCTGTCTGTCCTGAAGAAAGGAATGATCTGTTTAACATCTCCTTGAAAAAAACCAAAGCCATCTACCTGCCTCATAGCCATGCCTTCCCCATGCAGTATGCAATAGACCCTGATGCATGCAAAGGGAAAGAGTGCGGCGAGTGCGTAAAGGTCTGTCGATACCAGGCCATCAACCTCGATGATAAAGAAGAAACAGAAACCATAAGGGCCAGTTCGGTTGTCTATGCCACCGGTTGGAAGCCTTATGACGCGACCAAAATAGACAACCTTGGCTTTGGAAAAATAAAAAATGTTATTAACAATGTGATCATGGAACGGATCGCCTCCCCTAATGGACCCACGGAGGGAAAAATAGTAAGACTTTCAGACGGGAAAGAAGCAAAAAACGTTGTCTTTGTGCAGTGCGCCGGCTCAAGAGATGAAAACCATCTTCCCTATTGTTCCTCCGTGTGCTGTCTTGCATCTTTGAAGCAGGCGACCTATGTGCGGGAGGCATATCCCGATTCTAAAGTCACCATTTATTACATTGATATAAGAACTCCCGGAAAGTATGAAGCTTTTTACCAAAAGGTGGCGGCTGATGAAAATGTCACAATGGTCAAGGGCAAGGTAGCAAAAGTGGAAGAAGATATAGAGACAGGAGACGTAATCGTTATAGCAGAAGATATCTTAGGCGGAGGCAAAAAAGAACAACGGGCTGATATGGTCGTGTTGGCCACTGGAATGCATCCCACCTCTGGCGAAGAAAAAATGAACGGGGTTTTAAAACTCGACGAGAGTGGGTTCATGGACCAGCATTTTTTGGCAGATGGAATTTTTTCGGCCGGCGTCGCGAGAAAACCGGTGGATGTAAATACCACAGTACAGGATGCCACCGCCGTTGCCCTTTCAGCGATTCAGGGTTTAACACAATGAGCGAAACTGCTAAAAAAAACATTCAGACATACATTTGTACCGGCTGCGACATTGGGCAATGCCTGGATGTGGAAAAATTGAAAAAAGTCCCACAGGAATCGGCTGAAGAAGTCCGGCAGGAAGAGGCAAAAAACCATGAGTTTCTTTGCGGGAAGCAAGGGCTGGAAATGATCCGGAAAGATATTGAAGGGGGTGTGAACTGTGCGATCATTGCCGCTTGTTCAGGAAGAGTGTTGACACATCGCTTTAATTTTGGTGCTTCAGTAATGGTAGAAAGAGTTAACCTTCGTGAAGGAGTTGTCTGGGTAAGTGAACCTAAAAACGAAGACACTCAGATGCTGGCAGAAGACTATATAAAAATGGGCGTAATAAAAACAGAAAAATGGAATTACCCTGACCCTTACCTTGAAGAGCTTGCAAAAACCATCCTGGTGGTGGGCGGGGGAATTGCGGGCATAACAGCAGCCAGGGAAAGCGCTTTAGCCGGGTACTCTATCATCCTGGTAGAAAAAAAAGAACAACTCGGGGGCTTCGCTCTTAATTTAAAAAAGTGTTTTCCGAGTAAAGGAAAGTTTGAGGAACTGGAAGAAACCGGAATAGAGCAAAAAATAGAACAGTTAAAAAAGGATCCGCGAGTGCGGATATTCACCGGTTCCGAGATCAAACAGATTTCCGGACAGCCGGGCCTATTTGAAGTAGAGATGGATGTAAAGGGGAAAAAAGAAAATTTGCGGGTTGGCGTCATCATCCAGGCGACAGGTTTCAAACCTTACGATGCCAACAAACTGGGCCACCTCGGATACGGAAAATTTAAAAACATTGTTACCGGTGTTGAGTTCGAGGAGATGGCCTCCAAAGGAGAAATCAAGCGCCCGTCAGACGGCGGTCAGGCCAGAAACGTTATATTTGTTCAATGCGCCGGATCGAGAGATGAAAAACATCTTCCCTACTGCTCCACGGTATGTTGCATGACATCCCTGAAGCAGGCCGTTTATCTCCGTGAGCAGGACAAAAAGTCCAGGGCTTTTATCCTGTACAAAGATATACGGACACCTGCTCATCATGAGTTCTTCTATAAAAAGGTCCAGGAGGATGACGGAATTTTCTTTACAAAATCGGAAGAGGTTTTCGTTGAGGGGGACTTGGAAGGTGATGGGGAAGACGTGGTGGTTTCCGCGCATGAAACCCTGCTCGGAGAGGATATCAAGATTAAAGCGGACCTTGTGGTATTGGCCACTGGGATGGAAACCGCAAACCAAAACGGAGGGGCCTTAAAACTTAATTATCGCCAGGGTCCGGAACTCCCTGAACTTAATTATGGATTTCCGGACTCTCATTTTATCTGTTTTCCCTACGAAACAAGAAGGACCGGAATCTATGCTGCTGGAACTGTACGGCATCCCATGAACATGGCTCAGGCGGAGCAGGATGCCAAAGGGGCCGCGTTAAAGGCAATCCAGTGCATTGAGTTGTCCTCTCAGGGAAAATCCGTTCACCCACGGGTAGGGGATACGAGTTATCCTGAAATCAATATGAGCACCTGTACCCAATGCAAACGATGCACGGAGGAATGCCCTTTCGGGATGTACGATGAGGATGAAAAATTCAACCCCTTACCAAATCCCCTTCGGTGCAGGCGGTGCGCAACATGCATGGGAGCCTGTCCGCAGAGGATTATCAATTTTAAGGATTATCACATGGATATGCTTAGCTCAATGACCAAATGTTTCAGCATGCCACCGGAGGAGGACGAAAAGCCAAGGGTGGTTATTTTTGCCTGTGAAAATGACATTATTCCTGCTTTGGACGCGGCAGGCGTGGACCGTTTAAAATTGAGTCCCTTCATACGTGTAATTCCCCTTCGGTGCGCCGGTTCTATGCCTCTGGTGTTCGTTAGTGACGCCCTTTCCGCCGGTGTGGACGGGGTGCTGGTGCTGGGCTGCAAACACGGCGATGACTATCAATGCCATAACATCAAAGGAAGCGAACTGGCCAATGAAAGGATTGGTAAAGTGGAGGAAACCCTGAGCCGGATACAGCTTGAATCGGAGAGGGTACAGTTTCAGGATATATCCATTAACGAGCATAAAAAACTTCCCAAAATTATTAACGAATTTATGGATATGATCGAAAGAGTTGGCCCGAATCCTTTTAAGGAATTTGCGGACTTCTCATAGTATGGTCTTCGGCCACAACCAACTACTATTTTTGACATGATAACAGGATGAACATGATTATCTAAAAAATATGGTGACTACTCAGGCGCTCAGGCTGAAGGCAGAAGGCTATTAGAAAAAACAATGCGAGACCACGCAAAACTTTGGGCTTTTGAGATAGCTAATAGTGAAATGGTTGTTTTACTTCAGTCTTCAGCCTAAATGCTTGAATATTTACTTTAGAATAACCTATGTCTGACATCAAATACATCGAGCCGGATCTGGATTTTGTTACCTCCATTAAAAAAAGTGGAGGAGAATCCCTACAAAAATGTTATCAATGCGCTTCTTGTTCCGTCATATGTAATGTCTCGCCAGACAATGCACCTTTCCCGAGAAAAGAAATGATCTGGGCCCAATGGGGGTTAAAAGAGAGGTTATTAAAAAATCCCGATATATGGCTTTGCTATCAGTGTAATGACTGCTCTATTTATTGCCCAAGAAGCGCTAAACCATCCGATGTGTTAGCCGCGATTAGAAACCTGAGTTTTAAAGAATATGCCTTTCCATCTTTTTTTGGAAAAGCATTAAGCGATTTAAAGTATTTGCCTTTGTTATTTGCCATCCCGGTTATAATTTTGCTCTTCACAGTATTCCTCGTTAATGGATTTTCTTTTCCTATTGGTGAAATAGTATTTTCAAAATTTCTTCCGATAAAAGCTATTGATTTTGTATTTATTCCTGTCGCGATTTTTGCCGGTATTTCAGTATCAGCAGGAATTTTAAAGTTTTGGAAAGCATTAAATGAAAATAATAATAGCAAAAACTCTGCTTCCGGCGGAAACATTTTAAAAAGCATTTTTTTAACCATCATAGAAATATTAAAGCATGATTCATTTAAAAAATGCGAAGCCAACAAAAAAAGATTTACTTCTCATCTCCTGATTTTTTTCGGATTTCTCGGTTTATTTGCCACCACTAACCTCGTTCTTGTTTTATTATATCTTTTCGGTATTGAAACCCCTCTTCCTTTAAACAATCCTGTTAAAATACTTGGTAATGTAAGCGCACTTGCCGCTTTTATCGGATGTTCTTTAATTATTTTCAAAAGATTAACAGACCTTGAAAATACCGGGAATTCTACTTACTTTGATTGGACATTTATCAATGTGCTTTTTGGAACTGTTATTACAGGAATCCTTGCCCAACTTTTTCGATTAGGCGATTTAGCAGTTGTGGCTTATTCAACCTATTTTATCCACCTGGTTTTTGTATTCTTTTTACTCGCTTATGCCCCTTTTTCTAAATTTGCACATATATTTTATAGAACCGTTGCGATTGTTTATTCAAAGTATTCCAATAGAGAAAATGCCAGTACGTAACATAAAAATATTTTGCGCTATATTACTAATTTGCAAAACTTTATTTTTTAGCAAAGTTTTTTAACACACCCCGTCCCGGAGGGACACCCCTCTTATTAGAGGGGAATTTTCTCTCCTCAAATTCCCCCTTAAAAAAGGGGGATACAGGGGGTTGTGTCTTGTCCTAATATAGCTATGCAGATTCGCTCATGGAAAAATACAAAAAAACGCATATTTGTCATTCTGAACGAAGTGAAGAATCTTATAAAATCAACCAGTTAAAAAAAGAGATTCTTCGGCTAACGCCTCAGAATGACATTGCGACACAGTCTGTTGCTGCGGGAAGCTTCAATCTGAAATCTGCAATTTCAAATTAACATTTAAGGAGGGAACATGTCTAAGTTAGTTTCCCCGCATGGGGGTGGAGAATTAAAACTTTTATTATTAACCGGTGCTGAGTTGGAGGAAGAAAAGAAAAAGGCTCAATCACTACCACAAATTAAAATGGTCTCTCGCGAAACTTCCGACTTGATTATGATGGGCATTGGTGCGTTTACACCCCTTGACGGGTTCATGGGCAAAGATGATTGGCAAGGGGTTTGTGATAATTTCAAAACAGCAAACGGTCTTTTCTGGCCGATTCCTATTACTCTTTCAACAACCAAAGATCAGGGAGACAACATCAAAGAAGGAGATGGCATCGCTTTAATAGACGATGAAACCAGTGAACTCATGGGGAGCATGGTTGTTAAGGAAAAGTACAGTATTGACAAGGCTCATGAATGCAAGCAGATCTTTAAAACAAATGATGTGGAACATCCCGGAGTGATTAAAGTAATGGATCAGGGGGATATTAATCTGGCAGGACCGGTTAAAGTATTTAGTGAAAGTTATTACCCTGATCGATATAAAGATGTTTATATGCGACCTGCGGAAACCAGAAAGGCATTTCAAGAAAAAGGATGGAGCACTGTGGCGGCATTACAGTTAAGAAATCCCATGCATCGGTCTCATGAATATCTTGCGAAGACAGCCATTGAAATATGTGATGGTGTTCTGATTCATCAATTGGTGGGAAAGCTCAAATCTGGCGATATTCCCGCTGAAGTAAGGGTAAAAGCTGTGAACGTCCTGATTGATAAATACTTTGTAAAAAACACCTGTATTCAGGCCGGTTATCCCATGGAGATGCGATATGCCGGCCCCCGTGAGGCGCTGTTGCATGCTGTTTTCAGACAGAACTATGGCTGCAGTCATCTTCTCGTGGGACGGGATCATGCTGGTGTCGGTGAATATTACGGTCCTTTTGATGCTCACAAAATTTTTGATGAAATTCCAAAAGACGCTCTTGAATTAAAACCTCTCAAGATTGATTGGACATTTTATTGTGTTAAATGCGATGGAATGGCCTCGATGAAAACATGCTGTCATGGAAAAGACGACAGGATTTTACTGAGCGGCACAAAACTAAGAAAAATGCTTTCGGAGAATGAAGAAGTTCCGAATCATTTCAGCCGCCCGGAGGTATTGGAGATCTTAAAAGATTACTATGCGGGTCTTGAAGAAAAGGTGGAGATTAAACTCCACAAATACTCGGAAGGAGAAAAGTAGAAATGAGGGAGTGACCACGGTACGCAACACTACAGACTATTACACCGTAAAAGCTTCTCTTTTTGGCAAAGCTGAGATTAGCTCTGAAAGAAATTTCTGTTTGTTCACTGGAGCGGCAGCTCCATTTGGTTGCGGCAACTTGCCGCTTTATGATCATATGGTGAAATACAAGGCATGTTAACCCTCTGAACAACAGGTATCCTTCGACATGGGACTGCTGGAAAGATATGGCCAAAACAGGGGGCATAAACATCACAAATAGAACAAGTGCAGCATAGTTAACATGACTGTCAGAAACAAAATTGTAATTCCTGCGCCCGCCTTTACGTAATCAACAGTTCTGTAACCGCCTGGCCTCATTATGAGGGCATTAACCTGATGAGTGGGAATAATAAATGTGTTGGAAGCGGAAAGCGCCACCACCAGGGCAGCCATCCTGGGATCAGCTCCCGTCTGAATCGCCATATTTATCGTTAATGGCACAAGCAAAACCGTAGCACCAACATTGGAAACTACCAGAGTAAAAAATGACGTTATTATCCCTACAACTCCAAGAAATACTATTACCGGTACATTGCCGATCAAGTTCATGATACCGGTAGCAATATATTCCGCTGTTCCTGTTTTTTGAAACGCCAGGCCGAGAGGAATCAGGCCGGCCAGGAGAAAAATCGTCATCCAGTCCACCGATTGATACGCTTCGTCCACCGTCATAACCTTTGTTAAAATCATTCCAAGAGCGCCTGTTAGAAGACACACCGCTAACGACAATTTTAATCCGGGATAACCCAGCATTGCCATCAAAGGATTGAAACCAATGACAAGGAACAGGGCTATAACAAGCCATGAAACCGCCAACTTTGCTTTCTCCGTTCTCACTATTTCGCCTTTAACGTCAGTAGTAAACACGAATGTCTGTTTGTCTTTCAACATGTGGAACTTTTCCCATTTTCCAAACAGGAGTAAAGCATCACCCGGCTGAAATTCAATATCGGAAAGATCACTATAGATGCTTTCTCCTTTCCTGCACAGAGTAACTGGGTTTATCTCGTAGGTATTTCTGAAACGAACCTGACGCATCGTCTTTCCGACAAGCTGAGAACGAGGTGTAATAATACCCTCAAGCATTCCAGCATTGTTTGGAGAAAGGTCCTCGGCAAAAACATTAAGGTCTTTGGATAAAGTAAAACCCAAATCAGAGGCGAATTTATTAACATCTTCCGGAAAGCCAATGACAGCAATATCATCATTTCTGTACAAATTTTCATAACGTGTGGGAGCAAAAATTTTATGGTGTGTTTTTGTGTGAGAAACGGCAACTAAAGAAACCCGATGGTTTGCCTCTGTTTCTATCTCCTCAAGAGTTTTCCCATCACAAAAGTTCTCCGGGATATGTAATTCATGGAGACCGCAAACATCGCCATAGGTATCAGCAATTGCTGGCGGAATCAATGCGTTCTCAGACTCTCCGCTTTTTTTATCGGGAAGGATGAATCTCCCAAAAAAGATAAAATAGAAAATCGCGATTGTTACAAGGACAAGGCCAATAGGCGTTTGCGTAAAGAGTCCAAAATGTTCCAGAGGTTTCTCAAAATCACTTAGTTGGTTGGCCTGATCCAGAAGGTCGTTAAGCAAAATTGTTGGACTTGCTCCAACAAGAGTTATAGTTCCACCCACAATTGCACAGAAACCCATAGGCATTAGCAGGCGCGAAACAGGTATTTTGACTTGGCGTGAAACCCTTATGACTGTGGGTATGAAGAGTGCTGCCGCTCCTATATTTTGCATAAAACTGGAAATAACTGCAACGGTTCCTGTAATAAGGGCAATTATCCGGATTTCTGTTTTTCCCGCAAACCTCAAAATATTTCGGGTAAGAATATTCATAATCCCTGTCTTATCCAGACCAGCACCAATGATTATTACGGCTATTATTGAGACTACCGCGTTACTGCTTAAACCGCTAACAGCCTCATTTGGAGTTACCAACCCTAAAATCGGGAGGAGCACCATCATGATAATACCAACCACATCGACCCTCACCCATTTGAAGATAAAAAGAGCGATGGCAAAAAAGAGAACCCCCATAACAACTATCATTTCAGTGGTGAGCTTTAATGGTTCCGGAGCAGAATTTAGATCACTTCCAAAGACAGCTATAGCTGATGTAAAGAAAAACGCAGGAATAAGTAACATAGTAAGGATCGATTTTTTCTTAATGAACATCTTTATAGTCCTCTCCTTATTTTTTTATAATTTGTGAACCTTAATAAATAAAAAATTACGTTACCCCTTTGTTATTAAAATATTCAGCATATTTATTCTCTCTAATTAAAATATGACCCATTAACCAGCTACTTAAAAAATGTGCCGTTTGGGCAACAATATTTTCACTAAAGCAGTAAAGATACATTTTCGTTAATAAGGAAAACCGGAGGCATTTTTTTTGGTATAATTGTCGGCCTTCTTATAGGGTCGACTTCCATAGGCAGCGGCATTCTTATAATACCAATATTAACCGGTTTTTTCAAACTATCTGCAAATAATACGGTTGGCACCAGTATCGCGATAGCCCTTCCTTTAACAATAGTTGGCTCTGCCGTTTATCTGTTTTATGGGAATATTAATTTTCCTGTCGCGTTTTTACTTTTTTTGGGTTCTTTACCCGGGGTGTGGCTGGGGAGTCGCCTGACTGTCCATGTAAAACCTGTATATTTAAGTTTCACAATAACTTCAATAGCAATATTAAGCACATTTCTAATGTTTTACGGCATTAATCATTAAATGGCCTATCAAGCGTTAGACTTAAATGAGTGGGGTGACGCACAGGAAGAAAAATTCATTAGCGTGCTCAGTGTCCTCTGCTGCAAATTTAATTGATTGTTCTCTGATCCCTGACAACTGAATTTTGCTGATAAAGGCTAAGTAATTTATTTGAATCCTTCTTAAATCTCCAGAGTCCAATCATTAAAACAAGCAGTTAATACTTTCATTATCTAATCCTCTTTAGGGTTACAGAAATAAGCCCCCTGTAGCCCTTTTTTTTGAGGATTAATGAGTGATGAGAGCATATTTGCTGCTGGTGGGGAAATAGTGTTGGCAATGCACAGGAATTACAAAGTTAAAACTTTAATTAACTTTTCACATATATAAATGAGCGTCGATAAATATAATGCGACTATTATACAAAAGATCTTGGTAACGCAAGGTCTTATGATCATTCGTGTAAAATTGGATGACATTAAGCTTGATTTTAAACCGGGCCAATATACAGTGCTTGGTCTTACAAGCAATGAGCCACGTATAAAAGAGTCAGATCCTGAAGATAAAACATATGATAAGGAGACCCTTCTTAAAAGGGCTTACTCTATCTCTTCGGCCAGTATCGAAAAGGACTATCTTGAATTCTATATCTCTATTGTAAGAAGCGGTCAGTTAACTCCAAGACTATTTGCGCTTGAAAGGGAGGACCGCCTTTTTATCGGCAAAAAGGCTGTTGGATTGTTCACTCTTGACAAAGCACCGCGTAACAAGAATATTTTGTTTGTTGCCACCGGAACAGGCCTTGCTCCTTATATGAGTATGATCCGCACAGAGCTAAATTTAAAAGAACCGAGAAAATTTGTTGTCCTACAAGGGGGACGCTACTCCTGGGATCTTGGTTATAGAGATGAACTTGCCACCCTGGATAGAATGACAGAGCTTTTTTTCTATATTCCGGCAATTACACGACCTTCTTCTGATTTGTCATGGAGCGGACTTACCGGACGCATTCAAGCTCTGGTAGAGTCTGGTGTCATAGAAGAAAAAACCGGATTGGAGCTCAATCCTGAAAATTTCGATGTCTTCCTCTGTGGAAATCCCCTTATGGTTGAGGAAGTTTCCGAACTTCTGGTTTCAAAGGGATTTAATGTAGATAAAAAAAAAGAAACGGGAAATGTTCACAGGGAGAAGTATTGGTAAGTATGCTATCCTAAATTTTGAGAAATACCTGAAAACTTCGCTCATATATGAGGGAAGGTATAAAACTATGCGGGAATTTTCCTATCTTTTTGCGGCGCATACCCCCTTACAGGATTGAAACAGATTTTCCAGGCACTGTATGATGTAGCTGGATTATATTTGCACGATTTTGAGCAATAACGCTTGCCGCTAAACATCTTGCGTTTTATAAAACTACAGTTATTGCAAAAAACAGGTAAATAATCTTCTGGTTTTCTGTTAAACATCTGACTTCCTCCTCTTAATGAAATTCCATGATTTCCCTGATTAAATTGCAGATTTTGTGCCAATGAAATAGTATCATTAAAATCAATGGGTTAATGTTTTGGTTCACTAAATGTGTCTATTAAAGTACACAGACTAATCCACCTGCAAAGTCAAGTTTACTAAGAATATAATGACCTTTAAAATGCCCTGTGCAGAAGCAAGGGCTTCTTTATTCAATTTTTGATGCGCTTGACTTGTCACATGAATTTTCAGATACTGAAAATTATAGTTTTAAAAAGCCAAGAGCAACTTTCAGAAATTTTTCATTGGTTATACAAAAAAAAATAAATATTAATAATGTAAAACATAGCACTATAAGGAATCTAAAATGATTAAAAGTTTTTATCATCCACCAGAGAATTTAAAAGAAGATATTGAAATCTACAAGTCTGAGATCGAGAGCTATTTAAAAGGAGATATTCCTTTTAAGGTATTCAGGGGTAAACGCGTTGTCCGCGGTGTTTATGAACAGCGTACTGACAATACTTTTATGATGCGGGTAAGGATTCCAGCAGGTGGAATTACTCCCGTGCAAATGGAAAAACTTTCCGAAATCAGTAAGAAACGTGGAAACGGCATTCTGCATGTTACGACAAGGCAGGATATACAAATCCACTGGGTTGGATTGAAAGACACACCAAAATGTATGTCCGAGCTTTTAGAAGTAGGACTGACATGCAGGGGTGGCGGTGGAAACACATTGAGAAATGTTACTGCCTGTTTTGACGCCGGGGTTTGCGAAAAAGAATCTTTTGATGTGGCACCCTACAATATCGCATTAACAGAGCGCCTGATAAAAAATCCCATGTCATTTGGCCTTCCCCGGAAGTTCAAAATCGCTTTTTCCGGTTGCGGAGATGACTGCGCATTTGCCACCGTAAATGACCTCGGGTTTATTGCTGCGCACAGAACGGAAAATGGAAAAAAAGAGCAGGGATTCAGGGTTTATGTGGCAGGAGGTATGGGCGCGAGTTCAAAAGTAGCGGAAAAATTAGAAAATTTTATCCCTGCTGAAGAAGCAGGAAACGTGGCTGAAGCAGTCATGAGGCTTTTCGATAAGCACGGAAACAGAAAAAGAAAGCATAAAGCGAGGCTTAGGTTTTTATTTAATAAGCTTGGGAGAGAGGAGTTCATTAAGCTATATAAGGATCAATTGGAGAAAGTAAAAAGTGAAGGGGGTATTAAACTTGATCTTAGAGAAATCCCTGCTTCATCTGAAAACTCTAAAGCCTCTTTAGACTCGAGTGAAAATAAAGAAGATGAAAATTATCAAATGTGGCTATCCCAGAACCTGTCTCCCCAGAAGCAGAAAGATTTTTTTTACGTGACTATCTTTATGGAACTCGGCCACATCCCGGCTGAAAAAATGATACGCCTGGCGAACGTGGTTAGAAAATTCAGAGAAGGCACAATGAGGTCAACGCAGGATCAGAATTTTGTTATACGGTGGGTTCATAAATCCGAGCTTAATTATCTTTATAATGAATTGAAAAAAATCGATTTGAACCGGACCGGGGTAAAAACCGTGGAAGATATCAGTGTTTGCGCTGGAGCTTCCACCTGCAGACCCGGAATTTGTCTTTCAAGAGGCCTGGCTTCAGCACTAAATAAAAAATTTACCGATAACAGGGAAAGCCTGCAGCCGATTAGCAATCTTAAAATAAACATAAGCGGGTGCCCGAATGCTTGCGGACAAGATCCTATCGGGCAGATAGGTCTTTTTGGAGCAGCGCGGCGAATCGGCGAAAGAATGATTCCTTATTATATGATCACCTTAGGGGGAAGAGTGGAAGAAGGAAAAACCGTCTTCGGAGAGAGAATTGACATCGCTCCTTCAAAAGCAATTCCTACGATTCTTTTAAAGTTTCTGCTCGACTACAAAGCAAATGCAGGAAATGAAGATTATTATAAATATATAGCAAGCAGAGGCAAAACCGTTTTAAAGGAAATTATCAAAGAACATCAAACAGTCCCTGCATTTGAAGAAAATAAAGATTACTATTTTGACTGGGGTTCTGAAGAAGAGTTCTCTCTTTCGGGTAGAGGTGAAGGGGAGTGCGGCGCCGGGATATTTGACATGATGGAAGTTGATTTAAAAGACGCAAAAAACGCGATTGCAGATGCGGAAAAAATTCTGAGTGATAATAAAAATCCCGCGGCAAAGCTTTTTTCCGCGATTAGTCATTCATCCCGCGCCCTTTTAGTAACAAGGGGTGTGGAAGCACGAGATGACCTGGAGGCATTCGCCCATTTTGAAGAAATTTTTATTAATCAGGAAAAGGTGGTAGATGCTAAATTCATTGATCTCCTGAATATGGCAGCAGAGTACCAAAGTGGAGACCTTGGAGATGATGACTTTGCGAAATACCATGAAGCCATTAAAGAGCTAACCATTACTGTTGCCGACTTATATGAATCCATGGACGATTCCCTTCAATTTAAGACCATGAAAGAGCAAAAGAAGGAAAAGGAAAAATCTAATGGACGCCTGCTCGATCTCAAAGGCGTGAAATGTCCCTTTAATTACGTAAAAGCAAAACTGCAGCTTGAAACGATGGAAACAGGTGACTTGATTGAGCTTTTTCTTGATGATGGAGAACCGATAAAAAATGTCCCAAATAGCTTGAAAAATGACGGACAGGAAATTTTAGAAATGGAAAAAACAGGCACAGGACATTACAGGCTTCTGGTAAAGAAAAAAGTTTAGATTTATGGGACGCTGATGAACTCAGAGTGGAAGGGTCACAACCAAATGAGCTGTCGCCCGACCTAATTAAAAAAATTGTGCTAAAAAACGCAGTTTTGCAAGTTTGCAGAATAGATTAAGATGAAATGTTTGCAACTAAATGAATAGAACCTAATCTTATAATATATGATAAGATCAAGATAAGTGATTATGAAAAAACGTCTATTTATAATTATTTTTATTTCTGTTGTCCTTCTTATTAGTAATGTGGGTAATGTTATAGCGGAAGATGTGGACATTGAGGCGCTAAAAAACCCCAGGTCTTCAGATCCAAATTCAAAAAAAAATGGGGAAATGCGGTATATGCAAAGATGCGCCATCTGTCATGGAAAAAAAGCTGATGGAAAGGGACCTTCTGCTGAAAGTTTTGAAGCACAGCCGTGGAATTTTGTAGGTGGTGAGATCGAGGATGTATCAGATGGTTTTTTGTTTCAAAAAATCAAAAATGGTGGTGTCTGGTTTGAAATGCCGCCATTTAGTTTGATACTTAAGGATGATGAGATTTGGGATATTGTTAGTTATCTAAGGTTTGTTTCGACATCATCTTAATAAAATTAAAAGAGGAAGGGGGTGGCTTTTCGTTACACCGATTTCTAATATAAACCCTGTTAGAAGGCCTGGTCGAAATATTTTTTGTATGATTATCAGGGTTTAACCATTTTATAGCGAACCTTCTACGGAGGGTAAACTTTTATTGAATACTTTTTAGAGGAGGAATAAAAAATGTTAAAAAAAACGGCAATTTTATCCATGTGTATTTTTATTTTTTCTATGATCCTTTCTGTAAAGATAGTTCAGGCTGAACCTGATTACCTTATTCGCGTAATTCTTGATAAAACAAAACAGATGGCTCTTATCAATCCGGAAACAAAGACAGTTGTTTCTTATGTCCCATTACCGGTGCTTGGGTCTCACGGGGTAACTGTTTCACCTGATCAAAAATATTTATACATTAATGCTATGCCTCCGGCCGATATTGTGGAATATGATATTGCAAAAAAAGGTGTAAGCAAATGGTTTCCCATTCCTGAAACAACCAAAAACTGTGGAATTCTGGTAGCGCCTGACGGAAAGCACGTAATCTCTGCCAGCCAGAATAAAAAAGTTATTGTATTGGACCGCATAACCGGAAAGTATGACATTGTCAAGACACCCAGTGATTCACACCAGTTTGTTTTTGGACCGGATGGAAATATGTATGTGGCCGGCGGCACAGGCAATAAAGTCTATATTATCGACTGGAAAAAACGAAAAATGGTGGGAGAGTTCAAAGTAGGAAAAGTTCCTCACGGAGTTGCCTTTTCCCCTGACAAAAAAAATATTTTGGTTAGCCTGAGAGGTGAAAGCAGAGTCGCAATTTATGATGCAAAAAGCAAAAAAGAAGTAGGGAGCATCGAAATAAAAGATGCTGAAGGTTTGTGCGCTATCGGTTCGATGCCGGATAATAAATCATACTGGGTTGCGGAAACATTTGGCAAAAGACTGCACCAGATCGATGCAAAGACTAACGAAGTAATCCATACGATGAGCGTAGATGGAGAACCCCATCATGCATTTGCAACGCCATTGTCTGGTAAATAGTGTATGAATCAATTTATAGTTATCTTTATTTTTTGCGGTATATTTTTATTACCAATATCTATCTCAGCAGCCGAAATATTTCCGAATAAAAACATTAAGATCATTTACCTGAATACTTGCGCCGAGTGTCATGGCAGAAAAGCAAAAGGCGGAGGAGATGCTCCTCGGCTTCGTAGCAACGATTTTCTTAGAAAATACGATGTCGGAACCATAAACGAAATGATTTTAAAGGGTGTCCCTAAAGAAAAGTCAAGGTATCCTGGCAAATATGAAGGGGGGATGCCGCCGACCAAGAATATTACGGAAAAAGAGGTTAAAAAGTTGTCGGAACTTATTAAAAAATGGAATCAATAACGAATAGAGATCGATTAAATTATTATTAATATTTTATGAAATTAGATAGAAGAGACTTTGTGAAGCATGTCAGCATGGGGGTTTTTACTTTATCCTTGCTTGGAAAAGTAGACCCCAAACTTGCTGCCGCTATAGCATTGCCTGATGACATTCAAAAAGCGAAGGATATCGATAATTTACAAGGTCTGGAAAAAACTCATACACCCAAACTTAAAATTCCCATGGTTGCGGAAGATGGTAGATTTGTGCCTATAGAATTTGCTCTCGATCATCCGATGGAAAAGGACCATTACATTGAAAGTGTCGACATTATTGTAATGGTAGATCCCATCGCGACCAAGGGGAGATTTTTATTTTCTCCACAAAATGGAAAACCACATTTGAAGTTCCAGGCTCGAATGGCAGCGGGTACTACCACCGTCTATGCTGTAATAGCATGTAGTAAACATGGTCGGTGGGTTGGAGATGCTATGATTAGAATTGTTGGAGGGGGATGTTAAATTGGCAAGAAGAATAAAACCTCCGAGAATAAAGCTACCCCGTAAGATTAAAAAAGGGGATATTATTAATGTAGCTGTGCAGCCGAAATACCCTTCTCTTACAGGTCTGGCAACTATAGGAGATACGGACGATTTTTATAGAAAAGAACCGGCAGTATATCTAAGAGAAATGGAAGTGTTTTATGGTAAAGAAAAAGTTTGTACTTTTTTAATGTCCTCTGCCGTAAGTCCGAACCCAAGAATCGAATTCCCTGTGAAAGCGGATCAGGAAGCAACTCTGAAAGTTGTTTTTCAAAGTAATCAAAACGAAACGTTTAAAGCTTCTAAAGAAATTAAATTCTCCTGACAGGAAGTATCATAATTGGAAATATGGAAAAGTCTTTTTAAAAGCCAGTGGTCTCCATTTATTGGCGCTTTGCTCATTGGCTTTGTCAATACGATGATGTTTGCCTTTGAAAGTCCCTGGTCTGTTTTTGCGGGATTACGAAATTGGGGACTGCATCTCCTTGAGTTCATTCCAAATTTTCCGGATGTTGCACAAATATCTCCTCTGGAACATACCAGCTCAGTAATGGATATAGCTTTTTTACTTGGCGCCTTTGGCTCTGCGTTGCTGGCAAAAGAGTTCAGCATACGAATACCACCTCTTAAAGAAGCAATGAAAGGTATTATTGGGGGGATATTAATGGGAATTGGGGCAAATTTTGCCAGGGGATGCACCATAGGCGGATTTTATAGTTCCATCAGCGCCCTTTCAGTAAGCGGCTTATACATGATGTTAGGTCTCTTTATCGGTACTATTGTGGGACTTAAATATGTAATATGGGATATGGGAAGACCTGAAAAAAAGCCTGCTGAAGCTGGAACAGCTTTTTACCTCCCACCCATGCTCCAAATTTTTTCAGGGCTTTTTGTAATAATTGCTGGGTTGTTACTTATTCCCTATTATTACGATTACGCGGATTTAAATGTTCTAGGTGTTATTTTCTGTTTGGCAGTAATATTAGGAGTCATAAACCAGAGATCCAGATTCTGCTTTGTGCGAGCCTTTAGAGAACCTTTTATGACCGGTGAAGGAGAGATGACAAAAGCAGCAGTTGCGGCTTTTTTAGTCTGTGTTGCCGGTTTTTCGATATTAAAATTTTCTGAAATTAGAGATTTTACTGTTCATGTAGCTCCTTCAGCAGGTTTGCCTGCAGTAATTGGCGGATTTATATTTGCTATTGGAATGGTTATTGCCGGTGGCTGTGCTTCAGGTTCTCTATGGCGTGCCGGGGAAGGACATGTAAAGTTATGGCTGGCTGTACTCGCTTTTGCCCTGTCAGCAGCTGGGACACATGTGATTTTACAGATTGTGTTTGAGTATTCTTATTTTAAAAGGGGCTTTCTCCCGGATATCTTCAATAGCTGGTTGATCGCTCTGTTATTTGTTTTTGGAATTATGTATCTCTGGTATTGGTTAGCAGCCTGGAATGAAACAACAGAAAAATTAGTTATGCTGAAATAGCATGCCCCCTTAGACCCAGGCTAACCGAAAACTGCATGTACCTGTCATTTCGAGCGGAGCGAGAAATCTTAATCCATTGATCATATAGAAGTTCAAGATTTCTCCTTTCAGTCGAAATGACAAATTCTACCGTTTTCGGACGGCCTGACTAAGGGAAACAAGCGCTAAGATAATTTTTGATAGAAAATATGGATTAACTGGATAGTTTTTTCCTGCTAATCATAAAAAAAACAACCCTGTATACTCCGTGCGGAAGCACGGGGTTCTTTACTTGACAATTTATAATTGACGATTGACAATTGAATAATGGTTTATCGTTATCTCCTTCTTTCTTTACTCCCAATAATAGCTATAATTATTTATATGAACGGGCAGAATTATGATCCGGGATTGCTAAACTTTCAAACCGATACCCCCTCCAAGTCATTAGTTACTTCCTATCTTCCCCAAAAAAATGACACCTATCAGCGGGTAGGTCAAATCCGCCAATTTACCAGGGAAAACCTTTATGAATATATTAATGGTCACGCGGAATATTTCTTAGCGTTAGGATTTGTAAAGCTTGCTGTGGCGGATTATTCATCGGAATCTTCTGAACAGAATAATTCTGATTTCGTAGTTGATATATATGATATGGGAAAAAGTAAAAATGCCTTTGGTATCATAATGGATGAATCCGGAGAAAACGCGACTCCTGTCGAAGTGGGTTTTCGGGGTTTCCTTACTCAAAAAACATTAAACTTTATTAAAGGGCAGTACTACATAAAAATTAGCGCGTTCAAAGAGAATGCTCCACTTGTTAAATTTGCCGGGGAAATTGAAAAAAAATTCGGTGATCTTCAAAACTCATTGCCGCAGTTTGAGAAATTTCCCCGGGATGGAAGGAGAGTAAACACTGATAAATTCATTAAGGAAAATTATCATGGGCTGAGTTTTGTCAATAATGTATATGAACAGAAATATGAAATTGATGGAGAAAGGTTCACGGCGTTTTTGATAGAAGGTAATAATGATGAAATCAAGAAACTTCTAAATCAGTATACTGATTTTTTTAAAAAAGATAATATTGAATCTCAAGTGCTACAATATAAAGAGCAAAATTATTATAAAGTTTTAGATCCCTTTGAAGGGGACTGGTTCTTAATTCCATTAAATAAAGACCTTTTTGGTATTTATGGCTCTTTAAATGACAAAACATTGAAGGAGTTTCTTAACAGCCTGATAAACGAATAAAGGGGATAGGGAGAATATGGGGAAATGGAGAAAAGAGGAATTAACCGATAAAATTATCGAAACCTGTATAAACGTTCATAAGGAGTTGGGTCCAGGATTTTTAGAAAGTATATATCAAAATGCTTTAATAATTGAACTTAAAAGAAAAAAACTCACTTTCGAATCTGAAAAAGCTGTCAATGTGGAGTACCTTGGTATCAAAGTCGGTACTCATAAGATTGATTTATTAATTGAAGGTGAAGTTGTCGTTGAGCTTAAAACTGTGGAAGAAATGCATAAAAAGTATTATGCACAAGTCAGATCATATTTAAAAGCGCTCAATAAGGATGTAGGACTTTTAGTCAATTTTGCGGATTTTAAGATTGATATTAGACGTGTGGAGTTAAAAAGAAATAGATAAAATTCTCCATTTCTCCCTTTCTCCTTAACATTTAAATTATGACCTCTAAATACAATAAAAAAGAACCGGCATTAGACCGGAGACAATTTATAAAAAAATCGGCTATAACCTGCGGAGTCGCATTAAGCACCGGCGCATGGGGCTATCTCTTCTATAGTAAAGAACCAGTTAGGAAAATCAAAAGCAAAGTTTATGCATTTAAAGACTTTCGAGTTCCTGTTTCTAATGTATATGCAAAAATGACTGTTGCGAGAGGAACCGATACGGGAAAGATGCTGCGGGCGTCTCTGGAAAAACTTGGAGGAATCACAAAGTTTATTCAGCCGGGAGATAAAGTCCTGATAAAGCCAAATGTCGGCTGGGATCGTCAGCCGGAACAGGCGGCAAACACCAACCCTGAACTGGTATCCGCCGTTGTTAAACTATGCAGGGAAGCAAAAGCCTCTGAAATTCTCGTTACAGATGTGTCAATTAATGACCCCTACCGGTGCTTTGCCAGATCAGGTATTGAAAATGCGGTACTACAATCAGGGGGAAAAATTCTTTTCACCGGTGAAAGCGATTTTGTGCTTACTGATATGAAAGGAGAATTACTCAAAATATGGCCTGTCTCAAAATTTTATCACGAAGCCGATAAAGTGATTAATGTTCCCATAGTCAAAAACCATTCATTAAGCAAATGTACCCTTGCAATGAAAAACTGGTACGGAGTGCTGGGAGGACAACGTAACCAATTGCACCAGGACATTAACACCTCTATTGTGGATCTTGCTCAGGCAGTTCGTCCTACTTTAACTGTTATGGATGCCACGAGGGTTTTAAAGAAAAATGGGCCAACAGGGGGAAACCTGTCTGACGTCTCTATAGAAAATACAATCATAGCGGGACTCGATGAAGTAGCTATTGATTCGTACTCCTTACAATTTCTTGATTTAAAAAAGGATGATGTCCCATTTATCAAGCTTGCTGAAAAGCGTGGCCTGGGAACATCCGACTGGCGCTCAATCCATGTTGAGGAAATAAATTTATAATATTAATCTGTAAAAGGTTTGTTTTTTGAACAAGTTTTTTGTTTGTCCATTGGAGCGGAAGCTCCATTTGGTTGCGGAGCCTCTCCGCTTTATGATTTTTTTAATCATATTTAATCAGTGAACATCTGTGTCAAATTGATTTTATGAGCTTACAAAATTTAAGAAGAATTTACGCGGCTTTTTTTTTCGCGCTTTTTGTATATTTGCTGGTCATTACCGACTTCAGAAACCTAAAGGGCTATGAAGTTTCTTTGTTTCTTGAAATCAATCCACTGGTTTCTATCTTTTCGTTCTTTACCAGCGGGACTATTTATAAAGGGCTGATCCTTTCTTTATTAATAATTATCCCGACCTTATTTCTCGGCCGTTTTTTCTGTTCCTGGATTTGTCCTCTCGGGATTCTAAATCAATGGATCAGCTTTTTTTTGAATAAGAAAGGAACATCGGAAAACCATGAAGAAAATGAATATCGCAAAATGTTTCGTTTCAAATATTATATACTTGTTACTTTTGCTGTTCTTGCTGCTTCCGGAACACTTCAAATAGGTCTCCTTGACCCGATTGCCTTTATCTCAAGGGCTTTCATTGTTTCCGGTTTTCCCGCTCTGTATAACTGGGGGGAACTTATTTACTTGAAACAGCCTGTTTTTAACGGTGGGATACTGATTACGCTGTTGTTTTTAGCTGTTCTCTTTGCAAACCGCTTCATTACCCGATTCTGGTGTAGAGTACTATGTCCTCTTGGCGCTCTGTTAGGGGTTATGTCTTTTGGTTCCATTATGCGGATCAGGCGAGATGTAGAGAAATGTACAGACTGCAAAAAATGCCTGCTACATTGCCAAGGCGGGTGCGATCCCCATTCCAATCTCAGGGTCAATGAATGTCATGTTTGCATGAACTGTATCGCATCCTGTCCTGATGATGCCCTTCATTACGGCCTCGCTGAGGAGCGGAGTTCCATCCATCAGTCTTTTGATATCAGCCGCCGCCGTTTGCTGGAAACTGGTATTGCCGCGTTTGTATTATTTCCAATGATGAAGTCTTCTCTGACCGGGGAAAATAAAGCGTTAGCCGATGTTATACGGCCACCCGGAGCCCTCACGGAAAAAGATTTTCTTCTACGTTGTATTAAATGTTCCGAGTGCATGCGAGTTTGTCCGACCAATGTATTACAACCCGCCCTGCTTGAAGGTGGTTTTGAAGGAATCTGGGACCCGCTCCTGATAAACAAAATCGGATATTGTGAATACAATTGTGTTTTATGCGGTCAGGTGTGTCCCACAGGGGCTATCCGTAATATATCAGTCGAGGAAAAGATAGGAAAAAAACCTTATAAAGAACCGATAAAGATTGGAACGGCTTTTTTTGACAGAGGACGTTGCCTGCCGTGGGCTATGAACAGAACATGTATTGTATGTGAAGAAGTATGCCCAACGTCTCCAAAAGCTATCTGGTTTAGGAAAGAAGAAGTGGTGACAAGAGAAGGGCAAGTAAAAAAGATTAAACGGCCTTTCCTGGACCCGGACCTTTGTATAGGTTGTGGAATATGTGAAAACAAGTGCCCTGTCCTCGATAAACCCGCTATCCGCGTCTCTTCCGTCGGCGAAACCCGCTCAAAAACCAATCAAATGATATTACCCACCGTTAAACAAACTTCAAATAAAGAAACAATCCCTTGATCCCTGATAGCTGCCCGCTGATTTTTTTTGGAATGCAATACCTCCTCCGGCATTGCGAATAAAACTGAAAGCCGACCGCTTATTCTGGGTGTCCGAAAATAACTGACAACGGGAAAAATATTCATCCATGACCTCCCCTTCATCAGGCTGTCCAAAAATGCTTGTATTTGTCATTTCGACTGCAAGGAGAAATCTTCAACCTTCCTATTTTCAAAAAGTTCAGATTTCTCGCTTCGCTCGAAATGACAGAAAATGAGAGTTTTCGGATACCCTGAAGCGCTAAGCCTTCATTTACAAGGCGAAGCGCAGGAGTGGTATGAACTTGGAAAAATTATTGATTGTGTAAAGATCCGCCTTTTTGCTTAGAACGTTAGTTTTCGGACAGCCGGTGCCTCTTCAGCGACTGGGTATCTGAATTGGGGGGCACAGAAGGTTGTATTGTTTCGTATATCGATATATGATATAGTATCTCAGTGATAAAAAAGATCAGCGGGAAAACCACCCGGGATATTTACGATGGTGTAAACAGCAAAAGCGCCAGAAACTTGCAGAAGGCGCTGCATCCGAAGGCACGAAGGTTAGTGGACCAAATAAACTCGGCGCCGTCTTTAAACTTTTTAAACATCCCACCCGGGAACAAGCTGGAAAAGTTATCAGGAGATTATAAGGGATTTTGGAGTATTCGAATTAACGATCAATGGCGAATAGTTTTCCGTTGGGAGGAAAACAATGCTTTTGACGTTGAAATTGTAGACTACCATTAACAGGAGAATAATATGCTGCCTAAAAACCGTCCGCCGACCCATCCGGGAGAAATGCTATTGAAAGAATTTTTGGAACCATTGGAAATAACGCAGTCAGAATTGGCCCATCATTTAAAATGGCCTTATGCAAGGCTGAATGAAATCATAAATGGGCGAAGGGGAGTAACCGCCGCATCCGCAATAGCGTTTGGAGAGGCTTTGGGAACTGGCGCCAAATTTTGGATGAACCTGCAACAGGATTGGGACTTATGGCATAATTTGAGAAATCATAAACCGGTGCCTTGCCTAAAAAAAGTGGCTGCCGGGTAATTGTTGCTTTGGCTGAACCCTGAAAATGACAAATTAAGGCCACTCATTGAATAAAATAATTTTTTATATTGGCCTGTTTAACCTTGACGGACGGTCATCCATATGAGGATTAACGGGATAGACAAGATTTTTTATATATCCTGCTCATCCTGTTATCCTGTCTAATGTTTTAAAAGGGTTCTTTGTGGCAATCATTTTTGACTATCACGATTCAATAAAACTGCCCATGTTCTGAAATTTTTCGTGGCGGTCTTTAATGAGTTCTTCAGGTGTTTTTTGTCCTAATTCTTCTAAATGACGTCGCAGAACACGTCTTAAAATAGACGCCATGTGCTTATGATTTCGGTGGGCGCCGCCAGGGGGTTCTTTTACAATTTCGTCAATGACTTTTAATTTAAGTAAATCATCGGAGGTTAAATTCAACGCGTGAGCAGCATCTTGTACTTTTTCAGGATCGTTCCATAGAATTGCAGCACACCCTTCCGGCGAAATAACAGAGTAAATAGAATGTTCCAACATCAATACCCTGTTTCCAATACCCAGGGCCAAAGCGCCTCCACTGCCCCCTTCGCCTGTTATTACAGAAATAACCGGAACAGAGAGATCACTCATCTCCTTCAGATTTCTGGCAATGGCTTCCGCCTGCCCTCTTTCCTCCGCCTCAATGCCTGGATAAGCGCCCGGAGTATCAAGAAGAGTTATAATAGGAAGGTTAAATTTATCCGCTGTTTTCATTAACCTGAGCGCCTTTCGGTATCCTTCAGGTTGTGACATGCCGAAATTACGAAAAACTTTTTCTTTAGTATCCCGCCCTTTTTGATGACCAACAATCATCACAGGCTTTTCTTCGAATTTTGCCGGTCCTCCTACCACGGAGTGGCCGTCAGCAAAATGCCGGTCGCCGTGAAGCTCGGTAAAATCGGTGATCATATGCTTTATGTAGTCAAGCGTATAAGGTCGGTACGGGTGGCGAGCTAATTGCGTTTTTTGCCAGGGTGAAAGCCGGGAAAAGATATCTTTCTGCATCCTGAAGACTTTTTTTTTCAGATGCCGAATCTCATCCGTTATGTTAACCTGTCCCCCTTTGGACATGCCGGTTAATTCATCAATTTTTCGTTCTAAATTAAAAATCGGTTCTTCAAAATCAAGAATTTGAACCATAATAAATCACTCTAAAAAAAAGAGATCGGGGATCGGTTATCAGGGATCAGAAAAAACTGACCCTTGGTCCCTGTCACCTGACCCCTCAGCACAATTTTGTTATGATACAAAGGAACTGTTTGAATTGCAAACACTTTAAGATACTTTAAATGTCTAACTCTGTTCTTAAAAAAGATAAAGATATTCTTTTCCCCCATTTTGTTGTCTTAAAAGCGTCCGCGGGTTCCGGCAAAACGCATACTCTCACAAAGAGATATGTTCAGTTTCTATTGTCAGACAAAATTCCCCACAGCGGACTCCGGAACATCCTTGCCGTTACCTTCTCCAATAACGCGGCAAAGGAAATGAAAGAAAGAATCCTCCAGTGGCTTAAAGGGATTTATCTGGAGGAGCCGGATAAAACAGATGAAATTGCGGCGATAATATCTCTAAACCGGAACGAGCTAAAAGAAAAATCAGGCCGCGTAATTGACTCCATACTCGATAACTACTCGGATTTTCAGGTCAAAACCCTGGACAGTTTTATGACAACGGTCTTAAAATCTTCCGCTATTGATTTCGGTTATAACCCTGACTTCGATATTCTTTTAGATGACGATAGTGTTATGGAATACGCGTTTAACCTTTTTCTTAGAATGGTAAAGGACAACTCTCAAGAAGGTAAATTGCTGAAAGATATTGTCAGGCTTGTGATGGAAAGTAAAAGCAAAAGCTCCACATATGTATGGGAACCCACAAAAACCGTAACTAATGAAGTGAAAAATATCTACAGGAAACTCTCTTCTGCCGGAAGCAATATAAATATTGTCGATTATTCAAAGAAGATGAAAGAAGTAAAAAACTCAATTACCGGGCAGGTTGAAAGGATAGAAAGTTTAATCAATGAGTCTCATCTTGAAAGGAGCAAGAGCAGCAGTTACAACACTATTTTAGAAAGCGTTAAAAAGAAGCAATTTCCGGATTTAATAGGAAAAGGATTCAAAATCCTGCCTGTTAAAAAACCAGGCAAAAAAGATTTATGCGGCATTAAGGTACTTGAGGGGCTTGACCTTGAATGGCAAAAGCTCAAAGAGATGATATCTCTTTACACTAAGTATTATGCCCTTTCTTATTGTAACCCCTACTTAAAATTTTACTCCGCTTTCAAAGAAACTCTGGAAAAAATAAAAAGAGAGGAAGGAAAAATATTTATAGAAGATATAAACAAAATGCTGTCCGATTATATGGACTCTCAAATAGTTCCGGATGTTTATTTTAGAATTGGAGAAACAGTTTTCCATTATTTAATTGATGAGTTTCAGGACACCTCTCCTATCCAATGGTCGAACCTTCATCCCCTTATAGAAAATTCTTTGTCGGAAGGAGGCAGTCTTTTTGTGGTTGGCGATACCAAGCAGTCCATTTACGGGTTCAGAGAGGCGGATTATAGAATTATGAAGGAATTTGAAACAAAATCTCCTTTCCTTTCGTCCGGTCATTCGGTGAAAGAACTTACACACAACTTCAGAAGCCGTAAAAAAATACTCGATTTTAATGATAAGGTTTTTAAAGAAAAATTATTGAATTCCGAATACTCCGAAGCGGCGCAAAAAAGCGGCCTTACCAACTACAGCCAGGAAGTAAAAGATAGGGGTACAGACGCCGGGTATATGGAAGTGTGCATGATTGATAAAAGCGAAAATTATAATGAAAAAGAAAAAATACGGACGATTATTCATGAAGCGGTAAAAAGGGGCTACAGGTATGGAGATATTGCTATTTTAACTTCAAAGAATGAGAACGTAATTCGGGTTTCTGCCTGGCTGAATGAAATGGATATACCGTTTGTTCCATATAGCAGCCTTGACGTCAGGATAAGAAAAATAACAAATGAGATCGTATCTTTGCTGAATTTTTTAAGTTCTCCTTTGGACGATTTGGCCTTCGCGACTTTCTGCCTTGGAGAGATACTTTTCAAAGCCCTTAAAAAATCCGATAAGGTTGATATTGATTCCGGAAAAATCCACTCCTTTTTCTTTAATAGCAGGAATAATTCTCCTTTATATAAATCCTTTCAAGCCGAATACCCCGAAATATGGGGAGATTTTTTTGAAAGTCTTTTCAAATCCTCCGGTTATCTGCCTCTTTACGATCTCGTTAATGAGGTATTAAGAATATTTATGATTTTTGAAACTTTTAAAGATGAAGAAGCCTCTCTCATAAAAATCCTTGAGGTAATAAAAGATTTTGAAGACAGGGGAAACAATAATATAAAAGATTTTCTCGATTATGCCGGAGAGCCGGGACAGGAAAGCGAATGGAATATTAATGTACCGGAAGGACTTAATGCTGTAAAGGTAATGACAATACACAAAGCCAAGGGACTCGGTTTCCCGGTTGTTATTAATTTGCTTTATGGTGAAAAGCTTGACAGGCCCGCAGGCTATAATATTATTAGCGAAAGAGATAAGGATACGAAACTTTTGAAACTTACCAAAAAAATTGTTGAAAATAATCCTGATTTAGCGCTCGTTTATGATGAAAACAAAATCAGGGAAAGAGTAAACAGGTTCAACAGCCTATACGTGAGCTTTACCCGCGCGAAAAATGAACTGTATGTAATAGGTGTAAAAGGGGTTAAAGACAAGTTTCCTTTTGAACTTTTGCCCGTTGATGAATTTCAACCCGCACCCAAACCCGGCCTGGTATCGCAAAAACCGGAAAAGTCGGAAAGCCGGTTTTTCACATACCACCACAGCAGAATGCCAAAATACAATATTCACACCGGAGAAATAATTCATATTGAAGAGAAAGAAAGAGGAGAATTAATCCACAGAGTTTTGTCTTATGTAGAATATCCATCTTATGAGAACGAAAAAGAACTTAAAAAAGATATCAAAGAGATTGTTAAAAAAGTTATAGATGAGGTGAGAGAGGGTCTTTCTTCCGAAGAAATAATAGAAATAATCGTAAAATTTCTTCTCAACAGGGAAGTAAAAAAGTATTTTTTACCGGCTAATGGTAGAGCAATAAAAAATGAGCAGGAATTTACTGACCATATGGGAAACCTGTTGAGAATGGATAGGATAATTATTGACAAAGAATCTGTAACAGTAATGGATTTTAAAACCGGTAAAAAAGAAAAAGATGAGAATATTTACAAAAGACAGTTGAGAAAATATCTGAAAATTCTGAGGGAAATTTACCCTGACAAATCCGTAACTGGTGTTATTGCTTACGTTGATCTTGAAGAAATAAAGTGAGAACGGCGGTGAGATAATGTCCCACTAGGGCATACTTTTAAAAAAATAC